>CAZTSG010000005.1:10070-49951 GCA_964616835.1 uncultured Nitrososphaerota archaeon | reverse complement strand
CTCAGCGTTTCAGCAAGCCTGTCTGAGAGACGGTCTAGCTTAAGAGGCTTTATCAGCTCGCTTTGGAGGAGCTCAGGTATCTCTCCGCCGTAGGCTTCCCTCAAAATATCGCCCACAGCCCCCTTGAACAGTCCTGAGACGTACTGCGGCTTATACCCTATTCTCTTAATAATCTCCTCGTCGTTCATAGAAGTGTCTCCAATGAAGCTTTTCAAAAGCTCTCTGAGCATTGTGGTTTTTCCTATCCCGTTGGGGCCGGCTATTCCTATTATTTCGCCGACGCCTATGGAGCCTCCTTCAGCAACAAGCCTAAAGCTTCCGAGCGAAACCTCTACGGCCGGCCATTCGAACATTTTGATCTGCGGGGCTTCCTCAATCCTCGTATGGGTATGAAACCTTATGCTCTCTTTTCTAAACCGAATGTTCTCCTGCCTTATGTATCCTTCTAAGTAAGAGTTTATTCCGACCCTAGCGGAGAGCACTTGAGAAACTATGCCGTATACTGACGGCTGTCCGTACATCACCACTATGTAATCAGCCAAGTAGTCGAGCAGAGTTAGGTCGTGCTCCACGACAGCTACAACCTTATTCTCCTCCTTCAGGGAAACTATGAGGTCGGCTGCTTTAAGACGCTGCCTAACGTCTAAGAAACTTGACGGTTCGTCGAACAAGTACACATCTCCATTCCTCATGCATGCTGCTGCAATAGCAAGCCTCTGCAATTCGCCGCCGCTCAAAGTATTAACCCTATTGTCCAAGACCTTGTTCAAATCCAGTTTTTTAACAATCTTTTCGAAAACCTTCCTCTCATCTATTTTCTCCAGAACTTCTCTAACTTTCTTATCTCCGATTCTCCTGGGAATTTCATCTAAGTATTGCGGCTTATAGATGCATTTCAACTTTCCCTTGAAAATCTTCTCGATCAGGTTGAATGAAACGTTCCCCCTGAGGGAAGCAAGTATCTCCTCTACGCTGACCTCCTCCCCGACCCTGCCTAGGTTTGGCTTAATCAAGCCCCCTATTATCTTGAGTATCGTAGATTTCCCGATGCCGTTTTCACCAAGTATTCCTGTAACGGAGCCCGGTGAGAGAGCTGGAAACCCGTAAAGCTTGAAAGCGTTGACTCCATACCTGTGGAAAACCCTTTCCTCCAAGTCATCGGGAAGGTTGACGATTGATATGGCGTTGAAGGGGCATTTCTTGACGCATATGCAGCACCCGCTGCAAAGATATTCGTTAATCACAGGAGGCTCTTTCTCGTCGACGAAGTATATCGCCTCCTGTCCTGTTCTCACTATAGGACAGTATTTTCTACACGGCTTGCCGCATTTAGTCGGCTTGCATGAGTCTCTTTCTATTACTGCGACCCTGACCAATCTAAGCCACGCTCTTAAGATTTAAATCATGAAAAATAAATATTGGAGTATTTTTTGAAGGCGCTACCACTCTTCTTCGAGTTCTTCTTCCCAGTCTTCCTCCTCTTCCCAGTCCTCTTCCTCTTCTTCCTCCCACTCCTCTTCCTCGAAATCTTCGCTCATATTAGGTCGGATGAGGTTTGAAAAACGAGTATAAAAACATATCCCCGGCTAGAAAGGAGTAAAAATAGCTATTGAAAGCATTTAATCTATAGTTCTTCGGCTGATAATGTAACTGTTGTCCTTTCCTCCATCCTTTCTATAACGCCGTCTCTTAACCAGGCTAGTTTGTCCGAAACGTCCACCATTTTAAGGTCGTGTGTAGCACATATTACTGTAGTATTTCTTTCTACTTTAAGCCTGTATAGAAGCTGAACTATGGAGAGGCCAGTAGCCAAGTCAAGGTTTCCAGTAGGCTCGTCTGCAAGTATTATAGAGGGATCGTTGGCAAGAGCCCTCGCTATCGCAACCCTCTGCTGCTGCCCGCCTGAAAGCTCGTGTGGCCTATGCGTAAGCCGGTCGCCTAATCCAACTATCCCTAAGAGTTCAGCAGCCTTCCTTAACCGCTCCTCCTTCTTTATTCCAAGGAAAACCATCGGTAGAGCAACATTATCTTGTGCAGACAACACGGGAATCAAGTTAAATGTCTGGAATATGTACCCTATTTTCCTGCTTCTAACCCATGCTAATTGGCGATCATTCATTTTAGCCAGATCCATCCCGTCTATGAATACGCTTCCGCTAGTAGGCCTGTCCAGCCCACCGACCATGTTGAACAGCGTTGTTTTACCGCTTCCAGAAGGCCCCATTATGGAAATGTATTCTCCCCTCCTAACCTGGAGGTTGATTCCTTTCAAAGCCTTCACAACACCGCTTTTCAAAACATAATCTTTAGTGACTTCCTGAACGTTTACTACCAGAGATGGTGCTTCCAAGGCTATCTATCTTTTTTTGAGGAGGTATTTAATCTTTTATCACATTTATAGAGAATAAGGCTATAAGTAGCTTGTTGCAATCCTCTCCTTGACGAGTTCGAGTATTTGGTGGTAATCCATACCCATTGTTCTAAAGCCTAACCCTATGAAAAAGGGCCTCCAGAATGATGTGAACAAGTCCTCGTCGTTCTCAAACAGTTCAATATTAGAACCCGCTTCGTAAACCTTTTTCTTTAAGACTTCCATCGCTTTCTCCAGCTCCCTAACCGTTTCTGATAAAATTAGCACTACCGCTTTATCGCACGCCGATACTCCGACGGTGGACAACGCATCCTGGAAGCTCTTCTTCCCGTAGAGAGCTATTAGAAGCTCCTGTTCAAACCCCTTCAGCGAATTATAATGGTATTTGAAAGCTTGGTGGACATTGTAGACCAGGAATGGGACGAGCTCGGTAACTAGAGAACCCTGCCTAAAAAACTGGATGTAAACCTTATTTCCACTCTTAACCTCCGCCGCGATTCCAGCCCAGTCTTTCGGCAAAGGGTTAACTGAGAAGAGAGCAAAGTACAGGTTCAACGATTCTATCGCCTTAATACTCAACGATTAAGCTTTAAGATAATTGGGATAAAAACATTTATTATTCGTGATCATAGAATTCAAACTAGCATGGAGTTTGAAATAGTGAGCTGGGAGCATTTCTACCAGCTTACCCTAGAGCTTGTAGATAGAGTTTTGAAATCGGGCTATAGGCCAAATGTGATTATCGGCGTCTCAAGAGGGGGGCTTGTCCCCTTAAGAATATTCTCTGACGAATTCGAAGACGTTGAAATAGGAGTCATAAGAGTTGTTTTCTACGAGGATGTTAAGAAGACCGGGAGTGAGCCGAGGATAGTTCAGGACGTTAACGTTGATGTTGCGGGGAGGAGAGTGCTCGTAGTGGATGATGTTGCGGACACTGGGAGAAGCCTTGAAACAGTGCGTAAGCATCTTCAGGATAAGGGAGCTTCAAGCGTGAAGATTGCAACCGTCTACTATAAGCCGTGGAGCATTTTGAAGCCAGATTACTATGTTAAGAAGACAGAGAAATGGATAATATTCCCGCATGAGATCGGTGAAACAATTAGAAAGCTTGCTAAACGCAGTCTTAGGGAGGAGAACAAGACTATTGAAGAATTTAGAGAAATGTTGATAGATATAGGTCTGCCCCCCATGATTGTTGACAGTTACCTGAAAAAAATTGAGCAGGAGCATTTATAGTTTTTCAGAGAGGTGCATGATCCTCATCGAGACAACTCTCAGAGCAGGTCAGTTTACATCATCAAAGTAACCTAGCGCACGGCAGTATTTAAATATGAAATTTAAGGCTGTTCAATTCTTACTCAGAATTTGTTCAAAAATCGTTGAGGAAAGATTGTACAGGAAATCGCTTATTTCAATAGCCTCGTCCTCTGATAACTGTATTTTGTCAAATTTTTCAAGAGCCTTGTCGTAGAGGCTTCTAATCCTGAATTCAATAGGATTAAAATTCTTTTCATCAATATTGTGACCCCCGTACTTGCTTATGGGAGGGAAAAGCATGTTAATCATCATCTTGCTGGAGACGATAGACATTCTCGCATACACTAGTTTCATAGGATAGGGTGCTTTCTTAGACTCGTTAAGATAGGCCTCAGCCTCTTTAAGCATCCTTTTCAACCAACCGTAGTCAGAGATAGACAAGAATATTGGAATCCTATTCTTCTCCGACTTCAACCACCTCTTCTCGCCGTTTGGCGGAGGATTTAACTGAGGTAATGTATCCCGCAACACGGTTCAAAATCTTCTTGGACCGAAAAATCGCAGTCTTTTTCAAAAATTCCTTATTAGCGTAATAATCATCACTAAAACGGTCTCCGTATTTCGACAGCAGTGTTTTAGCAATCCCCTTTATCTTTCCGTCGTATACTTTTCCCAAACCGAAGGGTAATCCTCGCATACCCCTAATAAACATTGTTCCTCAAGTGGGAAAAAGCTTTTAAAAAGTGGCTTTAAAGAAGAATCTGGAGGTGGTAAGAAATGTCCTATGAGCAAACGAGACCAGCAATAGTATTAAAGGAGACCACTATAAGGAGGAGTAAAGAAGAGGCTTATGAAAACAATATTGTAGCATCACTCATCATAGGGGAGATTTTGAGAACCGCCTACGGGCCCCGTGGCTTGAACAAGCTTTTAGTAGGTTCAGTCGGAGACATAACTGTTACGAAGACCGGTGTAACAGTCCTTAGCGAGGCGAATATTGAACACCCTATTGGAAAAATGATTGTAGACGCTGCTAAAGCGTTGGAGAAAGAAATAGGGGACGGGACGACTTCTCTGATACTGTTAATGTGTGAACTCGTTAGAAACGCTTATGAGCTGTATAGGCAGGGCATAAGCCCTATCTCGATAACCAGAGGATACCACAGCGCCCTGCTAGAAGCTCTTAGAAAATTGGAGAAAGATGCTAAGCGGGTTGATCTCTCGGATAAAGAGCTTCTGAGAAAAGTTGCTGAAACAGCCATCACATTCTTCTCGTCTCAGGAGGAAAGGAGGATTCTAGGCGAGATCTCCCTAGAGGCTGCTGAGAGAATAATTGAGAAGAGAGACGGCGGGTATTATGCTGACATAGATTGGGTAAGCATCGTCAGGAAACGGGGAAACGAGATATTGAACTCTAGGTTGATAAATGGAGTCATAGTCGACAAGGAGGTCGTTCACCCGAATATGAACAAGACTATTAAAGATGCGAAAATAGCCTTAGTAGACTATGCTCTTGAAGTAAAGAAAACAGAGATCTCTACTGAAATAGAGGTAAAGACCACCGAGGAATTGCGCGGGTTTATGGAAGAGGAAGAGAAGATAATTCGAGACAAAGTTGATGCAATAGTTAAGTCGGGAGCAAACGTGGTTTTCTGCCAGAAGGGGATAGACGAGCTTGCGCAACAATACCTTTACAAGAACGGGATAACGGCAGTTAGAAGAGTAAAGAGGTCAGATATGGAGAGGTTGGAGAGAGCAACCCGTGGAAAAATAGTGTCCGACCCAGAAGATATTACTGCAGACAAGCTCGGTAGAGCAAGCCTAGTTAAGGAAGAAGTCTTCGAAAATGAGAAAATAGTTTTCGTGGAAGGGTGTGAAGAGCCTAGGGCCGTCTCAATACTATTGAGAGGGGTTAATGAGGATCTTTTGAAAGAGTATGAGAGGGAATTGAAACACTCGCTTTCAGCTATCTTAAGCCTTTACAAGGACCCTAGGTACGTGATTGGCGGAGGAGCAGAACTAATGGAGATAGAGAAGACGATAAGGAGTAAAGCTGAAACCATGGAGGGAGAGGAGAGACTGATTTATGAAGCTTTTGCAAACAGCATAGAGTCGTTGGTGAGGACCCTCGTAACCAACGCGGGGATGAAACCGGTAATAGCAATGGCTACGCTTAAGAAAAAGCATTCTTCAAGCGACGGTGCAGCCTACGGAGTAAACGCTATAAAAAGAGAGATAGAGAACCTGGATAAAGAAGTGATTGAACCCTACTTGGTTGTTAAAAACTGGCTTGCTTCTGCTGTAGAACTGGCTTCATCTATAATTGGAGTCGATGAAGTAATAATATCCTTTAAACCTAAGGAAGAGAAGAGTAAAACCGACTGAGAAACTTTAAGCCCATTTTCTTCTTAGCACTAAAAGCAAGCGGAATTAGTAGGGTTGACGATAATTCTGAGATTATTGAAACTGTTAGGAACATCGTCAATAATCCGAAAGCGTCTGAGACTAAACCTCCAAGAAAAGGCCCCAACGCCATTCCGAATTGGAGTGAAAGATTATAGAGCCCTGCGTAGAAACCCTTTTTCTCAACATCCCCCATGCTTGAGCTTAACGACATTCCTGAAACCATGAAGAACGCGTATAGGACACCTCTAAGCCCTTGAATAATAATATAGGTATAAATATTTTTAACAGTTCCATAAAGCCAATAAATTATTCCTAAGCCTATTTCTCCCATCATCAGAACCAGTATTTCACTAGTCTTGTCTGACAATATTCCACCCAAGTACATAGCGGGGACTTCTAAGAACGCGCCTATTGCAATGATAACACCTATGAAAAAAGGGTCGCTCCCCAGTTGGAAAAGAAAGATGTTCAAAAATGAGGATGCAGCACTCATACTTAAGCTCGACAGGAATATGTTGAGTATGAAGAAAACAACAAGTTTAACAGGCTTGCGTGTTTCATGCCTCCTGATCTCGCGGTGGCTTCCTGCAATCCCTTTGACTTCCGGTATTGCTAAACTTGCGAGAAAGGAAGAGAAGGATAGAACCAGTGTTATTGGGAATATACTCCAAATTCCATACTTGGCGAATAGACCAGTCAGTATGCATGAAAAAGCCCATCCTAGAGACCCAGATAACCTGTATTTCCCCATGGAAAAGCCGAGTCTTTCATCTTCAGAAAGCTTTGCAACCATGGATTGGGCGATTGGTAAAAATCCAGAGAGAAAAATGCCTGACACAACATACCATAATAATGTGCTCACCAAGTCTCTTGAAAATACAAGTATTAGGCATGCAACGCTTCTAGCGAGAAGCGTGAGAGAAATTATAAGCCTCGTATTCTGATACTTGTCTGCTAATGAGCCAAATACCAGTTGTAGAAAGGAAGATAGTATACTGGTTGCAGTCATCAGTAAGCCGATTAAAGCATATGATATTCCTTGGGATACTAAGTAGACTCCGAGAAAAAGGCTGAAGGGAGCAAATGAAGCCCAGACAAACCCACCGACTATAGATATTATGAGTAACGCATACCCTGTCTTTCCAGATTCCAATTTTTCAACTCAAGCCTTCCGAATGTATTTGAACTTATCCGTTTAACGGAACTAGGGTTTAAAGATAAGCCTGTCGATTATTTAAAGTATTAAAGACCACGTAGAGTATTGAACGCTTCCTAAAAACAATCAACCCAATATCAAAACAGCCTTCTTGATAATAATAAGAAAAGACAATCGCTCAAAGATATTTCTCTTCCATGACTTAAAAGCTTTTTTAGAATGCTCCGACCGGGATTTGAACCCGGGCCCCGAGCTCGAGAGGCTCGTATGCTTGACCGGGCTACACCATCGGAGCCGGATGGAAAAATCCTTTAGGGGGAAATAAATCTTTTTGCCAAAAACATGGGGTCATTTTTTTAACCATGAATGGCTGTATGGTTTCGACTTACCCAGCGGCCTCTAATAAGATTTGCTTCCCCCCTCTATCAGAATATAACTGTTCATGCCGTGTTCTAAAGCAACTGTATTTTTAAAACCTGCTTCCTCACACAATCTTCTAAGCATCTTAGCATCCATGAGGAAGTAGAACCTTTTGTATTTTCCCCATTTTATTAGAAAATAGTCATCCGTCTTTTCGACTTTCTTCAAGAATCTTTTACTTCTCAATATTTTGGTAGACCATGAGGATACAAGTAACCAACCCTTATCTTTTAAAACATTTTTCATTTCCAACATTGCTTTAACAACGTCATTCTTCTTCAAATGGTGTACAGCAGCTATGCAAACTATCCCGTCGAAAACATTATTTCTGAATGGCAGGTGCGTTAACACGTACTGCAAGTAGTTGATGTTTAAACCAGACTTGTTCTTCCTACACTGTTTCAACATTTTTCTTGAAACATCTCCCGCTATCAAAACATTTTTCTCGCTAAAAAGTCTAAGGTTTCTACAATTACCGCAGCCATTATCAAGTATAAATCTAGAACTCTTTGAGAAATTCCTCGCCGCTAGCATTTCTAGGAGGGGGTCGGGTTTTATTCTTGTCTTGTTGAATTCCTCAGCCACGGTATCGTAGAATTCCATAGTCTTCTTCTGATACTCGAGACCCATACTGTTTTTCAAGTCTATGCGAGTTATAAGCTTGCAAAAATGCTTAACATCTTGTTGTAGCAGACTATGTTTATAAGCATCTTAACATAGGAGTTCTAATAGTCTAGGCTGGAGAGGAAGATGGTTAGGAAGGAGGAGGGGGAGAAGGTAGAGGTTTTCGAATCCGTAGAGGATATTCCAGGCGTGGGGCCCTCCACCGCTGCTAAGCTTAGGGAGCTTGGTTATACTACGGTTGAAGCATTAGCAACAGCTACTATAAACGAGCTTGTTGAAGGAGGTATTTCCGATAAGATTGCTGCTAAAATAATATCTTTGGCGAGGAGCAGTATTGAGGTTAAATTCGTATCCGCGCTCGACATATTAAAGCAGAGAGAACACATTCAGAAGCTTACTACGGGTAGTAAAAGGCTCGACACCCTTCTTGGCGGGGGGTTAGAGACAATGACTATAACAGAGTTCTTCGGCGAGTTTGGAACAGGGAAGTCTCAGATAAGTCATCAACTAGCTGTAAACGTCCAGCTCCCCGTGGAAAAAGGTGGGTTAAACGGCAATGCTGTTTACATCGATACTGAGAACAGTTTCAGGCCGGAGCGTATTGTCTCCATGGCTAAGCATCTCGGCCTAGACCCGATAAAAACCGTAGAGAACATTATTGTTGCAGAAGCATTCAATTCAGATCATCAAATACTTATTGTCGAAAGGCTGGATGAGATAATTAAGAGTAAAAACGTAAAGCTGGTGATAGTGGATTCCTTAACAACTCACTTCCGAAGCGAATACTTGGGCCGGGAGAGCTTGGTCAAGAGACAGCAGAAGTTGAACGCTCACTTGCACAGGCTTGAACGTTTATCCAAGGCTTTCAACCTTGTTATCGTAGTTACAAACCAGGTTATGGCTAAGCCTGATGAAATATTCGGCCTAGGTGCCTATCCCATAGGTGGGCACATACTTGCGCATAGAAGCCATACGAGGGTTTACTTGCGTAAGGCTAGGGGCGAGCAAGGTCTTAGAGTGGCACGCTTGATAGTTAGTTTGGACAGGCCTGAGGGAGAGTGTCTCTTTAAAATTACTGAGGACGGAATAATAGATGTGGAAGAAGAGGCTTTAGAATAAGCTGCTAAGGCTCTAGTCTAAACCTATCCCTAGGGTAAAGAACGACTTCCCTTATATTGTCTATTTTCAGGATGCTCATCAAGAGCCTTTCGAGACCAACTCCCCATCCTGCGTGAGGAGGCATACCGTATCCGAATGCTTTAAGATGGTAGGAGAAATTGCTGGGGTTCAAGTTTTTCTCAATCAACTGTTTTATAAGCTTCTCCTTATTCTCCTCCCTTGTACCTCCTGAACCCAGTTCTAGGGGGCCATAGTTTAAGTCGAATGATTCTGAAGTGCCGTCACTATTCATCTTTATGTAGAAAGGCTTTACTTTGCTTGGCCAGTGAGTTATGAAGTAATACTCGTCCATTAACTCTTCGAGGTTCTTCAACTCCTCACTCCCAATATCGTCTCCAAACTCTACTTTAATACCCCTGTTGTTCAACTTAGAAATAATCTCATCGTATCTAAACCTTTTCAAAGGGATCTCGGGAACAGATACTTTTACCCCCAGAGCCTCCAGTTCGTCACTACATTTCTCAACTACTTTCTCATACACGTATTTTATCATTCTCTCGCAAATAGACATCACGTCATACATGTTTGCGAAGGCAACTTCAATATCTACAGAAGTAAACTCGTTCAAGTGTTTAGTTGTGTTGAATGGTTCTGCTCTGAAAAACGGTCCTATTTCAAAAACTTTTTCAAAACCTATTACCATCTGCTCCTTGAAAAGCTGAGGGCTCTGAGCAAGATAAGCTATCCTATCAAAATACGGCAATGGGAATAGTGCTGCACCCCCCTCCGTTGCGGAAGCTATTATTCTGGGGGTGATTATTTCAACGAAATCGTTCCCATGGAAAAACTCTCTTAAAAACTGCAGTAAAGCACTCTTTATTAAAAACATGCTTCTAACCTTTGGTCTAAATACGTCAAGAGGCCTAGCATCCAGCCGAGTATCCAGGTTGCTTTTTATTCTCTCAGTCGGGTCTAGGGGGAGAGGATGCTCTGAAGCGTTTAGAATTCTTACTTGAAGAGGATCTATCTCCAGCCCCCTTGGGGCCTGGGGCACCTTCTTAACTCTCCCGATGACCTCTATCACGTCATTGAGCTTTATCTCATCCAGTATCGGTTCAACTTCCGGATTAGACTTATTTCTAATCCAAGCTATCTGTATCTTGCCCCACCGGTCGGCTAGAATTATGAATTTTATACCACCGAGGTCTCTCCTGTCAAGAGCCCACCCGTAAAGCTTAACGGTCTTACCCTCGTCCTCCGGAGTTACGTCAATACTTCTCTTCCTATCCTCCAACATTTTTCATCATTCTCTTAAGCCTGGAACCTCACGTTAATCCCGATTCTTTTAGCCAGTTTCTCAAGCTTCTGTAAATGCTTCTCCTCAACCCCCTTACTCTCTATTAAGACCCTGAACTCCGTCATGTTTCCAGGTAACCACAACTTGCTTAATCCAGCCATCCTGAGAGGATACACTAATTCCTCAAGCTTTCTCTTCTGATCCTTCTTATAATCCACTACAATTACCTTCTCACTACCAGTTTCCCTCTTAATTTTTTCAACAAGATCCTTATTGTCCCTGAAAATCCTCACACCCTCGTTATCGCTTAACAAGAGTAGGAAATCATCCTCTTTATAGGCCTTTTTAAACTCTATTCTATCCAAACCACGTATTCTACCAGTTTCCTCGAGAAGAATCCTGGAAACCACTAAATCTAACTCATCGTTTTTGCCACTATCCAGAAGCTCTTTGCATTTCTGACATAAGCTCCCGCTTTTCGCACAGAAATCGCAGAAAGGTATTTTCATACGCTACCTTTGACCCGAAGAATGCTTTTTAAATCTTCCCATTTTAAAGCCCTACCTGAGAAAAGATATAGTAGGTAAATCTTTAAAAAACTCGTGGCAGCGTAGAAAGCGGCATGAAGATAAGCGACCCAGTGTTGATAGAAATCGTAAAGAAGCGGAGGCTCCGCTTCATGATATGCAGGAAGTGCGGGGCGAGGAATGCTATTACTGCTAAAAAGTGTAGGAAGTGCCACAGCAAGAATTTGAGACCCAAGAGGACTGAGATAAGGGCTAAGAAAGGATAGACTAATTAAAGGGGAAAAAGAATATAAGAGGATACTTAGCATTAATCTAGTGGGCCGGTCGTTCAGATGGTTAGGACGCTGCCCTCACACGGCAGAGGTCGCCGGTTCGAGAAAATCTTCGAAAATCCGGCCCGGCCCATCCTTACCTTATGTTAATATCTAGCAATATCTCCGACGCGTATTGTTTATTTAGGCTATTATATTCCAAACTTCGTTATAATCTTTTCTAATTACACTGTTGACTGGACTATTCTGAAACTAGATAATATAGCTTTCTCCAAGCTTTGGAGCATATGCCTTGAGCCCTAGAACCTCTCTTGCATATTCCGCGAGCCTTTCACAGTTTTCCGGCTCACCGTGGACGATGAAAGTCTTGTCTGCATTAATCTTCTTAATCAACGCTTCAAGCTGGTCCTTACCGCTGTGAGAAGATAATTCGAAATGCTTTATTTCAGACTTCGCCCTGACCAGTTTTCCATCAACCGTAATTATTCCTTTCTCTAACAGAAGCCTTCCAGGAGTCCCCTCTACCTGGTAGCTGACGAAGGCTATTAGATTCTTCTTAGAATTCCCTACTTTCTTCAGATAAAAGTTTACGGGCCCTCCTTGCAACATGCCTGCAGGGGTAACTATTACTCCCGGATTCTTTAAAGCAGACTCTCTCTGTCTCTCAGTATTTATCCAGATTACTTCGTTAGCTGCCCTCTCCAAAAGGCTCGGGTTGGATAGCCATTCTGGAAATTCGAACAGTATCTGTGTAACTGCTCTAGCCATGCCGTCATAGTAAACTTCGTATGGAAACGAGTATTTAGCGAGTATTGTTATAACTTCCTGAGATCTTCCTATCCCGAAAGCAGGTACTAACGCTATTCCTTTCCTTTCAACAACTTCTTCAAGTTTCTCGACGAATTCCTTCTCAATTTCTTCCCTCTCTGGATGATTCTTATTAGCATAGGTGCTTTCTACAATCGCTATGTCTATGGGAGGATAGTCTGTAAAAGCACCCTTGAGCAAGGTGGTTTCAACAGTGTTAATATCACCTGTGTAAAGTATTCGCCGCCCCTTAAATTCAAGCATTACTTGACCTCCTCCAGGAGTATGGCCTGCTGGAAGAAACGTCAGCTTAAACCCGTTCTTTGAAGCTTCCTCATTGTAATTGAGTTTTTCAGACTTCTCTACGAATTTATCTACTTCAAGTATTTCAAAGGGTAATAATCCTTTAGACACTCTTATGAAGTCTAACAGAATGAGCTTTGCCAAGGGGGCGGTCAGCGCAGTTAGAAAAGACCTCCTCCCTAGTCCTATGAAGAAAATGGGGGCGGCTCCAATATGGTCTAGGTGAGCATGAGTAATAATTATTTCATCCACTTCTCTCGGAGGAATATGCATCGGATATTTTACTTCCCTTCCTGAGAGCATGACACCCGCATCTAGTAGAAAACGTTTCTCTTCGTCCGCCAAATATATGGCAGACCTTCCTACTTCGCGAACACCCCCTAAAAATTTTATAAGCATTTTCTTAATCCTCTTTTCTCAACATCCACTCCACACCCTTATTTAAGGTTTAATAGGAAGGAATAGAATCTTACTGAGGGATGCTAAAGAAGGTTCTAAATAGCAGGACGGGAACTGCTGATTGTATGATAGTATGTTTGCCCGGTATTGGTCTAGTAGGCTCATTAACTGGAGAACTCTTAACGGAATCAGCTTTTGAAAACACTCCAGTAGTAGAGTTTTACCCAGAATCGCTTCTCTACGTTTCAGTAGCGTCTAAGGAGGGGCTAATAACCTTGCCTAAAATAAGCGTTAACAAGGTTCGTTTAAGAGAAACGGGTGATTTACTAATAGTTAGAGGAACTTCGCAACCCGCTACCCAAATCAATCAATACGAGTTAGCTGAGAACCTTGTTGAGACTGCTGAAAAACATGGTGTTAAGATTGTTATTGGCGTAGGTGGATATGCTATTCCACACGTAGGTGACAAGAGAAAAGTATACCTCTCCTCATCTGATTGGCGGGCCTCTATGATAGGAGCTTCATTGGGGTTTTTACCGCTGAGGGGGACTGTTGTCGGCGCCGCAGGTTTGGTTCCAGGCATCGCAAGCCTACATGGCTTAAACAGTGCATGCATACTTGTTGAAACAAGAGGCGAAGGAGCCGATTTAACAGCCGCTCAGACCGCGTATAGCAGTATTAAGAATTTCCTTAAAAAATATTTGAAGGAAGCTTAGGATTCTGAAACTTCTTTAACAAATTCATTATATATCTCGCTGACCTTTTCCGCAGCAAGGCCGCTTCCTTCTACGACACCGTTTTCAGTAACCCTTATTCTATTCATTACTATTATTACTCCGGCTTCCTCGTTGTACTGCACCATTTTAGGAAATACCCTCTCTATTCTCTCCGCCAGTTTCCTTAGGTCGATGATTGCTTTTTTGAGCTCTATTCTTTTTACATCCCTACCATTAAGTATAACTTTGGGCAGCACGTTACCATCTCTCAACTCTACGTTGTTCAGAATAACTGAGAAGGTGTCTATGTCTAAAGAGGCTAAAACCCCAGAAAACTCCTCGCCACTTTGAGTGACTACGACGACTTTTTTACCTATTAAGCGGTTGACCTCCGTTGTAAACCCTGTCCTCATCATTTTAGCTCATTTTTACACTCCACTCCCTATTTTTAATACTTTCTGAAGTAAGTTATTTACTTTAGAGCATAACTCTGTTTCATAGTAGCTTTTATCGACTGACAGACCATTGTTACTTTGAAGATGCGCCAAGAATTAGTTCAAGACTTTACGAAGTGTCCAAATTGTAATTCTTCCATTATAAATTCGGATAACGAGCTTGTTTGCAGCAAATGTGGTCTAGTTATAGGGGCTTCAAACAAGTATGTGATCCATCCGAACCAGAATCACAGTATTCAAAAAGAGCCTCATTACGGAAGCATTATCATAGAGAAAAGTTCTGTAAGAAAAATATCCTATATTCAAAAGAGCATGTCTTCCCTTAATAAAAGCGAAAACGAATTGAAATGGTTAATAGATAAATTGTGCGATACCTTTCATTTAGGCCACTCAATAAGACTGGAATCGCACCGGATTGGTTTAAGCCTGATCCATGCGTTTAAACGCAATCGTGAGAGGTCTAATAGAGCGGCTATTGCAGCATATTCTGTAGTTACTGCAGCAAGACTCCACGGCCTAAGCATAGCTCCTCACTACAAGAATATAAGAACATATTTGCAAAGCATAGGTCTTAAAGTTAAAACTAGAGATATTCTCCAAGTAATATCTGCAGCAAGAGGCATAGGCCTCATGGAGACGAGAAATGATGCGGACAAGACAATTATTGAAATCATCTCTATGATCATGAGGAATAATAGTCGTCTGGAAAAGCTTAAGTCTGAAGACAAAGTTAGTTTCATCAATCATCTTAAAGCAATCTCATTCAGGATTCTTAAAGATTTAAGAGCTAGGCATTACTTTTTCAGAAGCAAGAACCCAATGATATGCATAGCTTCTATAATCTATGCAGCATCCAAGGAAGCAGCGTCAATTCTAAGCATCAAAAACCCCGTTACTCAAAGGGAATTAGCAGAGTACATAGGGTATGCGGAATATAGTGTTAGGGAAACCTATGAGGAATTATTTGGAAAAAGTTCAGCAATGTTTGATTCTTTACAGGTTTCTTGAGGAATAAAACGCACTATATTGCTGTTACGCCTAATTGAGAAAAGCCCTTCACAGTCTTCTGCATAAGCCTCAGCAACTATTTGAATAACGTATCCTTCAGTATTATTAAAGAAAACAATAGATTTTCTAAAGCTGATTTTTAGTCCACATTCTTCTAAAAAACCCTTGGTTTTTGAAACCCTTTCAATTAATTTTTCAATCTCCTTTTCTAAGGTTTCCCTCATAATTGAAAAATTCCCCCTCGAACTACTCACGCTATCATCTAGGATTGTGTTAATGCTTTCAAAGAAATCATCTATACAGGAATTAGCGGTGATCGCTTTCCTTTTTTGTTTTAAGAAATTTATTGAAAGCTCAACGTTTACTAAGAGCATGAGGTTTACTGTAAGCAGAGTAATCATCATGAGAATTGAAACAAATACTACAATAAGCCAAGTTTTAATCATTCCTGACCCCTATCGTAAGATACAACACGTCTTTGCTTGTGATTTTTAAGACTTTCACGTATCTAACTTGCCCCCTGGATCCTATTAGAATTCTTTCATTATTTATCATAGTTTTCCCATACTTCTCGCTGGAAAGCTCTATACTCACCCACTTCACCCCATTAGAATCCAGAAAATTAATCAATTTATCGAGTATGTTTTTAATTTCATGCTCTTGATTAAGTATTTTAAGTATGTTAACCTCTGTTCTCAAATCCTCATCGATGCAGGATAATAATTTGAATTCCAACCCCAAATATTGGGAAGTGACAACCACTGGTATAACTAGAAAGAAGCTTAAGATTATTACTAAGATGCTCTCCAAAAAATCCATAATATTTTCACCATTTTTTGATAAAGTCCATCATAATGGATACATTATGTAACGTAAGCAAAAGAGCTAATCCAAGTTCGATTATTAATAGTAGGACTACAAGTGAAGAGAATAAGGATTCGAGCAGCTTATCACTCATATCTAGTAAACATAACCTCCATACCAGATGCTTTGACAAAATATCTGCACCCAGGTTCTAAAATCACTTTATTGAAGTAATAATATTCATCCTCTCCCTCGAAGACACAGACCCCATAAATAATGATGCAGTACTTATGGCCGTCAAGCATAATGGAATAATCGATTAAGGGAGGGTTTGGCATTAACAGAGTGAAAGCACACTTATATTCCGCCGAGAGAACAGCGTATTGCTTTATTACTAAAATTATGCTTTCAAACACATTGTTTAAAAAAATCATTCTCAAGCTGTGAACAGTATTAAAAATGGCAATTCCTATTAAAATTGAAGCGAGAAGCCACGAAGCATCTTTCAAATGCTCTTCAAGTATTTCGCTCAATAACCTCACCTGAGCTAGCTAGTAGCCAGTTTAACTACAACTTCATATATTTGCTTAAGCATAGGAATCACTTGATCAAGCAGGTAAGCAATACTAATGCCAAAGATTATTGCTGAAAAAAGCAGTATCAGGCTTTTCTCTAAGAGATTACTCATCTTTCGAAACCTCCTGCTTTGAAATTTCTTTCATCATTCAACCGAAATCTTGTAAAAAGTACTTATAACCGCCAATGTTCATCGATATTGGTGGATAAATATTCTTTTCAAAAGTTCTGAATAGAAATGATCCCTAAAGACGATCTATTAATCAACGCAATACTTCAAGAAATAGAGGATTTGAAGATCAGTCTAAGCAAGCTCAACAACAGAGTTTTAAGCTTAGAGAAAAAGTATCGCGAGTTAAGTAGTTTCCTAAAGGTTGCCTACAGATGAGCGAGACTAAACAAAGCCTCATGTTTTTCACACAAAGAACCTGGGCATGGAATACTAAGGAGAGAATTCTATACCTATCTGCTCAAGAAATCGACTCCTCCCTTTTTTGCAACATTGTACATAAGCTTACACATTTCTACCCAAGGAAGATTATAGTTAATCTTAATGGTGAATGGTATGAAGTTAATAAAGAATGTTTAGAACTGTTAAAAGAATGTTCTCGAATAGTTAGGGAAGAGAAAAACAGGCTTTATAGAACTCTTGTTGAAAAAGACTGTGTTGATGATGCCAGCATAGATAATATTCGGAAAGAGCTCTGCATTACCCCTTCTTATGGTACTTTGTACTTAAACCAGATACTAGAGCTTAACCTGCCTGGCGAGTTATTGATCAAATGCAATATCAAAGATGTGAAAAATATTTTCGACAAAAAGTTTTCGGACGAGCATAGATATGTAATAGGGCACTTACTTTATTCTGTAGACGACGAAAATAGTCTTTATAGAGTTTCCTTCTTGTCAGACGATTATTTCTGGATTAATAAAGAGCTTTCGATAGTCTTACGTCACGCTTACTCCGAAAAAATGCTTAGAAGCGGGAGACTAGATCAAATTTGTAAGCACAGGTTTGAAACTGGTTTAAAACTCTTAAACATCCTGACTTTAAGAGAAGTCGAGAAATCTGTCAGGGATTCTCTCGTTAAGCATGCCGTATATTCTTCAATAGGTCTATCCAAGGTCTTTCCTTTAATAATCGATGAAAATGTACAAAGCTTCTTCTTAGATAACGTTGGTGATAATTTGTATGTAGATCACGCTGTTTTCGGAAGGCTAAATACAAACCTCAAGTTTCGGGAGAAAGATTTTGAAAGCTTCATAACCTTAGTCAAAAGAGAGTCCAACCTTAATCTAGACTATGCTAATCCTTCGATCAAGACTTCCATAATTTTTGAAGAAATACCTGTGAGGGTTTCGGTAGATATTCCTCCCCTAACCTGGGGTAAGGGGGTTATAGATGTACGGAAGCACAGGGTTCAAGTTCTCCCTCTTAAGTACCTTCTGGAAACGCATTATTTTTCTCCAGAATCCGCTGCCTTCCTAATCTTTGCTACACTTAACCGGGCAAATATATCTATAGTTGGCGAGCCGAACTCTGGAAAAACTTCCCTCCTAAACTTTTTAAGCTATTTCATGCCTCCCTGGTGGCGCATAGTGCACATAGAAGATGCTCTCGAAACCCTTCCCTCAAGAGTTTCTGATCAGCACAGAATAGTGTATATTGTCGAGCCGTTTGAAAGCAAAGAGACTAAGGATACTAAAACTCTCGAAATAATTAAAGTGCTTCACAGAACCCCTTCTTATCTAATTCTTGGAGAAATCCAGACTAAGGGTCATGTAAAAGCAATGTTTCGAGCCGTGTCCGCTGGACTTAGAATAATGCATACTGCACATGCTTCTGACAGTCGCGGGTTTATTAAGAGGCTTGTGGAAGTATATGGTATTCCAGAATTACTCGTATCCGAGCTGGACTTTATAATAACTATGAAGAAAGTAGAATGGGGAAGTATGGTTAAAAGGTTTATAAGCGAGATAAAGATAGTTGACGAAAACTCTGGTTTGAAGAAGGTTTACGCTAACAACAGTTTTTTGAAAAATTCTGCCTACTACGACGATTTAAACGCTTCAAAAATATTTCGAAAATTAGCGTCTTTAAACTGTATTGAAGAAAACGTTCTTCAAGAAATATATGAGGAGATTAAAAAAATAATTATTAGCCACGGTTTTTCAGAGAACCCTGTTATCAAGAAGCTCGTTCTTGAAACCTATTTGAAGATTTTAGGGAGAAAGTAGAGGACTATGAAGAGCATTAAAAAGCTCTTAGCGTTTCTTTACGCCTCAATACCATTAAAGGAATTGTCAAGGGGAAAGGAAGAAAGCTCCTACGAGATAGTAACACCATTGGTAATGGATATTATTACTGCTGAAGCGATCTATAATGATCTATATAAGACATTTTATAGTATTTCAAAAAAGGAATATGGCAATATCTGTAGTTTATTAAGAAAATGTATCAGGGAGAACTTAAACGGGAGAGATGCGCGAAAAACAATAAAAAACTCTTTAAGAAATGAGTTGGAATTATTAACTATTGTTGACCAAGCATTCTCCATTAATGTAAAGAAGATGTGTTCAGAAGAAATCTTAGTGCTCTTTAGAATCTTTGAGTCGAAGGCAAGAAGAAAATATCAAGAATATACTTTAAAGCTTAATTCCTTGGTTTCTATTTTCTTCTTTTATATCTTCCTCATTCCAACTCCAATTATACTGATCTCAGAATTCATGCCACAAACTTCTTATATGCTGCTACCAGCCTTTTTCATCTCTAACATCCTGATATTTAGAATATTTTTCAACAAGATTAGAAAGATTAGGAGTGCATTGCTAGGTTGAGAGAAATTTATTGGCATATATTAATTGGAGCAGGAATTCTTGTATTAGCATTCATCTTAAGGCTCGGGATTATGGCCGCGAGTTCATTACAGCTCCTAGCATATACGTTAATGTTGACTAGAAAAAGTGATGAGGTAGATTCTTCAAAAGCACTAGACTTGAGAGCAGTAGAGAAGGTATGTGAGTATCCTGGAAACCTAGAGAATTTAGTTTTTAAATCGTTTTCAGACATCGGTGAGGAAACAAGTTGTTACAAAATTTTCGAAAAAGCTATTCATGATAACATAAACGGTTTTCCGATGGAAAAATCCCTGATAAAATATTCTAGGTTTTCAGATAAGACTATTAAAATATTGATGAAACTTATTTCAAGCCTATTTGTTAGGAATACAGCTTCTGCTAAAAAGGTTTTGAAAACATACATCATCATTCTTAAAGAAAACGAGATATTAAAAAATGAAAGAAGAAACATTTTCTCTGAGGCTAGATTTAGAGCCAGGATAATGCTGATCGTTAGCGCTCTTTTAATGGGATTTCTCTCAGCAACGGGACCAATAATTAATATGTTCTCTTTTTTCTCACCAAAGCTAGTTTTTCAATCAGAAGCACTGCAGACATTTTCATTATTTACATATCTACTGAGCGTTTCGATACTGGTACATTATTCTCTCTCTTATAAGAGGCTTTTGAAAACATTACTATACTCCGTAACCAGTTTTACACTCTCTTTCCTAATATTTAACAAAGTACTTACAGCACTATTATTTAAAACGCCTCCTTAAACTACATTGGAGCTTATATTTTGTTCATCACTTCCTTAAATGAGGTGGTGTGATTTGAAAATGAGGCTTAAGGGATCGCAGCTAATAGAGGAGGGGTTGCTCGTCGTACTCGCATTAGTAATGCTTGGAGCAGTCTTCGGAGTTTCGAAACAAATCGTGGATAACATAGTTAATTTCTTCGATTCCCTAATAAAGGGTGTAAGCGACCTAGGCTACAGCTTATTTGGATGGCTCTTCCCCTGAATATATGAATCAAAAAATAGATCCCACATACTTCGTATTTCTAATAGTGTTACTGATATTGGCGATTAAATACTTTGCAGTTGCTTCCCCCTTCTCTTTCCACAGCTATTTTCCGGTTGTTTTACCTTTAATAGTTTTCATAATAGTCATTACATTGTTTTTATTAAAACGTCCTAAATCTATCAAGAGCATACTTTCATTTGATGACGAAAAATACTTTATCGTGAAAACAGACTCGTCTGAATTAATAATAGGAGGGGTTTTAATATCCCCTGAAGAAAGCTCTGAATTAAGTAGCATTAAAGCTGACGATTATTATCGGAGGGTTCAAAGTTTCATCAGCGGTATTTTAAAGTCAGGAGTTTCACTAACTTGCGTAACGCACGTTTCTCCTGGGGGTGCTTTTGAGGATTCTGCCCACTTGACGCAGCTTTTAATAGTTAGCAGAAAAATAGGTCGTGAGGGCATTAACGAGGCTATGAAAATGCTTGAAACAGATATTGAAAAAATAAAATCTGTTTACAATACTGCTTTTCCAGAACTTAAAATAGTCAGATTGAGTGGGGAGAAGCTTGTCAAGTATTTAAACCGAATTTTAATAGAAAAGTCTGTCTTAGAAAAGTCTAAAGTAGGATGTTCAGCAAATTTGCTCGTACCGCATATACCTAATTATACTTCTCCGCTTCCTTCGAATTCCTATATTGAAAACGGGAGAGAAAAAGAAACAATATACCTAGGATCGATTATTTTCAGTGGTTCTAAAATTTCCCCGCTAAGATTGAAAGTCGGCATGTTTGAAAAGCATGTTGCCATATATGGTTCAACAGGGTCTGGAAAGACAACTACTGCAAAACATATAGTGAGAGAATTAGCAAGATTAGGATATTCTTTCATGATTCTAGATTGGCATAATGAATATCGTCATCTTGCAGAAGAGCTTAATGGAAGGATTCTAGGGTTGGGGTCTTTCGCTCTAGATATAATTAACCCTATTGAATCAGATAATATATCTGAGCATGTTGCAATCGTTACAGACATTTTTGATCAAATATATAATTTTACACCCTCGCAATCATATATGTTTAGAGAAGTGCTTCTGCAAACACTAACAGAGAATACGCTTGGTATAAAAGCATATGATCCTCTGGTTTCCTTTATAGATACGCTGGAGAAGTGGAGTATTAAATCGTTCTATGAAAATGAGACAAAGTTTGCATTGTTAAGGAGGTTGAGGCCTCTAGTAACGGGGCAGAATAGAGAAATTTTTTGTAACAGAGATAAGCTGATAAGCATTAAGGACGTATTGGAGGGGATTACTGTTTTCGAGCTTGGGGACATCATAGAGGTGGATATGCGTAAACTGACTTCGCTCTTCATTTTAGCACTGCTTTACGAATTTAGATTAAAGAATAGGAGTGAGAAATGCCATTTTATCGTATTAGAAGAAGCGCATAATATGCTTCCTTACAGGAGGCGCGATTCCCCGCTGACTATAGCTGAAAAACTATTCTTAGAAATGAGGAAGTTTAATGAAAGTTTAATACTTGTATCACAATTCCCATCACAAATTTCTCCAGAAATAGTAAAGTCCACCGGTTTGAAAATCTCTCATAGGATATGCGAAGGAGAGGAGTCGAGAATCCTAATGGACATAATGGGCCTGCCCCAGGAGGGTTATGATCTTCTCAAGAGGCTTCCTCCAGGATACGGTTTTTTAACGGCCGAGGGTATTCCTAAACCGATTCTTCTATCCATCGATTTCAACGGGAAAAGAGCTTCAGCTTCTCAGAATGCTTAGCGAAATAGTTGATCCAATCTACTTCATCACTCTTGCATCTGAAATCATTTCTGTAGCATTTCATAAATCTATAGTATAGTTTTTTAACGCTCCTCCTAGTGGTGTCGAACTGTATAATCTTTACTTTTTTCAAGTGCCTCTTGGCAGTCAAGTAACAGTAGTCAGTAAGTTCTGATTCAATATTCCTCCTCGCTTTCTCGCTATTATAGCCTCTGATTTTCCTAAGCCTCTGCCAAAGAATATCAGGCCTGCACCTTAAGACAATGCAGCAGTCAACGAATTCGGCGGGAGAAACCTCCGCCGCGTAATGACCATCTATCAAGAGCTTCAAATCTTCTCCGAGCTTGCTTAAAATATAATTTCGTAAAGCTTTCTTCAGAACACCCATATCCACAATCCTAGATTTCATAATACGGTCATAGCCGATTACAGCATTGGATTCGACTGCAAGCTTTCCCAAATCAAGATGCAACCATCCTTTATTCTTCCTCACTATATAACTGCATAAGGAGGTTTTACCAGTCCCAGGCGTACCTGTGACAGCTATGATTTTCCTCATTCTCACTAAAAATGAAAATTTGAAGAAGTATAAAAACCAGTAACAAAGATTTGAGAACCATCGGGATAAAGCTTTTATTCTTCTTTTCCAAAAGTAATAGCGGCGGCGTTCGTCTAGTCTGGTTAGGACACCAGCCTTCCAAGCTGGGGATCCCGGGTTCAAATCCCGGACGCCGCATAAAGCCTAATAACTCGTTACTACTTCTCCAGCAGGTTTAATTGGCAAAAAAGAAGGCAATCGCAATAGCGCGTGAGAGAATAGATATTTTGATAAGGATGGCCTTAGATACGGCAAGTGAAAACATTGGCGATGCAGAATCGTATGTTAAGCTTGCTTGGAGAATAGCGGAGAAATTCAATATAAGGGAGAAAACAATACTCAGAAGATATTTTAGATGTAGTAAATGTAAGAATTTCATAATACCGGGTTATGGTTGCCGGATCAGGGTTTTAAAGAAAAGGGGGCTCGGGATTCTCTGCGTAAAATGCGGAAAACTTAAGATAATCCCGATTTTTAACAAAAAGAAATAATAAGTCGATTAGCGTGTCAAAAGGCAGAATTGAGCCCTGAACTCGTGGTGGAGTTGGAGCGTTTCGTAAAATCTTTCATTCTGCTGTTTGCAATATTGGATTCTGTCGGCAATGTCCCTGTTTTCCACGCCTTCTTAGAATCCGCACCTGTAGAAAAAAGGAGGAAAATAATATTGGAATCCGTAGTTGCTGCGACCGGGGTCTTAATATTTTTCGCCCTACTCGGTTCAGCCATGTTCAGCTTCCTCGGAATAAGATTATCAGACTTCTACATAGCCTCGGGGATAGTGCTTGTAGTAATCTCTCTGAAATACATAATTGTCGGAGAGGAGAGCGAAGTCCGTAGCGAGAAATTCGAAGAACTATCTGTTTTCCCCTTGGCGACCCCGCTCCTCGCAGGACCGGGAAGCATATCCACCGTTATCATAATATCCAACCAGCCCTATAATGTTTTCACCTGCATACTTGTAATCATTCTTAATGCGATTTTGGCATACGTTATACTTTTAAATGGCGATAGAATTATGGCTAGCATAGGGAAAACACCGTCAAAACTAATTGCGAAAATATTCAATCTCATAATAGTGGCCTTTGGAATAGTAATGATCAGAAACGGTTTAGAAGAGTTTTTGAAATAATAGGTGACGGAAAAGTTAATATAGTGCTCCCCTAAGGGTTAGGGGGGAGGTGTAGCGCGTGTACAGCGAGTATACTGCCCTAAGGGGGCGAGACTACCTGCGTACAGGAGACACCTCTAGCCGGAGAAATTAGTAGTTTCAGAAGTTTTTTAGGAGGCGAGTCCAATGGTTTGGAGAGGATATTTTGCTGAGTCTAAACTACCCGAGAAAGTTGTGCTCTTCGACACCACTTTAAGAGACGGCGAGCAGACCCCGGGCGTAGCACTTACCCCTGAGGACAAGCTTAAGATAGCCAGACAGCTCGACATGCTGGGAGTGCCCGTAATGGAGGCTGGTTTTCCAGTAACTTCTCCCGGAGAAGAAGAAGCTGTGAAGAGAATAGTGAGGGAAGGGTTAAAGGCGGAGATAGCTGCCCTAGCAAGATCGTCGAAGCAGGATATAGAGAAGGTTGCTTCAACAGGTGCTCAGAGAATACACCTCTTTATAGCGACTTCAGACATACATTTGAGTAAGAAGCTAAAGATAAGCAGAGAGGAAGCGATTAAGAAGGCTGTAGAAGCTATTGACCTAGCAAAATCCTATGGGATGAAAATAGAGTTCTCCGCAGAGGATGCGACCAGAACAAACTTAGACTTCCTAATAGAGTTCTACAAGACTGTTGAGGAAGCAGGGGCGAACATAGTCGATATACCGGATACTGTCGGCATGGCAACGCCCTTCGCCATGAGGGAAATAGTTAGGAGAGTGAGAGAAGCATTGAGGATTCCGATAGCCGTCCACTGCCATAACGACATGGGGTTAGCGGTTGCGAATACTCTTGCAGGAATCGAGGGAGGGGCTACGGAGGCGCATGTAACAGTCAATGGTCTCGGAGAAAGAGCTGGTAACGCGAGCCTTGAGGAAGTAGCAGTTTCCCTGAAAGTGTTATACGGCGTAGAAACGGGTATAAATTTCAAGGAGATATACAATACTTCCCGGATGGTTTCATCAATAACCGGAATAACAATACCTGTGAACAAGCCGATAGTTGGAGAGAATGCTTTCTCACATGAGAGCGGGATACATACTCATGGCGTAATCTCTTCCCCCGAGACCTATGAGCCGATAGACCCTGAATTCGTCGGGAGTAAAAGGAGGATCATAGCGGGGAAGCACGCGGGGATACACGGCGTTTCCGCGCAACTAGCGGAAATGGGGTATAGACCAACCGAGGAGGAGCTTAAGAAAATAGTGAAAATAGTTAAGGAGATGGGTGACCAGGGTAAGAAGGTTACGGATGCTGAGCTCGCCTCCATAGCTGAGAGCGTGATGGGCTACGGGATTAGTGAGAAAGAGCGTATTGAACTCGAAGAATTGATGGTGGTTACTGGTCTGAACATTACCCCTACGGCGGCGATAAAAATAAAATGGGGAGACCAGTCTTGGAGGGGGGCAGAGTTTGGAGTCGGCCCCATAGATGCCTCGATAAAGGCTGTCGGCAAGCTTCTCGGAGACTTGATAAAGATAAAGCTTGAAAGCTTCAGATTAGAGGCGATAACCGGCGGCACAGAGGCTTTTGCAGAAGTAACCGTTAGGGTTTCCGATGAAGAGGGGAGGAGCGTTACAGCAAAAGGTTTCAGTAAAGATATTGTCTTAGCAGGGGTCTACGCAATATTGAATGGCGCAAACAGGCTAATACAAATAAGAAAGGCGAGGGCTAAATGAGTGGATTAACGGCGATTCAAAAAGTGCTTGCGAGAAAAGCAGGGAAACACGTTGAAATAGGAGAGATAATTGAGGCAAAGGTGGATTTTCTAATGCTCCATGAAGTAACTGGACCATTAGCGGTTGAAGAGTTTGAAAAAATATCTGATAGAGTGTGGAATCCAAATAGAGTTGTCGTGATTTTTGACCATGACGTTCCTCCGAGCACGATCGAGCTTGCAAACCAAATGAGGAAGATGAGGCTCTTCGTCAAGAAATACGGTGTAAGCAATTTCTACGAGATAGGGAGGGGCGGGATTGCTCACCAAGTTCTCTTCGAAGAAGGTTTTGACATACCCGGATCCCTGATAATTGGCGTGGATAGTCATACGTGCACCGCTGGTGCGACTGGTGCTGTAGGAATAGGAGTAGGCTCGACTGATGCTGCAGCAGTCTTAGCTACTGGAGAAATCTGGTTGAGAGTTCCTGAAACAATAATCGTTGAAGTTGAGGGAGAATTCAAGAAAGGGGTTTTTGCCAAGGACCTTGCTTTAAGCATCGTTGGGAAAATAGGGGCAAACGGTGCCACTTACAAGGTTGTGGAGTACGCTGGCAAGACTGTGGAGAAATTATCATTATCTGAACGCTTGACTCTAGCAAACCTATCGATCGAAATGGGTGCTAAAACTGGAATTGTTCAAACAGATTCCAAAAGCTTTGAATACGCTAAAAGCTTTGGTAAACAAAGCGCTTTCATGGATGTTAGAAGCGATCCTGATTCGGCTTTTGAAAAAGTGGGAATAAATGCTTCGGAATTGGAACCAGTAGTAAGTGTTCCATACCGGGTGGATGATGTGAAGCCTGTGAGCGAGGTTGAGGGCTTGGAGATAGACCAAGCCTTCCTAGGCTCCTGTACGAATGGTAGGCTAGACGATCTCTTAATAGCTTTTAGAATAATTAAGGGTAGGAAAATCTCTCCTAGGGTGAGGCTTGTAGTAAGCCCGGCTTCAATGAAAACATATAGCGATGCTTTGAAAATGGGGATAATTGAAGAAATATTGAGGGCCGGCGGCGTAGTTACTTCTCCAACCTGTGGCGCATGCTTAGGTATGTCCAGGGGGGTTCTCGCAGAAAACGAAGTTGCAATATCAAGCAGCAATAGGAACTTCATGGGGAGGATGGGCGATAAAAGCAGCAGGGTTTATCTGGCGTCTCCCGCGACAGTAGCAGCGTCGGCAGTCGAGGGTAAAATAACTGACCCAAGGAGGTACCTTTAATGATTGTCCGAGGAAAAGTAGTAAGGCTCGGAGACGACATAGATACTGACATAATAATACCTGCAAAGTATCTAGTAACGCATGATGCAACGATTCTCGCCAAACATGTTTTTGAAGACTATTATCCGGAGTTCAGGGAGAGGGCCAAGGAGGATATTATAATTGTCGCAGGGGAGAACTTTGGACTAGGAAGCTCTAGGGAACACGCTGTGATAGCTTTAAAACACTCTAATGTTAAAGCGATCGTAGCAAAATCCTTCGCAAGAATATTCTACAGGAACGCCATAAACCTAGGTATGCCTGCTCTAGTGCCGGAGGAAAAAAACAGGATCGGGGAAATTAACGATGGAGACGAGGTGGAGATTCATCTTAAGAAGGGAGTTTTAAGAGATCTTAATACTGGGAGAGAATTTTCATTTTATAAAATACCTGATTTCATAGTGGAAATACTGGAAGCAGGCGGATTAATAAATTATTTCAAGCAAAAAGGCGGGAAAACGGGTGAAAAAAGCCTCCGATAACTATTTATAAACCCGACGCGAATAAGCTTCTACAGTTGCAGCGCAGGGAAGCAGTTACTAGATACTCATGCCCTGTTTGTGGACGCCCTCTCAGTCCTGAATACAAGTTCTGCCCCTCCTGCGGAACACCGCGTAAAGGAATTTCCTATGTCAGGAAGGTTTCCACAGGTAACCCAGTTATAGACGAGATATTGGAGGGAGGCTTTGAAGCTGGAAAAACATACTTGCTCGCCGGAGAAGCGGGCACGGGTAAAACCATTTTCAGCCTCCAGTATTTGATATACGGCGCCAAGAATAACGAGCCCGGTATTTACGTGACGATAGATGAAAGGCCGGAGGTACTGATAAGGGACGTTAGGAACTTCGGCTGGGATCTGCAGCCTCTCATAGAGTCTAGAAAGCTTTCAATCATCCCGGTGAGGAGGTATTTTACTTCAAAGATGTGGGGGAGAGAGATGGATGCTATCGTCAACAACATAGTGGAAGAATTGGATAGGAAGAAGAAGGAGATAGGCGCTAAGAGACTCGTAATAGACCCGATAGCACCATTAGTAACAACATACTCTAGTGAAATAGCTTGGGTGAGAGAGTATATTAGGAGCCTGATTTTCTCCATAGAGGAACGCCTTGGTGTGACAACACTCATAACTTCAGAAATACCCACTGGCGAGAATGCTATGAGCAGGTATGGCGTTGAGGAATTCTTAGCATCCGGAGTCATAATACTTTCACTAACCAGAGTCGGCAATTCGATCATAAGAACAATGTTCATTAGAAAAATGCGTTGGACGGCTGTTAACCCAACAATATACAGGTTCGAAATAGAACGCGGCCGCGGAATAGTTCTTAAAGAAGCACTAACCTAGGGGAGCCTAGTACCGCATCTGAAGCAGAATTTATAGCGCGCGTTATTTATGGCTCCACATTTCGGGCAGGTCTTAGTGTTTAAAGTGGTGCTTTCCCCTTCCATCCTGCTTGCTTCGAAATCCTGCATAGTAGCATTTGCTGCCTCGCCCTGCTCAGGAACCATGTAATCCGTCTCCTCTTTAAACGAGGCAGGGAGCTCAGAAACCCCTCGGACTCCACTCTTCGGAGCTATTTGAACCTCTGCTTCAGTAGGAACGCGTTGGGGCTGCGGCTTCTCCACAGGTATCGTGGGGCTAACAGGCTGCTCCTTTAAGACGGGTTTAGCCTCTTCACGCGACTCGGCGACAGGCTTTTTAGGCGGAGGGGTAACGGCAGGAATAGTAACCTCCTTTTTGAGAATAACTATGTCTTCAGCAGCCTCAACTTCGCTCCATATGAACTCCATCTCACGATTATCTCTCCCTACGACAACTATCCCAACAAGGTTTTCTCCCAGCACGAAACCGATATCCTTAACTGTCCCCACGTACCTGCCCTTCTTATCATAGACTTGGAGACCTATTATCTTCTCCTTCCTAATCAGCAATTTGTAAGAAAAAGAGGCTTACGGTCGCTTTTATTCTTTTATTTTCGACGCGAGCTTATAGTGTTACCGACGATTGTTAATCAATTTTTATGAATTTAAAAAGACCTAAAATACTAAAAAACAGCCATTTTCTCCCTCACTTTTTACGGAAAGGAAAATCCTTCTACAAGCCTAGCAACCTGGCTCTCCAAGAGTTTTTTAGCATCCCTGTCTCTTTGAACCATCTCGTTCAACTTGGAACAGTAATCCTCTAACAACCTCTCTCTTTCAGACAGCATTTCTAAATCGTTACTCCGGCAACCCGCACCAGCAGAGGTTCTTAACGAAACCAGGGTCTCTTCGCTTCTACTCAGGATGTTTAAAAGGAGCGGACTTATGTCCTTACCCAATATTTGAAGAGAAGCCTCCTTAAGATCTTCCTCCTTAAGGTTCTTGAAGCCTTTATCGTTCTTAAGGCTTCTCCTCACCATCTCGCCAACCAGCTTATGCGCTAGCCTGAATGGAACTCCAGCCTCCTCAATAATTCTCTCAGCAACGTCTAGAGCAATGATGCTTTGCTCCATGGATGATTTTATCCTCTCCCGGTTTTCTCGCATATTTTCAACAACAATCCTAATGATTCTAAGCGTTTCTTTTACTGTTTCAAACGCCTCAATAAGGGGAGGCTTAGTCTCCTGCAGGTCCCTAACATAGCCGCTTGGTGCCGCTTTGCAAACCATCGAGAGCTGAGCTAGGCTTGAGAAAACCCTTCCAGACCTAGCGCGGGCCAGCTCAAGTATGCAGGGATTCTTCTTGTTCGGCATTGCACTAGAGGGGAATGCTAATTCGTCTGGGAGAGTGAAGAAGCCGAATTCTGAAGTCAACCAGATTATGAAGTCCTCCATCATTCTGCTCAAATTCAGCATCAGTATGTTAAGGTTTGACACAGTCTCCAGTATGAAGTCTCTAGAGGATACTGCATCAAGCGAGTTTTCTAAGACACCGTAGAAGCCAAGGAGCTTTGTTGTAAGCTCTCTGTCTACTTTCAAGGAGGTTCCGACTATCGCAACGCTTCCAAGAGGGTTAAGGTTAATCCTCTTTAGAGATTCCGTTATGCGATCAAAATCCCTCAGTAAAATGTCGAAATAGCCGAGAAAATAATGCGATAAAGGGGCTGCTTGCGCTTGCTGAAGATGTGTGTAAAAAGGAAATAGAACGTCGATGGTTTCACGTGCTTTCTTCAACAATGCTTTTTCAAGATCCAGTATTTCTCTAAGAACATTAAGAATCTCCCTCCTAGTTTTAAGCCTCACTGCGGTCACAACTTGGTCGTTTCTTGAGCGGGCAGTATGAACCAATCCTCCGATTTCAATTCCGATTTCCTTAATTATGAACGACTCTATAAGCTCATGCACATCTTCATATTTGCTTGCGTCTACCTGTGTCAGCACCTTTCTTTCTAAAAGTTTTTTAATTGCGGAAGCAATCTTCTTAAACTGGTCTTCCGTTATATATCCTTGCTTCATAAGCATGAAGTCGTGGGCAACAGTAGCCTCTATATCTTCGTAAAATATCCATGAATCTTCTTTAATGCTTGATGCGTATCTTGTTGCTTCTGGAAAAGCAGGCTCTAGACGGCTACGGTATATGCTCTCTTCGGACATCTTTCCTAGAATGAGCTTTAAGCCAGCTAATAAGGTTATAGACCGCATGGGCGATTCAAAATTTAAAAACCATCATCTCCATATGCCTTATAGCTGAAAAGAACTTTATGATAATCGAGAAGAAGACTGAGATAGGGAAGCTTGTAACATTCATACCGAATAAGCATACTCCAATACATAACTGGTTCTACTATAAGGAAGGCTTCTCGCGAGATTTTGTAAATTTAATAATCAGGGATCTCAAGCTTGGAAGAGATTCCTGGGTGTTAGACCCTTTCTGCGGAGTTGGAACCACACAGCTTACTTGTAAAGAGCTTGGAGTAAACGCTATGGGCATAGACATAGCAGATCTACCAGTGTTCGTGTCGAGGGTTAAGACGGCGGATTACGATGTTAACACGTTAAAGGAGGTTTCCAAGAAGGTTTTTTCTGAAAAATTTAAGAGACAAGACTTAAGCAGGCTCAGCAGTATTGTTAGAAAAGCCTTCCCCAGGCATGTTTTAGAAGATGTATTATTCTTTAGGAGTATCATTGAGGAAATAGAGGATGAGGTTGTTAATGGTTTTTTCAAACTGGGATTGATGAGTGCTGCGATCAAGGCGTCCTACATAGTTAAGGATGGGGGAGTTTTAAAGATAGTTAGGGAGAAGAATGTTCCTCCGTTTAGAAAATTCTACAGGAACAGGGTTAAGCGGATGATAAGAGACTTGGAGGAGTTTAAAACACTTAATCCGACGATAACCACGTTGAAAGCAGACTCTCGAAACCTAAAGTTTCTGAGCGACAACATGTTTGACGCGGTAATTACATCACCTCCTTATTTAAACAAGATAGAGTATACGAAGGTCTACCGGGTTGAGAACGAGCTTTTCTTCAAGGGAGCGGAACCGATGTTAAGATCATACATAGGGGATTCCGTTGAAAACCATGTGGATTCTGAATACGGAGGTCTGCCCGCTATAGCCAGCGCTTATTTCGAAGACCTTAAGAGAGCTCTGTCGGAGATTTATCGCGTTCTTAAGGAAGGTGGGAAAGGGGTCTTCGTAATCGCCCAAGGAGTCTTCCCAACAGGAGTTGTGGAATCGGAGAAGATTTTCTCAAAAATAGCTGGCGAAATCGGTTTTGAAACTGAACGCATGTGGCTGGTTAACAGGAGAGTAGCCACTAGGGATCGCGTAGTTAAGATAGGGCATGCAGACGAGTTTGTAATATTCCTGCGCAAGTAATTAGAAAAGCCTGATGCGTTCCCCCCTTAGGGAGTTAAAGTCGTAGGCCTCGTATCCAAGGTTCCTGAGCTCTCTAGAGAATTCTCTAGAAAAACCATGCACCGTCAAAACCTTCTGTGGAGAGGTTTCTTCAACTATTTTGAGTAAACCGTTGAAATCCGCATGGTCGCTAATTGGAAAAGCCTGGTCGACTGCCAGCATTTCTTCATAACCCTTTAAAAGCGACCTTCCTGAGAACCCGATTAAAACAGCACCGTACCTCCTTTTAATAACCTGCATGAAAGCATTCCTACCGGAAATATTCGGGTAATAAAGCACCCAATTACTGTCCTTTGGAAATGATTGAGACTGGGAGTACAATGTCTTTTTCTCCTCTATCGTCATCGAGAAGAGCCTGTAAACCTCGTTGTATCTTGCTATTGACGGAGAAACGTATTTCTCAACATCCGGTAGGAAACGGTCTAGAATCATTTGAACATGCTGCGATTTGCCTAACGGATAGCCCATAAGGACTGCAGGTCTGCCCCTGTTCAAGTTTTCCCGAACATAGTCAACAACCTCTTTAATTAGCTTGTGACGCGGAGGAAAGACTAGGCTTGGACACCCGTAGTTAGACTCTATTATCAGAGTATGCGTCTTCGGAAATCGTTGCCTAGGAATGTCTGCAAGCGGGGAATTGTTTACGTCCCCGGTGTAGAGTATCTTCTCGCAACTCGTTTCTAAGACTATCGACTTAGAGCCCAGTATATGTCCTGAATCCAAGAGGAGGAAGGGACTATCCGCCCGCTTTACCCCAAACCCTCTGAGCGTTGATAAGAGGAATGTTTCCTCAGAGCATATTGCCTCCACGTCTCTAGACTCTTGCTTACATATATGATCAAGATGGGCGTGAGAAATGAAGACATAATTTGGAGAACGGGACAAGCCTATTTCTAGCGTTGTATCACGCCCATTTAGACAGATCGTTGCAAATCTGTCTAGCTTGATTGAAAGCGCCTTATCCGGAATAGCGTGCATTTTAAAGGAGGAACCTGTTGTCTCTAAGTTTGTTTAAAAACTTGCTTTCAATCCTTTTCACTACCGGAGTCCACTTCCTCCTTCTCTCCTGAAGCTCATCCTCATCCACAAGCAGATCGAGCCGCCTGCTCGGAACATCTATAAGTATCTCGTCACCGTCTTCGACAAGAGCTATAGGCCCGCCTAAGAATGCTTCTGGAGAAACATGCCCTATAGCAATCCCCTTGGTACCTCCTGAGAACCTGCCGTCAGTAACCAACGCGACCTTCTCGACAAGGTTCCTCCCGACTATAAGCGAAGTAGGCATCAGCATTTCACGCATACCGGGTCCGCCCAGTAGGCCCTCATACCTAACGACTACAACAGTATTCCCTTTGAACTCCTCTTCTTCAAGCGCTTCAACCACCTCCTCCTCGGAATTGAATACTCTAGCCCTGCCCCTAAACGTTCTAAGCTGCATAGGTGTTCCGGCAAGCTTTATAACAGCACCCTCGGGAGCTAGAGACCCCCATAGGATAGCTATACCGCCCTCGCTTCTATACGGGTTCTCAGGAGGACGTATGAGAAAGCCCCGTGGCTCAGGAAACGTTTCAACAAGCTCTTTTAAAGGCTTCCCCAATACTGTCATCGCATCCAAGTAAATATACTTCTTGAGCATTTTTAGAAGGGCTGGGACTCCACCATCATTATAAAAGTCGATCATAAAGCTTTCTCCAGAGGGCCTTATGAGGACTAGCGTCGGTATCCTCCTACTAATCTCGTCGAATACTTGAAGCGAGAGGTCGTAACCAGCTTCCTTAGCGAGCGCGCTTATGTGGAGAACAGTATTAGTGGATCCTCCTAAGGCATTATCAACGATTATCGCGTTAATCAGGCTCTCTCTCTTAACCACGTCCTTAAACTTAAGCCCCTCTCTCCAGAGCCCGACTATCCTCCTCCCCGAATCGTAGGCAAGCCTTTTCTTCTTCTCATCCAAAGCATGCGTCGCAGCCATACCTGGAAGAGACAGGCCCATCGCCTCCACTAGGCACGCCATAGTGTTCGCTGTGAAAAGCCCCGCGCAGCTTCCAGCTCCAGGGCAAGCAGCCCTTTCAAATTCTCTCAACTCTTCCAGCGTAACCTCCCCCTCGTGAAACTTGCCGAGAACTTCGAAAACCGATACTAGATCTATCCTCCTATTCTTAAACACGCCGGGGTACATCGGCCCGCCGGTTACGAATATTGAGGGGAGGTTCAGCCTCGCTGCTGCAAGAAGGTGCCCGGGAACAATCTTATCGCATGAAGCAATGAAGACGGCGGCGTCAAACATGTGTGCTGAGAGCATTATCTCTATGGAGTCTGCTATTACCTCCCTGCTTGGAAGAGAGTATTTCATACCATCGTGGTTCATCGCCAACCCATCGCAAACAGCAATAGTATTGAAGACGAAGGGCACACCGCCCTCGTCTCTAATCCCCCTCGAGACTTCTTCGGCGAGAGAGTCGAGGTGAATATGCCCTGGCACAATGTTCGTATAAGAGTTAACCACTGCTATGAAGGGTTTTTCAAAATCCTCCTTCTCCAGTCCAACGGCGTGTAGGAGACTTCTGTGGGGAGCCCTGTCAACACCCTTCTTAATAGCGTTACTCCTCATCTCTAATTCACACTGCTTCTCCACGGGCACGCTGGAAGTCATTTCTTAATCATCGCCCTTATTCTGCTCCCCACTACTTCGATAAGATGGTTTCTCTCCTTCTCCATCAGGGTTTTCAATACAACCTGGTTAGAGTTGTTCTCGAGAACCCATTCTTTAGCAAAGACTCCGGATTGAATGTCCTCAAGAAGCTTCCTCATCTTCTTCTTAACATCTTCATCTATAAGGTATGGGCCGCGCGTTAAACCGCCGTACTTAGCAGTGTCGCTGACAGCCTGCCACATGCCTGATAATCCTTTAGCCCATATTAAGTCGACGATTAACTTAAGCTCGTTTAGGACCTCGAAGTAAGCAACCTCCGGTTGATACCCTGCTTCAACAAGTATTTCAAACCCGCTTTTTATGAGGGAAGACACTCCTCCGCACAGGACTGCCTGCTCGCCGAATAAGTCGGTCTCAACCTCTTCTTTGAACGATGATTCTATTAGGCCAACCCTGCTCAAACCGATTGCCTTAGCAAGCTCTCTAACTATTTTAGAAGCATTACCAGTGTAGTCTTGGTGTACCGCTATCAGGCCGGGGGCTCCACTGCCATGAACGTAAGCATCCCTTAAAGCGGGACCCGGGGCCTTGGGGGCTACGAGCACGACGTCAAGCCAGGGGGCGGGAACTATCTGCCTGTAGTGTATGTTGAACGCATGCGCGAAAACGAGAGTAGAGCCTTTAGAAATGTTCTGCGCCACATGCTCCTCGTAAACCTTGGGTTGAACAGGGTCTGGGAGAAGCATCATCACGATATTGCTTCTCCTCACCGCCTCCCCGATTTCATAGACCTCAAAACCATCTTCAGAAGCCCGCTTCCAAGAACTCCCGTCTTTCCTCAGACCCAGTATGGTTTTTATCCCGCTGTCCCTAAGATTCTTAGCCTGCGCCTCTCCTTGAGAACCATACCCTATTATGGCAACCGTTTTGTTCTTTATCAATTCTATCTTTATATCTTCGTCTCTTATTATCTTACTCATCCCGCACCACGCTATTACTGGTTTTTCCCTAATTCTTTTTAAGCTTTTAACTTTCTATAATGGTTTAAAGTATGTATCATAACTCCACTTCTCGAAAAGCTTTCTATACGGTCTGTGAACTCCTCTTTGAACTCGTTGACTACTCTAGGGTCTGCCAACAGCTCGACTAGAAGCTTTGATTCGCTAAGCAAGGTTGTCCTAGCACGATACCTGATCCTAATGTAATCACTTACATTGGTATCGCAATCCCTAAGGACTGCTACAAAGGCCTCTCTTATAACATCTGACTCCAGCGATCCTATTTTAACTTCCAGTATACATGGGTTTTTCTCTAAAACCTTAACAATGTTTTCAAACTTATCCTCTGGAAGGTTGAAGGTGAGGGAGATTTGAGAGGTTTTTCCATTTATAACTCCGACAGTGATAGTATCTATGTTTATTCCTCTTCTGGCGAATATTGATGAAATCCGCTCCATTACCCCGGGAATGTTGAGCACTCTGAGGACGATGAACCTCTTATTCTCATCCACAGCCATGGTTTCACCTCCTAACTATTACTTCATCGAGAGTTGCCGCAGGCGGGATCATTGGAAATACGTTGTCCTCACGTTCCACTACAACATCTATAACGGTTGTTTCATTCTGCTTGATGGCTATCTGCAAAACCTCTTTAAGCTCGCTGATCCTCGTCGCTTTGAATCCTTTCGCGCCGAATCCTTCTGAGACTCTTGCTATGTCAGCCTTACCCTTTAAGTCAACAGCCATGTATCTTCTACCGTAGAAGAGTTCCTGCCACTGCCTCACCATTCCCAAGAAGTAATTGTTTAGAACAACGACTATAATCGGTAGCTCATAGTCCACTGAAACCGGGAGCTGATTACAAGTCATGAAGAAACTGCCGTCGCCCGCGATGTCGAAAACCCTTTGCTCGCGGAAAGCTGCCTTAACACCGATCGCTGCCGGAAGCCCGAAGCCCATCGTCCCAAGCCCTCCTGAGGATATGAATTGCCTTGGACGTTTAGCTAAGAAATGCAGAGAAGCATACATCTGGCACTGGCCCACCTCTGTGGTAACGAAGTCCCCGGGCGCGACGTAATCGTTAAGAACCTTAACAACAGTGCTCGGCTTTACTGGAACAGCATCGTAATCGTAAAGGAACTCCGACTCTTTCTTAAGCTGTTTAAGCCTTTCACCCCATCTCCCAGCCTTACCCTTTTGAACCATCTTCAACAGGTTTGAGTAAATCCTGCTTAAGACGTGTTTCGCATCTCCCACTATGCCGATATCAGGCTTAAGTAGCTTTCCTATCTCGGACCTGTCTATGTCGACATGTATCTTCTTAGCCCTGGGGGCGAATCCACTCAGCTTGCCAGTAGTCCTATCGCTGAACCTTGTGCCAACGGCTAGGAGAACATCGCTCTCCTGAACAGCCTTTATCGCCCCCAGTTTACCATGCATGCCGACGCATCCGAGTGATAATGGATGGTCTTCGGGAATACTTCCCTTCCCCATGAGAGTGGTTACTACTGGAGCGTTCAAAAGCTCCGCAAAAGCGATTAGCTCGCTTGAAGCCCCCGACATTATTACTCCGCCGCCGGCAAGTATGACAGGCCTCTCAGCATCTGCAAGAATTCTCGATACTAGAAATATTTCCTCGTCAGAAGGCACTGGAGGATTATATGAGTAAGAGAAGATGTTGTTCATTGGCTCACCCTCCATGAGTTGAACATCCCTCGGGATATCGATGTGTACTGGACCCGGTCTTCCTGAGAGAGCTATTTTGAAAGCGTTTTCAATGGCTGAGCTTAACTCATCCAGGTTTCTCGGGAGAAAATTCATCTTGGTCAACCCTATCATCATGGAGAAGATGTTAGCTTCTTGGAAAGCATCGTAGCCTATTAAAGAAGTAGAAACCTGGCCGGAGATACTTATCACCGGGGAGGAGTCGAGGTAGGCGTTTGCGACTCCGGTAGCCAAATTGGTAGCACCTGGGCCGGACGTCGTCACTACCACCCCAGCCCTCCCGGTTGCTCTAGCGTAGCCGTCAGCCATGTGGGCAGCTCCCTGCTCGTGCCTCGCCAGAATAAACTCTATGTCCTCAGCCTTATACAGCTCGTCGAAGAAGGGTAGTACTGCTCCCCCAGGTATCCCGAATATCGTCTTAACCCCGTTCTCCCTCAGCTTATCCACTAGCAGTTTTGCTCCTGAAACCATTCAGAACACCCCTTTGAAAAACAATAGCCGTGCTTCTTAGCGGAGGTGGATCTCTGAGTAGGGCGTAGGCAGTTGGCGGACGGGGTCTCGCCCCCTTGGAGCGTTATTCTTCGAGTACACTTACTGCACCTCCTAAGCAGGAGCCTCCATACATGGGCTATATTAATCTTTCCCTCGATTAACTGGACAGCTAATAACCGTCCATACGGATGCTTTTAGCAGCATTAGAGTTTACGTATACTGCTATGGTGTAGAACACTATAGATACGATGGAGAAAACTAGGAAAACCGGCTCGGTAAGATTGTTCACTCCAGCATTTTCCAGCGAAGGAAATGGCCAGGTTACCATGGAGAAAAGAGGAAAGGATTGTGGAAGGCATTGGCTGAATGCGAGGAGAACAATTGTATTGAAGATAGACACGCATAGGAAAGACGCTGTCGAATCCGATAGCTTATTAAAAACCTCTTTTGAAAAAACATTCCCTATGGAAAGAGAGAGAAGCCAGTTGACATGCGTGGCAGTAATAAAAAATGGAAGCGACGGTATTTCGATACTTGACAATAACAAATAGGGTAAGACGAAAACCAGTGTCTTAAGCTCCAAAAGAACTAATGAGGCGACGGAGTGCATTAGAAAAGGAGTTTGAGGAGAACCACTGGCATAAATCTTAATTTTAATACCTTTGTTTAGAAACCATTTACGCCACATTTCGAGCTCGAAGTATGTAGAGTAGAGGACGAGCATTAACCATATGATAGCTAACAATTTATCTGGAACCACCAGGTCGCTAGAAATGCCTCCGACGATTTTTAGCACCGTGGTTACAACGACTGGAGCGAGCTCTAGGCTTATAAATAGTGGTGAAGTAAAGAAGAGCTTTAACTCTTGGGAAAGCAGGCTTACCAACTTTTAAACCTCCATAAACCTGTTCGCAGACTCAAGCAGGTGTTGTCTACTGCTTACTATCTTGTTTACTACAGCACCTTTTTTAAAAAGCAGATCCAGAAGACCCTGTATCTTCTCGGGAGTATTATCCAGCTCTATAACCGCCTCGTTTTCTCCGGTAGCATACCAGCTTACGCCCATTTTCTCAAGAGCATCGATATTAGCCTCTATATTAAATTTTGAAACGTGGAAGGAGAGTATTCCGGGGCCCCCGACTCCTGTGACAAAGCTTTCAACATCGTCCATGGCGGTCTGCTGCCCGTTGTGTAAAACCATAATCCTGTCGCAAACCTCGTCGAGCAACAGCGGGGTCGTTGAGAAGATTATCATGGATTTCCCCAAGTCTATGGAGGTTCTTATGAAGTTCCTCATGAACATTGCGACATCAAATGGAACACCTCTGAAGGGATCGTACAACAATACTACGGCTGGATCATGTATGAAGGCTGATGCAAAGCATAGCTTCCTTCTCAAAGACAGGGGGAGCCTAAACCATTTTACTGGAGCCAAGTCGGATGCTTCGAACAATGATAGTATTTCCTTCGCCCTAGCCAAGGATTTCCCCTTAGGCACGCCGTGCATGGAGGCTGAGAGAAGCAGATTATCCAACACCGTAGAGTTTCCAAGCAGGTCCATTTGACACGAGTAGAAACCGACTCTTTTAATCAAATCCTTCCTCCGGATAACTGGATTGTTGAAGTATATTATGATGCCTGACGTCGGCTTCTCTAAGAGAAGCAGGATCCGGAACAAGTAGTCGACTGGCTCAATCCTGTTGGAAACTACTCCAAGTATTTCAGAATGGTCTAGAACAAAGCTGATGTTTGAAAGCAGGAAACGCTCTTCCTTTTTTAAGCTTAAATCCGAAACCCTGAGCGGCGCACCAGCAGGCTCTAGACTCAATATTCAAACCTCCAGTAGAAGAGCGGTGGAAGCTCATAACTCAAGATCTCGGGAATCATGGTCCCAAAGGCCAGAGAATTCATCGCTTTCCACCGCATTAAGGTAGTTTGAAAAGGGTTGTTTTTAAGCTTTCCCTCTAGAGAATGGTTGACCCACCTATCTACGGGGCCTTTAATTAGAGAAGCCTCTTCCGAAGACAGTAAAAAAGCTGGAAGAAGCCTTTTATTCGCCTCGTTTGAGTCGAGAAATACGAACGCGGGGGGGTGCGGGCGTAACTCTTAAAAATTTTTATTCACCATCTTACGTGTTAACTTCAATAAAGCGGCGCTGGTCTAGCCTGGTAGGACAGAATTGCTCTCCTAAAACCAGCCCCCCAAGCTGGGAATCCCGGGTTCAAATCCCGGGCGCCGCATCCATGCCATTAAATATCTAAAACAA
>CAZTSG010000005.1:0-9970 GCA_964616835.1 uncultured Nitrososphaerota archaeon | reverse complement strand
TATCTAAAACAATAAAATCATTTATAACAGGAGGTAAGCCAATCGTTTCTACCTAATTTCACCCGACCGCCTAAAAAACAGGAGCCGCAAAAATGTTTCTTACATACGAAGATTGGGGAAATCATTTTCAATTAATTAAAAGCCTGTATTGGAAAAAAGAAAGTGGAGAAAGAGTTGGAGGGTTAGAGGCTTAGTCTAGCTCTCCCCCTTCAGAGGGCGGGGACGGGGGCTTTTCTTTCTCCTTCTCCTTTAGCCTGCCCGCAGCTATCACATCGTCTATCCGCAGAATCATACTGGCAGCCTCGCTCGCAGATTTTATTATCTGCTCCTTCACTAGCAAGGGCTCTATGATCTTATTAGCCCAGCTGTCGCCAGTCTTCTTAGCATACACGTCGATCCCATACCACTTATTGCCGCTTTCATGGTGCTTTCTTAATTCAGCGATTATGTCTATCGGATCCATTCCGGCGTTCTCTGCAAGAGCTGAAGGTATAGACTCCAGCGCGTCTGCAAACCTCAGTACTGCAAGCTGCTCCTTGCCAGCTATTGTCTCAGCCTTCTTCCTGATCCTCATCGCCACCTCTATCTCTGGAGCGCCTGCTCCAGCAACGATATACGGGTAGGTGACGACATCCTTAACAACGCAGAGAGCGTCGTGTAGGGCCCTGTCAGCCTCGTCAACCATCTTCTCAGTCCCGCCCCTTATAAGTATGGTTACAGACCGGGGATTCTTGCACTGCTCTATGAAGACCCACTTGTCTTCTCCGACCTTCCTCTCTTCAACCAGGCCAGCGTAGCCAAGGTCCTCTTTAGAGAGCTCGTTGACGCTGGTAACGATCCTTGCTCCGGTAGCCTTCGCCGCCTTCTCGATGTCCGATTCCTTGACCCTTCTGACGGCGAGGATACCTGCCTTAGCCAAGTAGTGCTGGGCAATGTCGTCAATACCCTTCTGGCATAGGACTACGTTAGCACCGGCTTCAACAATCTTGTCAACCATGCCCTTGAGGATCTTCTGCTCCTCGTCCAAGAAGGCTTTGATTTGCTCCGGGCTCTCAATATTTATCTTGGCGTCGAACTCCGTCTTCTCTATTTCAAGCGGGCTGTTTAGAATAGCTATCTTAGCGTTAACCACCTTCTTAGGCATACCGGAGTGTACAACCTCCTTATCCAAGACAATGCCTTTGATCAGCTTTGTCTCCATTACGGAGCCTCCCGCCTTCTTCTCAACCTTGACGTCGTCGATTCTCACGTTGTACTTGCCGTTTTCTTCAGTAGCGACGTTTAGAATTGCCTCCACCGCTATGTCTGCAAGCTGCTCAGCGTAGTCTCTCACAACCTTGCTCGTCAGGGCGGTCATAGCTATCAGCTTGAGAACCTCCCTGTCGGTAGGCTTAACCTCCTGAGCAACCTCCTTCAGGAAGGAAAGGGCCATGGTAGTAGCTCTCTTGTAACCGTCAACTATGATGGTGGGGTGGACATCCATGTCGAGAAGCTCCTCGGCCTTCTTCAGAAGCTCTCCAGCTAATACGACTGCTGACGTAGTTCCGTCGCCAGCCTCCACGTCAGTGCTCTTCGCCACCTCAACCATCATTTTTGCAGCAGGATGCTCGATCTCCATCTCCTTCAGAATAGTCGCGCCATCGTTGGTTATCGTAACGTCGCCGAGGGAGTCTACAAGCATCTTGTCCATGCCCCTCGGACCAAGTGAAGAACGGACTATTTCAGACAGCGCTATTGCAGCATTCAGATTATTCCTCTGAGCCTCCCTGCCCCTCGTCCTCGTACTGCCCTCCTTGAGTATTAGGACAGGTGTTCCTCCCACTGTCGCAGGTATAGCAGCCATTCTAATATCACCTCGGAAACCTCTTTCGAAGACAGGGGTATAAAAACTTTAATCTTGAGAAAGCGATGGAGAAAAATTTAATACGAGCTTAAAGCAGATTTAGGGAAAATGAGTCCCACACTAATCTGCCCCTGCGGCAGGAAGATAGAAAACGCTTCTGAATTCAAGCTTCTCTACCTTAAGAAGGAGCTTAATGAAATAGATATTTTATGCCCCAACGACAACTGTTACCTGAGAGAAGTAGGGTATATAAAGTTTGAAATAGTCGATGGTAAGCCGAAGTTTAAGGAGGCAAGTTTCTACCCGCCTTTCGTAACCTGGAATGCTAGCCAACTCGGAAGGGAAAAAGCATTGGAGGAGCTTAAGAAAGTTCTTAAAGAGCTTGTGAACAGGATAGACTGGAGCCTTATCAAGGCCCCTGTTGAAAGCAGGACCTAGCCCACTATTCTACTAGATCCTCTACCCTCGGAATCTCCGCCGGAAGCCCCTTCCTCTTCCTTATCTCAGCAACAACAGTGTTGAAAAGCTGGCTTGGAACAGGCTCCCACCTGGCGAAGCTAGTGTCCCAGAAAACCCTGCCGCCGGTTGCACTCCTCAAATCCTCAGACAGGGTGAAGCTCTCCGCTGCAGGAAGCTCTCCGACGATGAAAGTCATCAACCCCTTCTGCTCTATGCTCAGAATCTTGCCCCTAATACGGCTTAGAACCCTCGTGACGTTCCCAACCTGATCCATGCTCGTCCTCGCATCTATCCTTAGAATAGGCTCCAAGATAACCGGGTCTGCGAGAAGAATAGAAGCGTGAGCAGCCCTCCTCACCGCCGGAATAATCTGAGCAGGACCGTGGTGAGCAGGATCCTCGTGAATAGTAGCATCCAGAAGCTTGACCTTAACGCCCCTAACAGGCTCCCTCGCGAGAATACCCTCGTTCATAGCCTCGATGAAACCCATTCTAATACTGCCGGAAACCTGCTCCAGCCTCTGAACACCCTTGGTCGCGTCAACGAGTATGCTGAAGCTCTCGCTAATGGCTTGAACACCCCTAGCCTCGTCAGCAGGCCAGCCGCATTCCCTAAGCATCTTAGCCACTTCTCTCCTGTCAGTGAACTCCGTTATCCTACCGGTTGCGATAAGCTCAATAACCTTAGGCTCAAGAGGCTCAACCTCTATCAACACCTTGTTATGACCGTTCGGAGACCTAACCAGCACAGGACCACCCTTCCTCCTAATGCTCTCCCTGTAAATAACTATTGGGCGCGAAGTAGTTATCTGGATACCGGCCTCCTGGATGAAAGTGGTGGCAACCTCAAGGTGAAGCTGACCCATGCCTGAGAGAAGATACTCGCCAGTCTGCTCGTTAATAGTAACCTTAAGATTAGGATCCTCAATGCTAAGCCTATGCATCACATTAACCAGCTCAGGAAGCTGAGCAGGATTCTTAGGCTCGACGGAAATAGTCATAACAGGCTCAGAAACGTACCTAATGCTCTCGAACGGGACAAGATCCTGCAGAGTCGTAATAGTCTCCCCAGCCCTCGCAGAATCTAAACCAAGCAGCGCAGGAATATTCCCAGCAGACATAGCGCCGACAACCTCCCTGTGCGGACCCATGTATAGGCAAACCTGTTGAACCCTACCTTTAGACCTAGAGTTGATAAGGTAAACCTCCTGACCCTCGTAAACAGTGCCGGAGAAAAGCCTCCCAGTGGCGACGACACCAGCCTGAGGATCAACCCTAATATGGGAAGCAGCCATCACAACAGGGCCATTAGGATCACATTTCAACATTGCCCTCCCAACCTCACTATCCAAATCACCTCTCCAAATCTTAGGAATCCTGTAAGCCTGCGCAACCGAGGGAGGCGGAAGAAAAGTAACAACCATTCCCAGAACAGCATCGTGCAGAGGAAGAAGCTTAGCAAGCTCAGCCTGCCTACCCTGCTCGTAGGCAAAAACGACATCGCTAAACTTCAAACCAGCCTTCTGCATCCTAGGAATAGTAAAGCCCCATCTATCCTTAGCACTCCCAAAAGCAACCATACCCTTCAAAGGATCCACACGCCATTGCGACTTAAACTCCTCAGGACCATAAAGATCAATAAGCCTGTTAAAATCAGCAATAATCTTCAGAAGAGTCTTCTCAACCTCCTGCGGAGAAAGCTTAAGCTCACGAATCAAACGGTCAACCTTATTAATGAAAAGCACAGGACGAACATACTCCTCTAAAGCCTGACGAGTAACAGTCTCGGTCTGAACCAAAACACCCTCAACACTATCCACAACAATAACAGCACCATCAATAGCACGCAAACTACGAGTCACGTTACCCGTAAAATCGATGTGACCGGGTGTATCGATAAGATTAATTATATAAGGATTTTTATCTATTTCATGGTAAAGGGATACGTTTGCAGCCTTGTATGTGAATTGTCTCTCCTGCTCTATCTTCAAGTAGTCTAGCGCTAGTGCTTCACCGGCCACCGTTGGCGATAAGAGTCCTGAGGCGGCGAGCAGGGAATCCGATAGTGTGGTCTTTCCGTGATCCACATGGGCACATATAGAAATATTTCTAATGTTATCTAGACTCTTCGAAAGCTTAAGCACTTCCTCCGTTGTCTTGTATCTAGGCAAGTCCTATTGACACCTTTAGTTGACGAGGTTTCCTTGAAAACGGGTTATTAAGCCTTTCCTCTTTCGGGTGGATTAGTTTTCTCCGCTTCTCATGGAGATTTAAATACCTTTTTCAGGAGTATTTTAGTGTCATGAGTGAGGCTAAGCATAGTGTAAAAGTGTTGGAGCACGACCATCGTAGGAAGTACGTAGAGCTTAAGGTTAGTGGAGAAAAAGCAAGGGTTGAGAAGTTCACCGACGAGGAATGGGACAAGTTACGCGAACGCGAAAAGAAAGAGAACTTTTCCATCGAATTTATAAATCTTGGCATTATTCCCTTTGAAGAGGGGGCTAAGCTAAAAGGTAAAACATACAGGTTAAGCGAGGAGGGTAAGACCATATTCCAGCGGATGGCGTTAGCCGCCTACAGGTTCTTATGGTACTTCGGTCCCCCCTCTTTCAGATACCCAACCTATTCTGAAAAAAACGGAAAGTAATTATGTTTAAAAATTGATTGCTAGCAACCTGCCTGTTAGATTTAAAGGCTTATGCGTTTTAAGATTTGTGTAGCAACATTCTCGTTTATTAACTCGGATTTTGGCAGTCTTTTGAGTAGCTCGAGTAAATCTTTATTCTTAGCTACGGTTTCTTCCAGTGTTCGAATCGCCTCTTCAATCATTCCATGGTTTGCAAGTGTAACAGCATACCAGAATTTGAGTTCTTCAACTTCAGGAGCAGGTTGAAAAGCATTCTTATGCTCTTCCATTGCCTCTTCAATTTTTCCGAAGGAGATTAACTCGTCACCTTTTTTAGCGTGTTGGTAAGCATTATGTAGCCTCAGTAATCTCTTCAGTTCTTCAACTGGATTCGGATGGTCTTCAATTCTGAGGTTGCAGACTATGTCTTTCCATGGTTTACCACTGGGTTTTGTTTTAACAACGAGTAGCGCAGCGGACTGTCTTCCTCTGAGGTCTCCGCCAGCTTCTTCAGCCGCCTCGAGCGTGTTTACTAATCTTTCTACCAGGCTTCCAGAGCCTGATTCAAAGGCTTCAGCCATCGAGAGCCAGAATTTTCACTCCTCACTAAGTTAGCTTGAACGCTGAAACCGTCGCCGACGTAATGGCCTGCAGCCCGTATGCATTTTGAATCCGTGTGGACTGCAACTTCACCTTCAACATTTATCATGGCTACTTGCCCTAATTCTCTCTGTGGGTCGATCGTTAGAAGCGCCTTAAGAGCTTGCTCCGGAGTTTTCCCTCGTTTCATGAGTGTTAAGCCAATCAGCCCATAACTAACTTCAGCAATAGATTGCGTTGCAAGGACTCCAACACCCGGTTCAGCCCAAGGAACAACAGAGCCAACTGAGAACCAGTGGGATTGCACGGCTGCACCCATTTCACCTGTTTTCTTACAGACGACGATTATCGAGTAAGTTGAAACTACTTTCAATACTACTGGGCCCAATCTAAAGATGCTTGCTTCACCGTTCCTAACGAAATCCGCTTAACTTACATCTATTCAAAAGCGGTAAACAAGAAAGTTAGCTTTAAACCGATGGTGAGGATGGAAGAGCATGTCTGTGATAAACAAACTGTTCTTACGAAATTTAGTTTTCCTACTCTTCCTCCTTTCTTCTCTCGTCTTGCAAGTGGAAGAGGATTTTGTAAACCTCGTCGAACCTCTTCCTTTCCTCTGGGGTTAACCGTAGCCTAAAAGACTCTAATTCTCGCATATATGCTTCTTCTTTCACCTGTTTGAACTTCTGAATCTCTTGAAATAGGAAGTAGTCGACAATAAATACATCCATTAGAAAGATGGCTGCAGAAATTATTAGGTTGCCCGTTACTACTACTATTATTAAAGACAGAGTAAATATGCTGCAACCAAAAGAATCCACATAATTATTATCATAACTCTCCTTCTGAAATCAGGGACCACCTTCCATACATCTTTTTTGTATACGGCGTCGAGAACCTTATTATACATCTCGCCCCATAGCATCTTGTCATACTTATAATCGATGATGATGGCGAGGGAGAAAGGCACACCCATATCAATGATAAAGCCCAATATGAAAACTATGAGATTCCTCATATTAACACCTAGGAGAGTCACAAAGATACCAAGCGGAAGTAGAAACACAGTTAATAAGCATGTTATAATCAGCCATTTTCTCATGAATTTCAAAGCTTCCTCAGGACTCTTGTATCGAGCCTCAGGCAAAGCAAATACCTATGAGAGGGATGTTTGGAGTAAAAATAAGTTTTTCGTAAGAACATCTGACTCATAAATATTAAGCAGGGTTTAACCTTGTTGCAAAGGGCTTTTCACCGGTGTTCTAATTCGTTGACGGCCTGTTCCAAACTCTAGGATAATTAGGATGCTTGCTTTCTCCTAAAGCAGTGGAACGGAATGAAGACGATGGTCTTAACCCTCTTTTCCTTAAGCCTGATGGTCTCGATTCTTTTAACCGCTTTCACTATTAATTCGAGCAACAGTAACAGTGGGTTAAGGAGCTTTAAATCATTCCAAGAAATAGAGGATTTCGTAAAAGCTAAGTCTTTTGAAAAATACTTGGAGTATTATTTTGGAGAAGGCTACTGGCTTGAAGGCCCCCGTCTACTGCTTAGTTCTCCTGAGGCTCTGGAGGCTGGTTCGATTGCCGGAGCAGAATACTCGACTACTAACATTCAAGTATTGGGTGTTGACGAAGCCGATATTGTAAAGACCGACGGTAAATATATTTACGTGATTTCTGAAAGCGAATTGTTCATAGTCGAGGCCTATCCACCGGAGGAGATGAAGAAAATCTCCAGTATTAGGGTTGAAGGGACTCCAATCGGTTTATTTATTAACGACGATAAGCTTGCCTTGTTAAAACAAAGTTTTGCAACTCGGGAGACCGGTTCTCCCAGGGAATATCCTGATTTCTATCAGTGGGTTACGGTTTTAGAGATATACGATGTTTCAAACAAGAGGGACCCGGTTCTGAAGGAACGTGTTTCTATAGACGGGACATACTTAAGCTCTAGGATGATCGATAGATATGTCTACGTCGTTACGACCAGCCTTGTTGTCAGAATTATTGAAGACGAGTGGAGGGTCCTCACGCCCAGAATAATGGTTGATAACGATACTTTTGAAGTCCCTCCGTACAAAATATTCTATTCAGATAAGTCTGAGTTCCCCGTGAGCTACACTAATATAGTTGCGGTAGACCTTTACTCTGAGGAACGCTTAGAATACAAGTCTGTTTTAACAGGCTACGCGTCCTGCATGTATGTTTCCGTGAACAATATTTACGTAGTAATGCCAGAATACTCTTGGCTCCGTAACGGTGCGGAATCGACGGAAATCCATAGAATCAAGATTGATGGTCTCGAAATAAAGTGTGAAGCAAGCGGCAGTGTTCCAGGCAGGGTTCTAAACCAGTTTTCGATGGACGAGCATGAGGGCTATTTCAGGATAGCGACTACTACGGGACACGTGGCAAGGTTCTTTAGCGAAGCCACGAGCGCTAACCATGTTTACGTCCTAGACTCGGAGAAGCTGCAAATAGTCGGCAGGCTTGAGGAACTAGCCCCTGGTGAGGAAATTTACTCAGCGAGGTTCATGGGATCCAGGTGTTATCTTGTCACTTTCAAGAAGGTAGACCCTCTTTTCACGATAGACCTCGGTAATCCGGAGGAGCCGAGGGTTCTCGGCAAGCTTAAGATACCGGGATACTCTGATTATCTTCATCCCTACGATGATAATTTCCTCATAGGAGTGGGGAAGGAGACTGTCGAAGCAGAGGAGGGTGATTTCGCATGGTACCAAGGTTTGAAAATATCTTTGTTCGACGTCTCTAACGTGACCAGCCCGAGAGAGGTGGGGAAGATAATTATAGGCGACAGGGGGACGGATTCGCCAGCTTTAAGAGACCACCATGCTTTCCTCTTCGACAGAAAGAGGAGCTTGCTAGTAATACCCATACTGGAGGCCAAGATATTCCGCGAGAAATATCCTGAAGGAGTTCCGCCCTATGTTTACGGGGAATACGTGTTCCAAGGAGCATACGTCTTCAAAATATCACCTGAAGAGGGAGTAATCCTAAGAGGCAGGATTACGCATCTTGAAGACACTGGGGACCTTGAGAAGAGCGGGTACTACTTCAGCTCGAAATATCAGGTTGAGAGAAGCCTATTCATCGGCGATGTACTATACACGGTCTCCAAGGGAAAGATTAAGGCGAACAGCCTCACAGACCTCTTGGAAATATCCGAAGCCAGGCTGGATTAACCCATTCTCTTTTTTCATTTTTAAAAATCCTGGTTTCCAGAAGCCGATATCTCGTTCTCCAGTTTTTCTGCAAACTCCCTGTCGAAGAAGGCTCTTAAACGCTTCACAGTAGTATCGTAAGTGTCTATAACCTCTTCCTCAAGGGTTTCAGAATACCTTGCCCCGGGGTCTATTTCGTCAAGCATTTGGATGAGCATCTTTCTCTCCTCTTTGGGCATCACCTTCTCATCCGTCATGGCGGCAGCCCTAGCATGAATATCCTCGTCTAAAAGGTGTTTCAAGGCTTTGAAGGGAAGCTCGTAGAACTCACCTCGAGCACCGGTCCTAGCGGTGAAGCCTTCCGGCGTAGCAGCCTTGAACGAGACCCTGACGTACAGCCTATCCTTGAACTCCGCCAACCTCTTCACATGGTTGATATTAGAACCCAGGATTATACCATTGGTTTCAAGTATGAAGAGCCGGTACTTCGAAGCCCTAACGTGCTCAAGAACTTTGAGCAAGTGCTCAATCCCTATCGTCGGCTCGCAACCCGAGATGCGGAGCTTGCTAACCCTTGGCAATACTCTCCTCCAATACTCAGAGTATGTAACGCCTTCTTCAGCAGCCTTGAAGAGCCTTTCGGCAGCCTCCCTCGGAGAGTAGAATTCTCCAAACCTCTCTGGGAAGTCTCTCGACCAGTTTGACCAGCAGTAAATACACCTGAGGCAGCAGCCGACAGCATAGCCGGTTGCAATACCCCTGTAAACGGGGACGGAGTAGAAGCCAGTGTACTTCCTCTCCAAACCATCCGGCCCGGGTCTTGTTACAATCTGCTCTGTCTCTTCGGCAAGCCTGACAGGGTTGAAGGGCTCGAAGCCCGTGGTTAGAAACCTTTGATACTTCTTCACACTCAACCAGCTATTGTAAGTCGGAGAAAGGACTAATAAACAGTAATGATCGTGATTCGGAGGAGTGCAGCTTTAAAACTATGGACCGGGAGGGACTCGAACCCTCGACCCTCCGGGAAGCTTCATTCCGGGTGCAAACCGGACATTCTACCGCTGAACTACCGGCCCTGAAACTCACTTTCCAGAAGGATATATAAATACTTCCTAACCCAAGGGGTTGAAACCAGTGGGAAGAAAATTTAAAATACGTACATGAGATGAGAGTACTAGCTGTGGCCGCTGTAGCGTAACCAGGCAGCGCGGTGGCCTGTGGAGCCACTTGTCCGAGTTCAAATCTCGGCGGCGGCCCTC
>CAZTSG010000004.1:53584-58214 GCA_964616835.1 uncultured Nitrososphaerota archaeon | reverse complement strand
TAGCATGCGTCCACGGCCTGTTCGTTGGCAACGCGTATGATAAAATAAGAAATGCGGGAGCCTCAATCATCCTATCGTCCGACACTGTTGAAAACCAATACTCGAATATTTCAGTTGCTGAGGACATAGTTAGAGCACTAAAGGAGAAGAACTGGCTCTGAACAGCAGGCGGGAGGAGCCAAGCTCTTTATCATCGTTTCCGAGAAGTATGTTAAGTTTTCCTATGCTGAGACCGAGAGGGCTTTCCGACAAAGAGCATTCTCCGCATTCTTAAATCATTTGCTTAATTAATAAATAGGCCAGCATAGGAAGCATAATGCTCCGGCTTACTCAGAATCGGACAATATTATTAAGAAATAGCAGCTTATCTAAGTATTCTTCCCTCTCAGAATCGAGAGGTATATTTCTTCTATAATGCTCTTATCTGGTTCTAAGTACCTTATCGCTAAACCAGAATCCTTTGCAAGGCGTAAGATATTAATCAAATCATCTTGATCCACGGCTTTTATTATCACGCCATCCTCACACAGCTCCATGCTTAAACCAGCCTTCGTCCCGATGTTGAATAATAACTGATCATTGTCAGCAATGATCTTATATTTAATAGAGGATTGGGTAACTAAAAGGCTTTTCACGTCTGACGCTAGGAGAAGGTTTCCGTAGTGAAGTAATACTAGGAAATCACATACTCTCGCCAGCTCGGGAAGGATGTGTGATGAAAGAATGAAGCTTATTCCCTTATCCCTCCTCAGCTTCTTGATCAAGTTTAATACTTCTATTCTTCCAGCGGGATCCAAGTTTGCAGTGGGCTCGTCGAGAATTATGAGCTTAGGCTCGTTGAGCAGAACCTGAGCCAAGCCTAAACGCTGAACCATCCCGGCAGAATACTCTCCCACGCGTCTGTCTAATTCGCTTGCAATGTTCAGCCATGAGGCAACTTCGTAAACCCTATCCCTGGGGTTTGGCACATTATGTAATGCTGCCACGTACAGCAAGTATTCTAAGCCAGTGTACCATTTCGGAAAACTAGGCTTCTCATGCAATACGTTAACCGACCTTTTTACTAAATGGCTTTCCCGCCAGGGGTCAAAACCCAGAACGTTGATTTCCCCCGCGTCCGGTTTGATAAGGCCCATGATAATGTTTATCAAAGTAGTTTTTCCTGAACCATTGGGGCCGATTAGTGCAGTTATTCCTTCAGGAATGCCGAAAGAAACGTTATTCAATGCCTTTATCCTACCGTAATTCTTCGTAAGGTTTCTTGCACTTACTATATTCTTACTCATTTGATGCACCTCAGGATGATACGTTTAAAAAACGGGGTTAGAAGCAGAAACAATCCAAGTATTATTATTGATATGTTGAAGTAAATCAAGTCAGGTTCAAACCCGCTTTGAACTAATTGGAACCTCACCACCTGGGAATCATCATCAGAAGCAAACACAAAGATGTGAATCCCTCGCTCCACTTCCCCAAACTTCTTACTTAAACCAGTAGTTAAATTGAAGCAAGCGAAATACGAAATACTACCACTGTTCAAAAAATCCTGTATTTGCGCCTGATTCATGACAATAAGTCCTACATTCGTTTTTTTCTCTAAATCCATTAAAAGGCTAGTTTCCCTATTGCATAAATTGATGATGAAAACAACATTTCTTGAATTTGAAAAGTCGATGGGGATGCCGTAATAAGAAGAGTTTGCGTCTAGCATTAAACGCTCCGCTAAAATGCCCAAGGAAATGGCGATGAGTATGGAGCCCAGCCTAGGCAGAAGCCTCATGATACCTGAAGCCTCCTAGTCACGTAATAGTAGCCGGATAAGAACGCTAAAAACGATATGATCAAAGAGGGAAGTAGGAGCTCAAGCAAATAGGGGTTGATGTAACCCAAATGGGATCTTAATACCTCATCTTCAAAAATCCGCAATCCTTCTGGGAAAAGAGGGATGTTTCTGAAATTAACAGATATGAGTTCAAAAGAGTATAGTAAGGAGATGGAAGCAATGAGTGAAACACCTGGAAATTTCGCTATGAAAGCTATTAAAATTGTTATGGAGGTGGTGAAGAAAGTAATGAGGAGGGTTTCAATTAAAATGATTGTAACATCGAAGAGTATAGAAATGGGGTCTAAGAACTGGAATATGTTGAAGCAGTTAACTATCACGGATAACAAGACTGAAAAAATTACAACAGTGGACAAAGTTAGTTGAGACGCTAGAAACTTTGAAAAATATATGTGGCTTCGCTTAATGGGGAAAGAGAATTCTGTCTTCAAAAAACCTATATCCCTAAAATATGAAACTATCAAATACGATAAGATGGCTGAGAAGAAGACAATAATCGGGTATAATGCTCTTACTCTGTAACTAATATTCTCATACCAAAACCCTTTTGCAAAGGATGTTATAGGAAGCTTCATCTCCTCTACGGAGAAGTTTGCAACATAACTGATCTCCAAAAGAGTATTGTGTGCAGATGTTTCAAACATAAGTATTAAAAGCATGATTTCCAGATATGGAAATCTAATCAGGCTCTTGATTTGCTTGAATAGTATTGTCTTAAACATACTTTTTCCTCCTCCTTCTTAACAAGACTAATGATATTAAGACGAGAATAAAAATAATTGGAATAGCCATAAGCAACGCAACTCTGAAACCTGGATGTTTTCCCTTAATTATAAGCTCCTTCTGCAAAAGCGTAATATTATCCTTTAAGACGTTTAACCTTAAAAGATATTTGCCCTCTGATTGAAACATAAGCCTCCACTTTACCTCCCTGTTCTCCAGAGGGCTGATGTTTTCCACTAAAGCCTCCCTATCAGACAGCGTTAGAAGGCTTTCGTTTAACGAGTACAACGAAACCATTAAATTACCAGTATTCACCGTACCGTTGTTAAAAAGCATTAAGTCCAATTCAAATTCTCTCCCAACCTCTACTTCCGATGGTGCCGTAATGCCTGAGATTGAAATACTAGGAAATGTCGACATGTCAACATTTCTTACAGGCTCAATCCCAAATCTATCTAGGACCATTCTATCAGAGACTGTTATCCAAATGTTAAGAAATCTTAAAGATAATTGTTCAGTATCAGTAAGCGCAATAAGCAATCCGGATTCTCTATCGTAAAATCCGTCGAAAATTGGGAGATATCCTTTATTGACTTTAGTCATATTCTCTGTCGTTAGGAATAAAAGATCGCTTCCACGAAACCTCTTCAGACCAGTATCTATATCTATACCACAAAGATAAAACTTCCCAACAAGCCAAAAGTTTTCAAGTTTTTGATACCCCAGGAAAATTTCCTCGCCAGCCCTTGTTCCAATAGGAATCCAGTAAGGAAAGTAGAGCGGGTCCGCATCAGTCGTATTCAATATAAGCCTACTATTTATGTCGACTAGAAGATGGAATGAGCGCGAAATCTCAACTTTAGGTGCTTCTATTGTGCTGAAGTCGAATCCTACTATGCTGAAATTCACCTTTATTAAAGCGATGTTGTTTTCAATCTTTTCAACCTTCCAAAGAAAGGACCCGTTTCCAAAGCGGCCGCAATAACTAAACTCAGGATCATGTGGATTCTCAAGGTTTATTATAGGCTGGAAATTAGCAAGCTTTACGGTATATTTCGCATAAAACCCTACGGTCAGCCATGGGGGAGACGCATTTACAAAACTATTAATCATGGGGGAAAAAATAATAAGTAGAAAGAGAAAAAATAATAGGATTTTACTTATCGTATTCAATATTATGGATGCACCCGTATTACGTAACCGGAATAAGCCCAAGAGCCACCATAATTGCCATTTGGCCACATCCAAGCGCGTGGCTTCATAGTAGCAACAAGTGTCCATGAACCATCTCCTTCAAGTCTGTAGATTTTAACACGAAACTCTTCATCCGTAAAGGTTGAACTCCATGCATATGTGATGAATTTCCCTGCATCCGGGTAATATGGATGTTTTGTTAGTGGGAACCCGCCAGTTGAACTACCAGTGCCAAAAGAAGTACCGTCTGTATAACGCCATACATCTATGCTTGCGTATGACCATCCTCCGCTGGTGGGTATTGATGATGGAACATAATCTCTAGTATAAACTTCGATGTAGTCTGTATATGCCGCATAAATACGTATGCTGATAATTGCTGTTACAGCAAGTATGCATAAGATTAAGATTTTAGCCATCCTTGGATTAGACATTTTGCTCAGTCTCACTCTTCCCACCTACGTTTTCCTGCCATTTAGAAACACTATATATATTACGTTTGGTTTGCTAAAATTACTTTTTGAAATTGTTTTGAAAAAGTAATGTTTAAATAGTCTTCATTATCGAAAAATGTCAAACTGCGACATTTTAGTAAAGTATTTTTACCCTATTATGAATCATGGCGAATCCGAATGATTAGCTAAAAATTACTGGAATATATCCCTAACGTTGTTGCTAAGCTATTTTTGGAAAAGTTGTTAATTATCGCATTAATCATATGCCTTAATGTTTTCGTGTTGTGTACGAGTACCTGCACATTTTAGGCTTTAAGAGCAATCATCCATAACAATAGTGTTCTAGAAATCGCCTCTTTTCCGATTTTTAATTCAACCCTTGCTATGCGACTAGCGTAAGAAGAGTTTAAAAGCC
>CAZTSG010000004.1:0-53484 GCA_964616835.1 uncultured Nitrososphaerota archaeon | reverse complement strand
GAATAGGGTTATAATAGATGTGAATACTTCTTTCGCAAAATATTGTTTTAGAAAGGGTTTGAAAAGACCTGTGTTGTTATCGTCGGACTCAAATATCGTTAGAAATCGGTTCTTAAGCATTTCTGTAATTGAAGACATAATTAGAACGCTCAGGGGTAAGAACTGACTCTGAACTGCGAGCAAGAATGGACTAGGTTTTTCGCACTGGTTTCTGGAGAACACGATGAGCTTCCATACGCAGAGATCCGGGGGGCTTTTGAAGCGGAGAATGTTCCCAATAATATTCTGAAACCATTCGCCCAAGTATGCAGGTTTGAAGCACCGTTGGAGCCTGTTTCGAAAGTGTTTAAGAGGCTTGCTTTCTCACACTTTCTATGTGAAGAGTTCTGCATTCTGGAAAAGGGTGCTTCTAGTAGTGAAATAATTGGTTTGGTTCAAGAAAGGCTCTTCAAGGAAAGCATTGCCTTCCGAGTCAGGAGGGTTAGGGGAAGTATTTCTCCGCAGGAAGCTTCTAGCCTGGAGAGGGAGTTGAATGCGAAGGCTAGGGAGGCTGGGCTGCTGGTAGATTTGGAGAATCCTCGAAGCACTATAGAGGTGGTTGCTTCAGAGGGGTTTTTCTTAGTCGGCAGGAAGATTTGCCTCAGCGATAGGCGTAGAGTGTTTTCGAGAAGCGGAGGTACGAAGCCGTTTTTCCACCCTTCCAGCCTGAAGGTTGAACTCGCCCGAGTGATGCTTAATCTCGCAAGGGTTAGGGAGGGCAGTGTAGTGTTAGACCCTTTCTCCGGCACTGGGACGATACTGATCGAGGCTAATGAACTTAGGACAATACCTGTGGGGCTGGAGATAGACCCTGCGATGGCATACCCTTCCCTCAGGAACTACAGGTGGTTCAGAGCATTCGAGGTCTGCCAAGTGCTCGGAGACGCTAGGCACATGCCTCTCAGGCGTGTTGACGCTATCGTTACGGACCCGCCTTATGGTAGGAGGGCTTCAACGCACGGTTTAGAATCATTAAGGGTTTACGAGGGCTTTATAGACGAGTCTTCTAGGGTTCTCCGCGATGGGGGTTGGATCGTCTTTCTCGCTCCCCGTGAGGTGCCTGTTGAAGATTTCTTGGTGTCGAGGGGCTTTAGGATTATGGAAACATATTTTATAGAGGTTCATACGAGTCTTACTAGGAAACTGTTGGTGGCGAGGAGTTGAGAAAGAGCCAGCCTTTCGGAAGGCTTTTCATGCTTGGCACGTCTGCGGCAGTGCCTACTGTTAGTAGGAGCCACCCGTGCATAGCCCTATGGTGGAAGGGCGAAACAATATTGTTCGACTGCGGGGAGGGGGCTCAGAGACAGTTGATGATCGCCGGCCTCAGCATGGAGAAGGTTTCAAGCATATTCGTAACCCATATGCATGGGGACCATGTGCTGGGGCTTCCCGGACTATTGATGACGATGACTCTTCAAAACAGGAGGAGCCCGCTCAGGGTCTTCGGCCCCAAAGGGGTTAAAAAATTCGTAGAATCATGCTTGCCAATGATATTCTACCAGCCTTCTTTCCCCTTGGAGATTCAAGAGTTTGAGGGAAACGGCTTGGTCGCAACTGGTAAGAAATACAAGGTTTATTCTCATCGTGTAAAACATTCTGTGGAATCCTACGCTTATTGTTTCAAGGAGGATGATAGGCCTGGGAAGTTTAACGTGGAGAAGGCTGAGGAACTTGGTGTTAAACCGGGACCGTTGAGGAGAATGCTCATAGAGGGAGCGCCCGTTAAGCTTGAAGACGGCAGGGTTATTAGGCCTGAGGAAGTTGTGGGGCCTGCTAGGCCCGGTGTTAAGATAGTTTACACCGGGGACATGGGAGATACTCCTGGTTTCGAAGAGTTCTGCAGTAACGCGGATATTTTGATTCACGAGGCTACTTTCGACGAGAGCATGGGGAGCGAGGCCAGCGAGCTGCAGCACTCAACGTGCGTGGAGGCTGCTAAGCTCGCCGCTAAGGCGGGTGTTAAAAGGCTCTTGTTAACTCACATAAGCTCTAGGTACGGCGATGCTTCCATCCTGCTGGAGCAGGCTAGGAGATTCTTCGACAATGTTCAGGTTGCTGAAGACTTCATGTCTATAGATATCTTCTAGAGACTATTTCCCGTAGTTTCTGCAAAGTGTTCTTCCTAAGCTCCTCCAGACTGCTCTCGTTCAAAAGGTAGACGTCGCTTAGAGCGATTACTCCCCCGACCCCGACTGAGATCTCAACCATATCTCTCTCCTCTAGCTCCCTAAGTATTTTAGAATCGTCCGGCCTACTCCTGTTTGAAAGCCTCTTGTATCTTAATCCTGTTGGCGATAATACTCCTACCTTAGTCACAGAGTATCCTCTTGACTTGAAGTATTCAACCTCCTTCAGAGACCTAACGCCGTCCACGATTACGGTATCGTTCTCCATCTTCTCTATTTTCTTCTCGACAAGCATTGCGACAGCGTTTTCGCCGAGCTCCCTCCTAAGTTCAATCATGAACCTGCTCATTTCAAATATGCTCTTACCTACGCCGCGTGCCTCCGCCTCCTCTCTCACAGCGTCCCCCATGGAAACGATTGGAAAACCCTCTTCGCTCATTATTTTAGCAACTGTTGTTTTCCCGGAGCCAGGCATCCCCGTTATCAGTATCAGGTGCTTCAACAAGTCTTGAAGACGGTGGTAAGGTATATAAACCATCTTCCCAGTCTACTCGAGAATGGTCAGGGTCTTCGTCTCCCTAGACGTTGAGAACGACGATGTGAGTCGTAGAGCGTCTGAAATACAGAGGAGGATGGTTGAGACAAAAGCCGATTTGAAACTTGTAGACGCTAAGATTCTCCACATAACCCTGTTTTTCATAGGCGAGATTCATGAGAGCATGGTTAGCAGAATATGCGAAACCCTCTCCAGGGTTGAGGGGCAGCCGGTGGAAATAGAGATCCGGGGGCTCGGAGCGTTTCCAACAGTATCCCAGCCGAGGGTCGTTTTCGCAAAGGTCGGCAAGGGGGCTGCGGAGGTTGTTGAAAGAGCTAAGAGGGTTTCAGAAGCCTTGTTCAGCATAGGGTTTAAAGCAAGCGAGGAGTTTTCTCCGCATATTACTCTTGCAAGAGTTAGGAGTCGCTTGAACATCGACAAGCTCGTACTCTTCATCAAGGATAACGGCGATATTCTGATTGGCGAGACTTTAACAAGCAGGCTTAGGCTTAAGAAGAGCACCCTAACCCCCAAGGGCCCTGTCTATGAGACCCTGTGGGAAAAAATTGATTAATAAGCATCGGTAAACATATTCTATGTCGGATAGCCTAAAGGAGGTTGTTCAAGAGGTTTTAAGAAGGATTAAACCGAGCCCCGAGGAAAGGGAGCACATGAACAATGTTCTCTCCAGGGTTGTTTCAACGCTCCAGGAGGAGTTTAAGAACATGGAGCCTGAGGCAGACGTTCTTGTTCAAGGCTCTGTAGCTAAGGACACTTGGTTGAGCGGGGAGACGGATGCCGATATCTTCGTAAGGTTTCCAGTAAAGTGGAAGAAGGACGAAATGGGCAAGACGCTGATAGAGTGTGTTAAGAGGGCTTTCGGCCCCGAGAAATGTAGGCTTAGGTTTGCCGAGCATCCTTACGTAACCGTCAGGATTGAAGGGGTTAATGTAGACGTGGTGCCGTGCTACAGGGTTGAGAAAGGGACTTATAGGAGCGCTACTGACAGGACTGTTTTCCACACCGAGTTCGTGAAGGAGAAGCTGAGTCCAGAGATGAAGGATGAAGCACGGCTCCTGAAGAAGTTCTTTAAAGGCATAGGGGTCTACGGTGCCGAGATAAAGACGAGGGGCTTCAGCGGCTTCCTGGTTGAGCTGCTCGTCTACTCGCTAGGAGGCTTCGAAAAGACCTTGGAGAGGCTCGCTTCACTCAAGCCCCCATTAATACTGGACCCGGGAGAGCTGTACAAGGGCAGGGAAGAAGAGCTGCACAGGAAGGCTAGGGATAGTCTGATATGCGTGATAGACCCTGTCGACGAGCTTAGGAACGTGGCTGCGGCTGTGAGCGGGGAGAGCCTCAGCATAGCGCAGTATGCTGCGCACTTGATGCTTAAGAAACCATCTGTCAACTTCTTCTACCCGACTTACCGGTCTTCTAAAGAAGAGCTTAGAGAGACTGTGAGGAGCAGGGGTCTGAACATGTTTTCGATAACGATACCGGCTTGGACGAATATTCCAGACATCCTGTGGGGACAGGCATACAGGCTGCTCTCAAGGCTCAGCATGCTCCTGGAGGATAATGAGTTCAGGGTATTAATGGATAGGGTTTGGAGCGACGAGGAGAAGAACGTCGTATTGCTCTTCATACTCGAAGAGTATGAGAAAAAGGCAGCCATCCTACACATGGGCCCACCGTACTTCAGCAGTAATGTTCCAATATTTGTCGAAACATATTTGGGCAACGAGAGGACGCTGGTTCAACCTTTTCCGAGGAACGGGAGGTGGTGGACCATACTAAGGCCTAAAGCTAGGGATGTGAGCGAGGTCGTCTCGAAAGCATTTTCTTCAAGCGAGTTCCTCAAGGGTTTTCCAGAAAATATTGTGAAAGCGCTTTCTGAAAGCAAGATGATGTTTGGAGAAGACGTTGTTGAAGCCGTGAATAACCAGGGTTATCTCTCTTTCCTAGAAAGATGCTTGCATCCTTTCTCCACGATGCTTAGAGGAGGCTAGCGAATAGCTTCGCAGAATCAAGCATCTTCTTATTGTTGAATAAGACGTATACTTCCTCCGTGTTCCTTAAGCCTCCTATAAGTCTCTTGAGCTTTTTCAAATCCTCAAGAGTGTATTCGTAGCTGTAGTTGTACCTTTTTCCAAGACCGTGGAGCCTGAAATAATATATTCCAGTAGTAAGAGGCTGATCCCAAAACGGGTCTACCACATGGATTAACTCAAGCTTCTCCAAAAGGCTTCTCGTAACGCTCTTCTCCTCCAGCCATTCTCCACGAGGCTCCCAGGCGAGGATCAGCCCTCCCCTATCTATCTCTTTGAAAAACTTCTTCATGTTATCGATGTTCTTCGGAGAAGGGTTGAAGCTAGGAGGAGTTTGAAAAACTATTATCCTCGCGCCCAGGCTCCTAGCAATCTCCAGAGTCCTGTCCCATGCTTCAAAAACCTTTATAGAAGGGTTGAAGTTACCATAGTCTTTAAGCTCGCTCCTGCTCAAACCGCTCCTCTTCCAAGTCGGGCTTTCAGGCGGGTGCGTAATGCCCTGCCAAGCCTTCAAGGTGAATTCGAAGCCTTCAGGGGCTTGGCTCCTCCATTTCTCAGCGGTCTTGACCATGGGGAGCTTGTAGAAAGTCGACTGAAGTTCTACGAGGCCGAATTCTGAAAAATACCTGCTCATTGAAAGGGGGAACCCGCAGCATCCGTACTTGATCTTCAAACCTATTAATAAAATGGTTGAATCAGGCTTAAAAACAATATGGAAAAGGCTTTATACTCCTCGTTTCGGAGCACGTGTGTGAGCTAGCATGCTTAAAGTAATAGTGTCAGGATTCTTCGGCGACGAGGGAAAACCTTTCAAAGGTCCCTAGAGGGAAAAGTCGCCGCGTTCCTGGCACTTAGGGAGCGTCCGAAGATAGCTGTGAGAGTCGGCTCTGTAAACGCTGGCCACACCGTAGTTTACAGGGGCAATACGTACAGGCTTAGAATTGTGCCGAGCGCATTCTTGGTTCCTGAGACAAGGCTGCTCATAGGCGCCGGGGCTAACATAGACCCCAAGGTGTTTATGAGCGAGGTTGAAACGCTCGGCGTCGAGGAGAGAATATTCATCGACGAGAAGGCTTCCGTGATCGAGCAGAAGCATATCGATGCCGACAGGGGTAGCGACTTTTTCAGGGAGTTCATAGGAACCACAGGCACAGGTGTTTCCCCTGCTCTCGTAGACAGGGTTGCTAGGAAGGCGAAGCTAGTCAGGGACCTGCCCGAGTTAAGAAAGTACGTTACGGATGTGTCTGAAGAAGTTAACTCCGCGCTGGACAGGGGTGAGACGATTCACCTAGAGGGCACGCAAGGCTTCTATCTGAGCCTCTACCACGGTACTTATCCTTACGTAACCGGGAGGGACACTACTGCCGCAGCAGTCTGCAGCGAAGTTGGAGTAGGTCCGAAAAGGGTTGACGAAGTCATACTTGTTCTAAAAAGCTTTGTGACGAGAGTCGGCAAGGGTCCTCTTGAGAACGAGCTTTCTCCGGAGGAGGCTGAGAAAAAAGGCTTTGTGGAGAGGGGTACTGTAACCGGCAGGCTTAGGAGGGCTGCGCCATTCAACTTCCAGATGGCTAAGCGTGCAGCCAGGGTCAACGGGGCTACTCAGATAGCAGTAACCAAGGTGGACGTGCTTTTTCCAGAATGCTTCCAAGTCAGGAGAAAAGAGTCTCTATCCCAGAGATGCATAGAGTTTCTAAAGAAGGTTCAGGACGAGACTGGGGTGCCGGTCGCTATAGTGGGCACGGGTCCTGAGGCTGAGGACACCGTATACGTGGGCCCCGAGGGATTATGATGTTGAGGATTTCTACTGCTGCTGGCTCTGCATAACGCTTTGAAGCCTAACGACAAGCGGGCTATCCGGGTTCTGCTGCTTATTGCTGTTGATGGCTCTTAAAAGCTCTATGAAACTGCTTCTCTGCGATACCGTTGCCTCGTGGGAAACTCTCTGCTTCAGGTTTTTCAACCTGGCTAGCAGCGATTCTGTCTCCTTTATCTCTAAAAGCGTTATGTCTAGATTAGATTCTATCATGGTTTCCGCAGCCTTATAGCCTATTTCATCGACTTCCCCCGTGGAGAGCTGAACCCTGTTTATAGACCTTATTCTGGTTAGCATGTCAAGCCTGTTCTTAAGCTCCTCCTGAACCTTACTCAGCTCTGAAACCAGTTCAACAACCCTGTTGTTTAGCTCAACCATGTCTTTCGTATACACGTTCTTAAGCTCATCGTATACGTTAGTAGGTATCTGATGATCCTGCCTAAGCTTTTCAAGAGCCTCTATTCTCCTCTTAGTTATCTCAATCCCCCTTATCAAGCTCTCAGCCTTTATCTTCCAGAAGTTTTTCAAAACCACGTATTCTTTCCCAGCCTCAACAGCCTCCCCGTCAACCTTTAGGAAGCTACCGCTGGGCATCATTATGAAGAAGCTGGAGGGCATCCCCCTTGAATCGATTTCAAAGCCAACGAGGGTTCCAACTTCTCTCTCATAAATGTCTTTAACTGGCAGACCCAATATCTTGCTGCAATCCATTACCTGGATTTCTACTGGAACGGGCTATTTAATCTAATCGTAAAAAGTGTTGATAATTCGCCACAATATTTTTGACCCTTTTTAAATCTTAATAATTATAAATTTTTAATCGTTGAATTCGGCGAGGCTTGTTTGAACCTTTTCCCCCATCTTTCTCTTCTCCCACTCCTCTTTGTGTATTATTCCTCCTGCTTCTTTCTTTATGCTTAACGCAAGCTTCTGCCCTATTCCCGGTATTCTTGAAAGCTCGCTCACGCTGGCGGAAGCAATATCGGAAAGCCTTTTGAAACCATGGTTAAAGAGGCGTCTAGCTCTTACTCTGCCGACCCCCTCGAGCGAAGACACTAGCTCAATTAGCTCCGGCTTAACGCCGTACTCTATTCTGGCCTCAAGCTCCTCAAGCTTCTTTAAAGCATCATGGTCTTTGAGAAGTCTAGCTATCTCCTTAGCTGAGTATGCTAACCACTGTGCCGTCTCCTTGCAGGCGTAAAGGTCTCCGGGTTCTACGCCCAGCTTAAGATAGATATCGTCCTCGCTATACTCGTTTATCCACATCCAGAGCACTGTCATCGTCTTATAGGTCTCCATCGGGCTAATGTCCTCAATGTCGAGATATAGCTCCGGCTCATGTTTTCCGACGAAATCGATTACGAAGCTTTCAGTCGAGCCTGTTACGCTGAACTTAGGCTTCATGTCTGGGGATGCGCATATCAGGTTTAGGCCGCTTACCTCGGTGAAGGACTGCGGCTTGTTCTTCAGACCGTTTAGAAACAATACTCCGGTCGACGGTGAAATATATAGTTCGGATATTCTTCTCCCTAGGGGCGTTGCCTCGAGGAAACTGTTCCTCCTGATTATGAGCCCATCGTCCATAAGTATTTTCAAAACTCTCTTAACCCTGCTTGAAACCCCCTTCCCTTTCTGAACGTGGTAGAGCGTGTTTCTAAATACTTCGAGAATGCTTTCAATGTCAACCGCTATCCCGCTGGCGATTGAAGCGAGTACGGCTGTTGAAAAATATGTTCCTAGACCAAGCTTAGACTCTATTGGTTCAGCAATAGACTCGATATACCTGGCCATCAAGTAGTCTATGTCCCTCTCGCTCCTAGCGTATATGACTGCTTCCCCAAACCTGTCGTACCTGGGTCTGCCAGCTCTCCCAGCCATCTGCTTATACTCCATGATGGGTATCATACTACTGGTGTGTGTTTCGGGGTCGAATCTACTAACCGAGGTTACGCAGACAACTCTTGCGGGAAGGTTTACCCCTGCTGCTAGGGTCGGGGTTGCCGTTATTACTTTTAAAACCCTCTCTCTAAACGCCTCTTCAATAATCCTGCGCTGGAAGCTCGTTAACCCTGCGTGGTGGAAGGCAACGCCTTTTTCAATAACGCTCGCAAGATCTTCTCCAATTATCGTCGACTCGCTGTTCTCCCTTATTTCCCCCGCAAGCTCCTTCAGTCTCCTCCTTTCAGACTCGGAGAGGTATAAGTAGGATACTGAGGAGAGCTTTCTTGCTAAGTATACTGTCTTCCTCCTAGTTTCGACGAAGAAAAGAGCTTGGCCGCCGTCCTTAAGCGAGTATGCGAGCAGCGAATGCAAGGGTTCTTCAAAATCATCCTTCAGCTCAACGGTCTCCCCGTCTTTGAAGAATATTCTGGAGCCGTGGAGAACCCCTTCCCTAAGGCTGACGGGCCTCCATTCGGAAACTATGCATTTCGCGCCAAGCCATTTCGCAACCTCGTCGGCGTTGGAGACTGTGGCGCTTAAAGCTATCAACTGGGCCCTAGGCAGGATTGCCTTGGTGAAGGATACTAGCGTCTCTATGCCGGGGCCGCGGTCTTCAGAATCCACGTAGTGTATCTCGTCGAAGATAACAAGATTGACTTCGCTTATCCACTTCGGCCTGTGCCTAATTATCGAGTCGAACTTCTCGTAGGTTGCGACTATTACGTCGTAATCGGCAAGCTCCTCAGCCTTAGAATCATAGTCACCGGTTGCTAGGGCTATCCTAATCCTCCTCCCTTTAAAACCCTCGATCTCCCTCAGGATGCTAAAATCAACGTATTTCTCCCAAGCTATTGCCCTAAGCGGGACTAGGTAAACGGTTTTACCTCCTTCCTTCTTAAGCTTGTATATCGCCGCCAGTTGCGCAACTAGGGTTTTACCGGAGGCTGTGGGCACTGCTAAGAGCAGGTTTTCCCCTTGGAATAACCCTGCCTTAACTGCCTGCCCCTGAGGCGGGTAGAGCGTTTTAAAACCTGCCTTCTCAAGCTCCCTCTTAGCATCTTCTCCTATTGGCAGTTCTTCTAAATCCATTTCAACGCCTTATTCTTCTAACAGTCTCCTCGTCGGGGAACATTATTACTCCCTGTTCCCTCATCTGCTCTATGAGCTTATAGAACTCGTCTGGTTCAATCTTCTTCTCCTCGCATCTCTTCCTCAACTCGCTCAACAAGGCTTTGCCGGTTTCAGCCTCAAGGTTCTCTATTTCCTTCAATATTATCCGCATCTTCTCCCATTTACTCCTGGACCTTCCCGTCATCAAGATGTCGACGTCAATCTTCCCGGTTGAAACATCTAGGCCAGCCGTACGCAGGCTGTAGTCCATTAGTCTTATAGCTGCCTCCGCGTCCTCGACAGTAACCTCGTCCCTTAGCATCACCCTGGCCCTGGCTACGCTCAGCCTTATCAGAGACTCTAAATGCCTCGGCGTTATGGGTATTGGAGCATTCGCCTCTTGGCTGCTGCCCCTAAGCTGGAGGAAGAAGCTCTTGATCCTTTCAGTTGCTTCAGGCGTGAGCCTAGGCACTATTCTCTTACAATAAGCTAAGTACTTCCTTAGGATATCCGGGGGGATGATTTCATCACCATAGTTATAGGCCTCCATGTGCAACTGTAAGATATGGTCTGAGAGCTTGGCGTCAGCCTCCTTATCAGGCCTATCCTTTATTATGAAGTATAGGTCGAACCTAGAAAGCAGAGTCGGGGGCAGGTCAACGTTCTCGCTGAAATTAAGGCTGTCGTCATACCTGCCGTAAACAGGGTTTGCCGCAGCCAGTATGGCTGTCCTAGCGTTTAGCGTTGCCACTATTCCTCCCTTCGCCACGCTCACAGTGTTATGTAATACAACGCCGTGACTTATGAAATTGTGCGTTGGTTCAACAGTAACATCGTAAACCCATTTAGTCCTGTATTTGCCCTTATTCGGAACCAATCTTACTTCCTTTATTCTTAGGAACCTAATGTTCTGTTTAAGAATTCTATCAAGCTTAATGATGTTCTGTTTGGCTTCTGCTAGATTCAAAGCTACTGCGTCTTTTGCTTTTTGAACAAGTTTCAGTCTCATTTCTTCACTATACCCTCCTCTTTCATGATAATCTATCATGCTGCGGTTTACAAGAATTGCACCTGCAAGCTGTTTTTGAGACCAATTGGTTATCGACCTTAGTTCGCGAATTGAAGAAGCAAACATTAGGTTTTCTTCTATTTCCTTAACACGTTTCTTAAGCTTATTAAGAAAGCGACTGGTGACATCGACCGTTATACCATATCCTCCCTTTGCATGCTCGTAAAAGTATCCCTCGTTTCTTAATCCCAGCATTCTGTTTGTTTCATTGATAAGGTAGGCAAAGCCTGTCGGAATGACATCGTGATGACGATTAACCTTCTGACTCTTGTCTACCATCCTAGATATAGTGCTAATCCTGCTGTCACTTGGATCGATTACCTGGTCCTTGAAACGCAAGAGAGATTCGCCAGCGATATAAACCTTGAAACTGTCGTTACTTGCATCTCTTATTATTCGAGAAGCTATTCCAAGTCTAAGAAGAAGATCTTGGTAGTCTTCCGCTAAGCCTCTTGAAGCAGTCCTGTAGCAAATAGCCTCAGTCTCAACACTCCCGTCTCCAAGGAATGCTGCCCTTAGAAATTCTCTGATGGAATCGAGTGGAGCTGAAAAAATCTTGGATGGTACACGTTTCCATCTAGCCTTCTGAACGATTTCTGGAAAATTAAGCTTGAACCACTTAAACAACTTGGAGGATACATATCGCAGGGAGGGTACGCCGTACGAGTTATTACTACATATAGGGATTATCCCAAAAACGGAGCTCATAAGGGTCTTTACTTCATCCAGGATTAGTGGATTCTTGTTTGCGAAAACAATTTCATAACTTGAACCCTGATAAAAGCAACCTTCAGTTATCAGGTAACCCAATATCTTGGCGACTTCAGGGGTAAGCTGAGTTGGAAGAGTTACCTCCTTTTCCCGAGGGTCCTCCGGGGATAACGCAAGCGATGGAGGTGAAATATACTCGTCTTCAACGACTCTAGGAGCTGGAACGAAGTCCCCTTCTTTCACGTCTATAGCATTAACAACCGTTAGGCCTTTCTCTCTGAAAACATAGACAGGATGCTCGGGTGTAACCAGGATTCGTCTTCCATTAGAATAAGTTATGCTTACGAAGAAATCTGGTGCAACATGCCTACTCACTCTATCTATGCGGAGCCTTTTTACGAGGCCTGATTCTAAATCCATCGAATAGATTTCCTCTTTAATCCGTAGAGGGAGAATTTCACAGTTTATGCCCTGAACCTTTTCAGATTCAAATCTTCTAAATAAATCGTCAACATATTCACCTATCTTAACTTTCTTTCCATTTGCTAGCAATATCTCGGTTGATGGATGATAAGATTGTTGCTCCATCGCCTCGTGTATAGCAACCCTGTCCTCCGCCTTCATCTTCTCAAACTCGTCTATTGCAGCAATCCCCTTGTCGGCGAGGACAACCGCGCCAGCCTCTAGCGTGAAGCTTCCGGTCTTGTCTCTGACAACCGCTGCCGTTAAGCCTGCTGCCGTAACCCCTCTTCCGGAAGTGTAAAGCCCCCTCGGGGCTATTCTTTGAACATATTTAAGAAGCTGGCTCTTAGCCGTGCCGGGGTCGCCTATTAGAAGCAGGTTTATGTCCCCCCTGACGGTCACGCCATCAGGATAGGTTCTCCTCACTCCTCCAACCATCTGCAGGAGGATTGCTTCCTTAATCTCCTCAAGACCGTATATTGATGGTGCTATAGACTTTATCAGCTTCTGGTATATCCACGGGTCCTTGCTCATTTCAATAATCTTCTTCTCCTCTTCAGGTGTTAACGTTACTTCTCCAAGCTCCTGCATCAAGGCCTCTATATAGTTCACCTCAATGCTAAGCGAGAAAGTCGTATACTGGAGGTTCTTCATAGGATGTCTGTCTGGAGTGGCGACTACTACCCCCGTTATCTGAACCCTGTCCCCGGGCCTGACTCGATCAGTCAAGTCTCCAGTAAGCCTAAGGTTTATGCTGTGGGGCATCACCCCCGCCGGCAGGTCCTCAGGCTTCTCCTGAACCCTTATCTCTTGGTAATCCATGAATTCAGAGCGGTCCTGCAGTAATTCGAAATTCGAGAGCTTGCTTGTTCCACAGACGTTGCAACGCGGCGGTTTTAAAACAAGGCCTGTCTGAGGCTCCTCATATATGCCGCCGCAAGTCTTGCATTGGAAGACCCCCTTCACAAGTATGCTTTTTATTTCAGAAGCCCTTACTACAACCCCTTCGAAACATACTAGCTTCCCGAGTAGGCTTGACTTTATGTCTCTAATCGATATCTTTTTTCCAAGACCCCTTATCCTTACAGCAACCCTTTGTATTTTTGAAGCATAGTCTTTGTCTAGGCTGCTCAGGATAGACATGGCAATGTTTCCCAAATCCTCCAAGACGGAAGGGTTTTCAACAATCTCCTCAACCATCTCCCGGCTGTAGGAAAGCATGTCTTGGAAGTCTATAACGATGGATGATGCTCCGAGAGATGAGAGGGCCGCTATCTGTTCGTAATACTTCCTCTCATTATTCTCGTCTCTAAAATTCCGTAGGAAATCTAGGAACAGGCTTTGAACCGGGGTCTTAGCTTTGACTCTGCTATCCTCCATCCGAATACATCAACTCCCTCTGCCACATGTTTAAAGTTTCCTTCAGAAGGTTGTACAGGAGTAGCTCCTCCGGCTGGAGTCTCTCCAGAATACTTGTGGGAGCCTCCTTCAAAAACACTAGTTTAATTAGTTTTCTAAGCCTTATATCTATTATTTCCTGCAGGTCGTTCTGGATCCCAATGTTCTTCGCCCCCTTGTTCTCCATCAGTTTCACAGCCTTAAGGTAGAAGAAATCCGGGAGTTTAATGAGCCCTTCTTCAGAAGATTCAAGCCATCTCATGGAAGTGACGTCTTTCGCAGTTAAATGCTCCTCGCTCACTTTAGCCCATCCAGAATTAGCCAGCTGGTTCGCCACCCCTCTGTAAACCCTTATCGCCTTCCCCTTCTCCATAACCACCTCGCCCAGCCCAGGTAGCCGGATGCTTTTCGAATCAACCTGTGGGATTACCAGGGTCTCCTCAAGCTCGTATCTCAATCTTATTCTTTTCAACTCTCTCTTAAGAATCCAGTTGAGCAGTTCTTTAGTTATACTATCCAATTCCCAATTAGCCTGTTAAGCGAAACATTTAACTTTAAACAACCACCATTTCCGTAGCGATGAGCATATCAGACCTTCTATGGGTCGAGAAGTATAGGCCGAAAACGCTTGATGAGATAATAGACCGGGAGGAGATCGTAACTAGGCTTAAAGCATTCGTAAAGTCTGGGAACGTTCCAAACATGCTTTTCGTCGGCCCCCCGGGTACTGGGAAGACTACTGCTGCGCTAGCCCTCGTAAACGACCTTTACCAAGGCTCTACCACAGGCAGGTTCATGGAGCTCAACGCTTCAGACGAGAGAGGTATAAACACCATAAGGGAGATAGTGAAGGACTTCGCTAGGAGTAGACCGTCTACTGAAATCCCCTTCAAGATACTCATACTGGATGAGAGTGATAACATGACTCAGGATGCTCAACAGGCCCTCAGGAGAATAATGGAGAGATATGCTTCAGTCACTAGATTCATACTTCTTGCGAATTATCAATGGGGGATAATCGAGCCCATTCAATCTCGATGCGCAGTATTCAGGTTCCCCCCTCTTAGTCCGACGCACATAAGAGAGGGCGTTATAAGAGTATTGGAAAAGGAAGGAGTATCTTGGACTGAGGAGGCTATAGACGAGATAGTTAAGGCCGCTAGGGGTGATATGAGGAAGGCGATAAACATAGCGCAGTCCGCCGCCGGGGGTTTAAAGAAAATCACGGGAGAGAGCGTGAAACAGGTAGTGGGGGTCCTCCATCCCAGAGAGGTCGAGGAGATGATAAGCGAAGCATTAAAGGGTAATTTCACCTCAGCTAGGAAAAGGCTTGCAAAACTCTTGTATGACGACGGCTTGTCGGCAAACGATATACTGAGAGAGATGAATTCTGAACTCATGTCTATTGAGATGGATGAGAGAAAGAGGCTCCAGGTTGTTAATGCTCTCGGGGAGGCTAATTTTAGAGTGGCAATGGGTGCTGATGCCGAGATCCAGATAAGTACTGTTCTGGCCGCATTGGCTGCAGATGTTCAGAAATGAGCATGTCTCAACTCAGTTGGGTTGAGAAGTATAAGCCTAAGACACTAGAGGAGATAGTTGGAAATGATGCTGCCAAGAAAGACTTTATCGATTGGCTTGAGAAATGGGATGAGCGTGGAAAAGCAGCACTGCTCCATGGCCCACCGGGTGTGGGAAAGACTATACTTGTAGAAGTAGTTGCTTCAACGTTTAACTACAGGCTTATAGAGACTAATGCGAGCGAGACTAGAAAAATAGATTTCTTAGAGAACGTCATTAAACCAGCGGCTTTCAACAGAAGTCTTTTCAGCAGCAAGGTGCTGATTTTCTTCGATGAGATCGACGGTCTCTCAGCCGAGGAATCCAATGCAATTAACTTTCTGCTGGAGCTGATAGAATCGTCAAGAGTGCCAATTGTGATGGCTGCTAACGATCCGTGGGCGCCCCATCTCTACAGGATAAGGGATAAGGTTTACATGATTCCGTTGCACCGGATAAGGTCTCAGAGCATAGTTAAGAGACTTAGGGACATTTGTAGAGCAGAGGGTATTAGATGCAGGCAGGAAGTGCTATTGATGATTGCAGAGCATTCGGAGGGAGATATGAGAGCTGCCATAGAGGACTTGGAGCTTCTTTACTCTGCACAAGAAGATGTTAGCATCGAGGATGCGGAGAAAATCTTGTCTTATAGGAACGTTGAGAAAAACATATTCGAAATACTGAGAGAAGCGACTTATGCATCAACTCTGGAGAGAGCCTCCTTAGCATTATCTTCCTCCGAAGAAAAACCTGAGGACCTGCTTGAATGGGTTTTCGAAAACATCCTCCATCTCTCACCGAAACAATGGTTGTTCCCAGCATTAAGATATGTGGCTGAGGCAGACATGCTTCTCAAACAAATATCTAAAAACTCTGTCTGGAGGCTCATGCCGAATTTTTATCACAAATTGTCCAGCGCTTTCTTTGCAATGTCTCAGAAGAACAAGGTCAGCTTTGTCTTCCCGAGCAGGATTAGGGAGAGGTTTAAGAGGATTCAACATCTGAAAAGCCTCAGAGAGTTAGAATCCTTCTTCTTAAAAGAGCTGCACATAGGTAGGTCTGTTTTCAGGAGGGAAATCGTCCCCCTTTTAAGGTTCCTTTCGGAAGACGATGCCTTCAGAAGCAGAGTCCTCAACAGGCTGAGCGATGCTCGTTTGAGAGAGCTTTACAACTCGATTATCCTTAGAGAAGAGGTCCGGAGGAGGCCCGCTTAAAAGGCTAAGCAATACTCTAATACTGTAATTATCTCTGTTCAAAAAATAAATCTTCATTCTTCCAAAGGATTTCCTTCTTATAAATCCTTTAGCGATCATTTCTTCTAGGCTTTTTCTCACTATCTTATGGTTTAAACCAGTCTGCCTTATTATCTGGGAAATACTCATCTCTCCATTCTTAAACAGTTTCCAAAATATTCTGGAAGTGCTTACTGAATTTGATAATTCTTCAAACAGTCTTATGAGGCTGTCTCTCCATTCAGACAACTTGTCCTCACTATGCCTGCTCTTCCTCTTCCAAGATTAACCACTCGAAAATCTAGGAGCGTTTTCTTTTCTAAAATTCTGATCCTCTTCCACAATTGCGTATACTTAAGTGGTTTTATTCCACTATCTATGCATGTTCTACTGTACTCCTCGAAAAGCTTTCTTAAACGTATACCTTGAGGATATTGTGAAAGCACTTTAAGAATAACTTTAGCGTGAAGATCGTTAATTCTGTTAATATTGCAAATGAAAGGGTTTTCAGATATTTTTCTTAAGGCTTCTAACACGTGTTTTTTACAAATAGGTCTGCCACCTGAGATGCTTGAAGCCAGCTTGAGAATTGACAATGCTAGGCTTGCATCGCCTCCAGATGCCACGCTTATCACATTTAAAGCTTCATCATCCAAGGGACTGCTTTCGATTCCACTAAGAAAACTATCAAGTATCATCCGAATTTCACTAGGACCATAAGAGCTGAAATAAACGAAGTATGAGGGTGGAGACACGTTTAAAACATCAAATGGAATAGTTTTCGAACCGAAAATAACTAGCAGGAAAAATCCTCCGTTAGGAAATCCTTCGCTAATCTTTGAGAGATCTCGGGCAAATCCTTTATCCGCAATGCTTTCAGCATTATCTATTACTATTAAAAACTTGTTCTTACTATCTTCCAAGGTATGTAAAATCTCTACAGCCGAGTATCCGTTTAGGTTCCAAGCTTTCTGTAATACTGCAAAAAGACCGCGGCGATTGTCAGATTCGGTATCTAAATAAATCGTTCTAAGATTTTTCCACGTAGACGTTGCATCCAGCATAATCTTTTTAGCAAGCGTCGTCTTACCACTACCCGTCTCACCGGATGCAATTACTAGCATGGATACGGGGATAATGCTTTCCATGAACATTTCTAAGAGTACCCATATTCTGTTATACTCATCCTTCCTCAACAATAGCTTTTCTAAGTTTACAGTGTTTTCCAGCATGTCTCTGAAAAGGGGGGTTAACGCTTATTTTAAATTCCGGTTGTAAAACGTTGAGGGGGAGAGTTGGGTGAATGAGTAATGTTTTTAAGCACCGCTTAAAGGTGAAAGAGCGATGCCGGAGTTTCAATGCTTAGCTTGCAGCAGAGTTCTTAGCGAGAAGGATTTGTTAGAGTTTAGAGGAGGCGTTAGATGTCCTTACTGCGGGTTCAGAGTCTTAAAAAAATCTCGCTCGAAAAATGTAGTCAAACAAATCGTCGCAGAGTAAGATTTATATAAATAGTCTTCCTTTGGTCTGGAGGAAACGGTGAGGGCGCCCTCTATAAGGTTTGATTCTAGTCTCTGAGGGCATTCCCCCCACCCTCACCGTTTCCATCTTAATGTGTCGATGCTCAACGCGTAATCAATCAGCGTCAAATAAATTAATAGTCCAAGCGTCTGTAATACCAAACAACGATCAATGGATGATAAGTATTGGAACAAAGTTTTTAAACAGCCTGAGCGACCAGGAAAACAAGGGGTCGTCGTCTAGGGGTTGAACCGGGCATCTTGGTCTAGGATACCAGCCTGAAGCAATAGCTGGCTAAGGGCGCTGGCGACCTGGGTTCAAATCCCGGCGACCCCATAAGTTTTTCACTATTAAATAGGTATTTAGCATCTTTTTCCAACCCGTAGGTTGACACGAAAAGTTTATACATGATGCTACTTGACAATAACAGGTTGCCCGTCTACTATTGTCCAGATTGCGGTGGAGAACTCAAGTATGAATTGAACACCAAGCTTTACGTTTGTAAAGCTTGTGGAAGAGTCTACGAATTTGAAGAACTTAAGACTACAAGAGAAAGATTTCTTAAATCAGTAATGGAGAGCGATGAAGAGAAGAGGAAGAAGCAGAGAAGAGAAGTCGTAAAGTGGTGGCTTGATAAGAAGTCTGAAGGAGAATAATCCTCGTTAAATATTGCCTTTTCCCTATTCCTGAATAGTTTATTTACTGCAATGATATTATTCGTTCAGTAACTTTTAAAAGACAAGTGCTTTGCAAAGCCTATTGTCAAATGAGTGATTCAACTAGCCGTTTTAGTCCTTTCAATATGAGTGATGATGAGAGGCGCTACGTAGAGCAGATAATGCTTGATGTTAAAAAGAGAGGCGACGAAGCACTCTTAGACTATACTTCTCGTCCGAAACCTTTCGATAACGTTAAGCTTTCAAAAGACAGGCTTATGGTTAGACAAGAAGAGTTGGAAGCTTCTGAAAAATATTTGTCGAAAGATGTTAAAAAAGCGATACTCTTCATGATGAGCAGGATTAGGAAGGTAGTTGGTTTACAGATGAGAATGCTTTCTCCAAAAAAGCTCAGTGAGGAAGGGTTAAAATACTTCATGCGTTTCTATCCGCTTGAGAAAATTGGAATACTCGTCCCCGGAGGTAGGGCCGTGTATGTTTCGACAATAGTTATGGCTGCTTATCCGGCTGTTTTGGCTGGCGTTAAGGAAATCCATGTTTTGACTCCTCCGCAAGAGGATGGTTCTGTGAACCCGGCGATTCTGTATGCTGCTAAGCTAATGGGCTTAAGAAGAGTTTACAGGTGTAACATGGTTGCTGGCGTCGGTGCCTTAACCTTTGGCACTGAAACTATTCCGAGGGTCGAGAAAATAATTGGCCCAGGAAATAGGTTCGTTACCTTGGCGAAGATGGTTGCAAACAGCTACGGTGTTTCGATAGACGTTCCAGCAGGACCATCCGAACTCGTTGTCCTAGCGGATTCTAATGCAGACCCAAAATTCGTAGCTTTAGACTTAGCTGCTCAGGCTGAGCACTCTCCCGATTCTTTCATAGCCTTAATAACTGATTCAAAAGATCTAACTGAGCTAGTTGGGAAAATATTCGGGGAGATTTCGAAGAAATATGGCTTAAAAACCAAGATAAACATATACTTGGTTGAATCTATTGAAGAAGGCTTGGAGAAGTGCAACTTTTTAGCTCCTGAACATGTTTCTCTACATGTCAAGAATCCGGCCAAGTTGTTCAAGAAGATCACGACAGCTGGCACCGTTTTCCTCGGAGGATCCTCGCCGCCAGCGGTTGGAGACTATATGTCAGGAAGTAACCATATTCTTCCTACGGGCGGGTATGCAAGGGTCAGAGGCGGTGTAACAATACTGGATTATCTTAGAATAGTTTCATACCAGCATTTCTCCCTAAAATACTTAAGGAAGACTGCTAAACATCTTGAAACGTTAAGTAGAGCAGAGGGTCTTCCTCTGCACGGAGTGAGCGTTGAGCATAGGATTAAGAGGAAGATAGTTCTATGAAGGCTATCTTCTTAATAGGTACCGCGGGAAGCGGTAAAACAACCTTCGTAAAAAACTTTTCCGAGTGGATTGAAAGTAAAGGCGTTGACGTTGCGAGAATTAACTTGGACCCTGGTGTTGTAAACCTGCCTTATACTGCTGACTTCGACGTTAGAACTTACGTTAACACTGAGAAGCTTATGAGAGACCTTGGACTAGGGCCGAATAGTGCACTCACAGTTGCTTCAGACCTGATAGCAGTAAAAGTGCATGAGATCAGCGAAGAGATTGAAGCAATGGGTTATGAGATCGCTATTGTAGATACTCCAGGCCAGATAGAATTGTTCGCCTTCAGACCCGTTGGAAGAGTTTTCTCAGAGTACTTTTTAGAAGGCCCCCGGATGGTTATATACCTCTTCGACTATGCATTCATGCTTGAGCCGCTTAGCTTTCTTGCTTCACTATACTTGAGCATATCTGTCTACGCCTCCCTCACTATCCCTCAGCTCAACGTAATTAACAAAGTAGACCTTGCAGAGCCCCGTCTGGTTAAGAGAATTAGCGAATGGTACTCCAACCCACTAACGCTGTACGAAGCCATTAGCAAATCCTATAGGAGTGAGAAGCTGAAACTAGGGCAGGAGCTTTCGAAAACACTCCCTATTTTAAGCAGCTTGAACAAGCCGATACCTGTTTCAGCAGTGACGATGGAGGGCTTCGTAGAAGTGTATTCGCAGGTCACTAGAATCCTCGGAACTGGTGAAGAGTTTGCGCAAGAACAGGCAATTTAAAGCCGGTTTCCGACTACCGGAAAATTTATTAAACCATTATGTAAAACCCTCAATGATTTGCCAGCATACCAAGAGGCTGAGAGCTTAGCGGGCGATTACGCTAAGCAGATTGAGGAAGAGCTCAGGAGGCAGAAGGAGAAGCTTAAGGAGCTTATTGACAGGAGAAAACGGCTTAGGGAGGAGATAATTGAAATAACTAAGCAAATAGATGAGAACATGGCTAAGAGGAACGAGGTTAACCAGCAAATTGAGAAGATTAAGGAGGAGATAGCTCAGTTAAGGGGTTCTGAGAAAAACCTTAGGGACGAGATTGAACGCAAGAGGGTTGTTGTTAAAAGCCGCTCTAGGAAGATAAGGATAAGCGAGAGGGAGGCTAGGGCGCAGCTGTCGAGGCTTGAGTGGAGGCTGGCGACAGAACATTTAGATCCTAAGGAGGAGGCTGAGCTGGTTAGGGAAATCGAGAGAGCAAGAATGTTGCTGCGAGAAGTGGAGTCAATTATCAGCATGAGGAAGAACATGGAAGATTTTGAGAATAAGATTGAAGAAATAAAGTCGATGATTATCCAGAAGAATAATGAGAAAGCAAAGCTTGTTGAAACGTCAAATCTTTATCATACCAAGATTAAGGAGCTACTGGAGGAGAGGAGGATTAAAAGAGAAGAGTTGTCAAGGCTCGACGCCGAAATAGATGAGGCAAGGAAAAAGAAGGACGAGCTCTTCATGAAGATGGTTGAGATAGACGCCAAATCCTACCTCGCTAAGATGAGGCGCATACTGATGCTTCAAGAAGAGCAAGCTAAGCGTCTAAAAATAGAAGAGGCGGTAAAGAGTAAGCTTGCTCTGGACGCTCAGGAGAAGCTTAAGCGTGGCGAAACCTTGGACTGGGAAGAGTTTAAGGCTCTGATAGAAACGCAGGGAAGTCAGCTTCCGGGAAGATAACTCGGAGTTTTAGACTTTTCATACATACGAAAATTTTTAATAATGAGGCTATTACTAGATTTTAAGGAGCCTATTGGAGGAAGGTGTGAAGAGGATCCTAATCCTATGCGTAGACCTGGATGACGACGTCGGTAGAAAAACCGGCTTAGAGACTCCTATAATAGGCAGGGAAAACGTCTTGAAAGCAGCTGAAAAGCTTGCTCTCTCCGATCCTGAGGAAGCTGATTTAAACGCTATGTTCGCCTCCGTAAGGCTCACAGACGATTTCTCAAGATCGGGCTGTTTAACCGAGGTCTGTGTCGTTAGTGGCTTAAAGAACGGGGGGCTGGAAGCATCTAGGAAAGCGGTTGAAGAGATAATGCGTATCGCAAAATCGTTCCCCCCTTCGGAAGTCTATGTTGTTACTGACGGCTTCGGAGAGGAGGACATAGAGCCAGTTTTAAAGGCTAGGCTTCCCCTGGCGGGAGTGAGAAGGGTTGTTGTTAAGCAGAGCCGTGCTATCGAAGAATCATACATAGTTTTCGGAAGATATTTGAAAATGCTTTTCACCGACCCGAGGTTCAAGAAGTGGGTTCTCGGGCTTGGAGGCTTATTAATAACGTCTTTAGCCGTTCTAAGCTATTTCAAACCGTATGAAGAAGTTAACACAATCTTTTGGAGCATGGTTGGAATAGCAATACTGATAAAGGGTCTGGACATAGATAAATGGGTTTCTTCGGCTCTGAAGCAAATATACGGTGAAAACCTGCCGCCAATGATGCTTGTTTTTAAGACGCTGTTTTTATTCACAGGGCTCGCGCTTATCTTCTTTACTTTTTATACTGGCTACAATATGGAGAGGAATGAAGCGTTCCTAGTTCTTCTAGGAAGGTTTATCGCGCAAGTAGTTGATGTCTTTCTTCTCGGGGTTGCGCTAATACTGATTAGCGGCTCACTGAAGTATCCTCTTAAAATCCCAAGTATCCGGGATTCTCTATCTATACTGGTAAACTTTATGTCCCTAGTTCCATTGGTCAGAACCCTGGGGATAGCTGCATCCGTCCCCTCTTTCGACCTCAGGCTTCTGCTAAACATAAGCATACTCACACTGGTTTTAATGTATGCCGCTAACATTCTTGTATTCCTAGTCACAAGATTCCTCCTGTTTATTTCAAAAACGTTTAAAATAGCCTTCGTTGAAGAATGATGGTGGATGCGGAAACTCCTAGGGAGCATTGCATTAAGGATTTCGAGAAGCAGGTTCTCAATCTGGCTGTATGAGAAAAGCCTGCTTAAGCAAGTCAGCCAGCTGCCTATGCCTAACCACATAGGCATAATCATGGATGGTAACAGAAGGTGGGCTGAGCTAAAGGGCTTGGACAAATCGCTTGGACATGTTTTTGGTGCCAAGAAGGTTGACGAGGTTGTTAAATGGTGTCATGAACTTGGGATAAAGATTCTCACACTTTATGTTTTATCTACAGAGAATCTCAATAGGTCGTCCGAGGAAATTCAATTATTACTAAAATTATTCAAGAATAAGCTCTTAGAAATAATGGATAACGGGGTTCTTCATGAGAACCAGACTCGCTTTAAGGTGATTGGCAGAAGAGACCTTATTCCCTCCGACATAATGCAATACGTGGAGAAAATTGAGAAAGACACTGAGAAGTATTCGTCACACTTCTTGAACATCGCCTTCGCCTATGGGGGCAGGGCTGAAATAGTAGACGCGGTTAAGAGCATTGCCTACGATGTTTCAAAAAAACTGTTGGATCCTGAAGAAATAAATGAGGAGACCATTTCAAGCAGGCTCTATACTGCTCATCTTCCAGAACCGGACCCCGATCTTATAATTAGAACATCCGGAGAGGAAAGGCTTAGCAATTTTCTCCTCTGGCAGTCGGCTTACAGCGAGCTTGTTTTCATAGATGTGTACTGGCCCGAGTTCAGGAAGATAGATCTTCTAAGAGCTATAAGAACGTACCAAAAGAGGAAGAGGAAATTCGGCCTTTAAAAAGTGAGCTTTACTGGCCCCGAGTCGGTTACGAGATAAGTGTCTTCAATCCTAACTCCGCCAACGCCCGGTACGTAGACCCCCGGCTCTATAGTTATAACGTTGCCTGTCTTAAGCTCCTCATTGCTTGAAGGAGCAATACTAGGCGGCTCATGAATATCGATTCCAACACCGTGCCCAAGCCCGTGTGCAAAATGCTTATCGAAACCGTATTCGGAAAGCACTTCGCACGCACGCTTATCTATCTCACAAGCCTTGGCTCCTGGGAATACTTTTTCTTCAGCAGCCTTCTTAGCCTCCTCGACTGCTTCAATCATTTCTCTAATCATGCTCTTCCCCGCCTCCCCTCTAAACACTATTGTCCTCGTCAAATCACTCTTGTAGTTCAAATAGTCTGCTCCAGCGTCCAGTAGCACAACATCTCCTCTCCGTAGTCTTCTGGAGGATGGAGTGAAATGGGGGTTAGACGAGTCTTCTCCAAAAGCCACTATGGTTTCGAAAGCCGGTTTTAGAGCTTCCTTCAACACAATAGTACGATTATAATGGCACGCTACCTCCACTTCAGAAACCCCCTCCCTTAAGTCTTCAAGCACCTCTCTAGCGGTTGAGCTCGCAATCTCAGCAGCCCTCTTCAGCTTTTCAATTTCATGTTTATCCTTAATCATGCGCATTTCGCTTACAATCTTGCTCCGGGTCTTTACTAGGACGCCGAGCTCCTCCTCCAGCCTCAGAGCGTCACTCATATCTATGGAGTCGAACTCAATGTATTTGAGGCCCTTTCCCACTTCTCTCAAGAATCCTTTAAGAAGCCTCTCACCCCTCTCCACTTTAACCACTTTAACACCATTGAGTGAAGGAGGAAGGTTAACGCTTTCAAGCGGGCTGGTCAGAAGCTTAGCTTCACCGCTTCTCGGTATTAGGAGAATCCCGGAAATAGGCTTATCCCAATCAACAGCATATATTATGTTCCCCTGCTCTCTTAAGGCCAGAAGGTCTATGCCTGTTCTACTCAGCCTGTCCTGTATCCTCCCTATTCTGCTCATGAGAAGGCATTGGCTGCAAGCGGCTTCTTAAGGCTTGTCTGAGCTCCTCATCGTTACGCGCGCCGAAAATGCTTAAGCCAGTAGGAGTAAGACTTAGTAGCCTGCTTCTCCCGCTCCTGCTTGCTTCAACAAGCCCCATTTCAACCAGCTTCTGGACCTGCTTGTAAGCATGCGTCCCCCTTAAGGCAACAATCTTGGATTGAGCAATAGGTTGTTTTAAACCTATCAGGGTCAGGGTCTTCAAACTAGCTCGGCTAATCATCGGCTTTACTCCCAGTTTTTTAACGCAGTTAGCATACTCAGGTTTTACTCTGAGCATGTAGTTTTCATGGCCTATTTCAACTATTTCAAGGCTTGTATCTCTCGACCTATATTCTTCAATCAACTCTCTCAACGCGTTCTCAACCTTATCAACCTTCCTAACCCCTGCTGCAGACTTGAGTTGTAAAATGCTTAATGGCCTACCTGACGCGAACAGTGCTGCCTCAATCCTCTTTTTATACTCCGATTCCTTCAAAACCATCCTCCGCCACTATGTAGCATTCATCACCCTCGAAAACAATGTCAAAACCAGGCTCAGACAGTACGAAGAGTATTAGTATGAATGTTCTGGCTACTTCAAGGGGCTGCTTTCCTTCAAGCAGGATTCTCAAAGGAACCCTGCCTCGGCTGACTACCTGCTCGAAAAGGCTTTTCTTAAACTCTTCAACCATTTTCTCAATATTCCTCATAAATTCATCCTGTTGAAGAACCATCGGTGGCAAAAGTTCTTCTTCAACAGGCTTCTTCGAATACTCTTTCTCCAGTATGCGAAGAAGTGCTTTAACCAGTTGCTCAAGATCTATAACGGGTTGCGAAGGTCTAAGGGGGATGTTCGAAGGGCTTATCTTATCAAGTGCTTCTAAAGGAATGTCTGTAATCTCCTCGATTCCATCAGTATCTTCATCTTCCTTGGGCTCGATATTTAGAAGGGTTTCCGTCTTCCTCAAGTATACTATGGAAGACGCTAATAACAAGAGTCCTGAAAGAGTGAATTGCATATAGCCTTTTTCGCGAAGCTCCTTGGATAGTTGCTTCAAGACACTAGATATTTTAATATCCCAGGGATTAATCCTCCTTAGCCTTATTAAGTCAAATATTGCTTCAGAGGCTTCCTGAGCCTCATCCAGCAACAGCTATCTCCTCCAAAGCCTTCTCGCCCGGCATCTCCATGAATCTTGACGACCCTTTCTTAACGTATACTCCTATAACCTTATCAGCCTTGCTGACGACAACGTCTCTGAGCGATATTACTATGATCTGACTCTCCCTGGATACTTCTTTAAGGAGGTCGGTCATCTTATCAATATTAACGTAATCCAAATGCGCATCGGGCTCGTCGAAAATGTAGAATGCTGCTGGGAAAAGTTTCTGCATTGCAAAGATTAAGCAGAGTGCTGCAACCGACTTCTCCCCCCCGCTTACTCCACTTATTACCCTAGCCTCCTTTCCCGGGAACTTGACATAGACGTTCAAGCCTGTTTCAAAAGGGTTATCAGGATCCTCGGGTTGAAGCCATCCTTCTCCACCAGCCATCTTGTTGAAAAACGTTGAGAAATAATTGTTTATTTTGCTCAAACCCTCTAGAAAAGCCTCTCTTTTCTTTCTTTCGATCTCCTCCATAAACTCTTGAATGCTTCTCCTCTCTTCCTCAAGCTCGTTAATCCTTTCTAAAGCATTCTTATAGAAATCAATCTCCTGTTCATACTGCTTGATGGCGAGCATGTTTACCTCTTGGACTTTTTCAAGCTCGCTCTTAAGAATGCTTAGGTACCTCTCCGCAGAGCCTCTGGTTTCCTCCGGCACTTGTAGTGGTTGACCTAGAATTCTGTTTCTCAATTCTTCCACTCTCCTTTCATTAACTTCTTTCTCTACTAGAAGCCTCCTCTCAACGTCTTTAACCCTATTAATCTCTGAATTCAGTCTCTCAACTTCCTCATCCAGTTTCCTTATTGCTTCAACAAGCTCACTCCTCCTATCCCTACTCTCTCCGTACTCTGTTCCAGCTTCCTCACCCATCTTCTCCCTTAAGGATTCGATTTTATTCCTAAGATCATTTGCTAAAACCATGGTGCTTCTTATTTCATTCCTAATCGCAAAAATCCTACTGGCTAATGCTCCCTCAACGTTCCTACATTCCTCAACTCTCCTATGCAATGTATTGATAATGTTCTCAATCTCTATTAGGTTTCTCCTAACTCGCGTTTTTTCCTCACTCAGTTTCTCCATCTTTTTTTCAAGCAGTTTTATCTTCTTACGGATGTTCCCCAACTCTTTTTCTTTCAAAATTATCGAAAACCTTAGTCTTTGCAACTCTTTTTCAAGCAAACGCTTTTTTCCAGTATTTCGTTCTCTAAAAACCTGGCTGAGCCTTCTAGAGGCCGATAAGTATTCGCTAGCCAGAATATTCAATTGTTCCTCCAGCCTACTCATATATGAATCGATGACATTCAGCTCGCCTTCAAGCTTATTTCGAAACTCTGTTGTCTCCACTATCTTCCTGCTTAAAGAATGTTTTATACGTGTCTCTACTGTTTCAATCATCTTAGATAATTCTCCAGCCTTCACAGTAAAGGCTTTCATAAATTTCAGAATGTTCTCAAATTCCTTATCAATATCCTCCGGTATTAACGCGCCTTCGTTTGTGAAAACCTGCCCGTCTCGAGTTACTGCTTTAAAACCATTCTTCATAAAAGCTAAAGCGTCTTCAACACTGTTTGCCAAGACGCTATTCCAGAATATTTTTAAAACATGCTTCTCAATAATCTTAGGATAATTAAGCAAATCCATTAGGTGCTTACCACGTCCGTTAAGCTTGGGAGGCACTTCCTTTTTAGAGACTTCTCCTTCAGGCGTTAACACTCTCACGCCAGAAGTTTCTCCGCTGAACAGTCTCGTTAATACAAGCATGTCTAGCGAATTCTCAACCAGAATGGCGTCCATCCATTCTCCAGCTAGGCTTTCAACAGCCTTTTTAACATCCTCTGGGAACCAGAGATTCTCCCTTAAAATTCCATAAACTCTTAAACCCTTCTCTTCTAAGGCTTTTCTCATAAGCTCTAGAATCCTCTTCTTATCTTTCCTGTTTCTGTAGCTTAAAGCACCAGAGGCCTTAGCGAAGAATATTCTAAACACATCCATACTTTCGATAAGAACTCTAAGCGTTTCAATAGTATTATCAAGAGTCTTTCTTCTCTCCGTCAAATATTTTTCAACGTTATCCAGTTTTTCTATTAATCTGCTTCTCCTAGCGCTCTCTCTGTTTTTCACCCTGTTCAAGCTATTCATCCTCCTCCTAACACTATTATAATGGATGAGAATATCTTTCAGCATTCTTTCAGCATTCTTCTCCTCTAAAAGCTTATTTTCCAACTCTTTCTCAACCATAGTTAACTGACTCTTGGTCTGATACGCTTCTTCCATCCTCCGCCTCTCGATTTCCTGCATTCTCTTCTTTTCTTCTAAGAGCCTAGAAAGTAGGTTTTCGAGGAGAGACTTTTTTATTGACATCCTGTTTGAAACTTTTAATAATCGTCTAATCTTTCTCTGCATCATGCTTCTTTTCTTCTTAACTTTTCCTAGTTCCTTCTTAATAGTATTTAATTCCAGATTTTCTTCTTCTGTCTTTTTCAAACACTCATTGAGCCGTCTTTCGCAATCTTTAAGCTCGTACTCGAGTCTAATCTTCTCAGAGTCACCGATTGCCGGAGCCGCCTTTAGTAACTCTTCAGTTCTTTCCATAAGCTTATTCCTTTCAGATTGTATTGTAGCGAGTTCAGCTTCAAGCTTGTTTTTTAAAGCATTGTTCTCTTCAATTCTTTTAGAAACATCGTTAAGCTTGTTTATGAGCCCCCAGTACTCGAGAGAATCTATTATAAGCTGTACTTTTTCAATCTCTTTCTCAAGCATTCGTCTTCTCAAAAGGAGGTTCCTCTCCTTCTCTAACTGAAGCATCCTCCTATCTATTTCTTGGAGCCTAGCCTGTACAACCCTAAGGTTATTATCTGCCTGCTGCAGATTGTTAAGAGCCTCCATCTTTTTCTCATCGTACTGAGCTAGGCCAAGCGCCTGTTCGATCTCTCTTCTCCTCTCCACTGGATTCTTGTCCGCGAGCCTTGATATTTCTCCTTGAAGAATTATATTGTACCCTCTTGCTGAAAGACCCGCTGTAGAAATTATGTCTTCAATAATATTCCTAGGGGCCCTCCTACCATTAATATAGTATGTGCTCTCTCCGTCACGTCCCATTCTCCTCGCTATCGTAACAATCTTATCCTGGCCGGGAATAACTGAGTCACTGTTGTCTATTGTTACTTTTACATATGCTTCCGCATCTTTTCCAGCATTATCGTTGACTAAGGAGGAAAGCCTATCTGTCCTTAGTAGCCTCGGATTGTTCTCTCCTAATGCGAAACGTATCGCGTCAACCAGATTACTATTATGAACTATTACTCCGCCCCCAATAATGTATGATCCAGCGTTTCTTACATAGAGGTCGTAAACCACGCCTGTCCATCGTCTCCTCACAACCTTATCCAGGACATCGATCCCAATCTTCCCGTTTTCAAAAACCATTATTTTACTACCAAGTGTTAGAAGAGATGCTTCAACCCATTTGAAACCAGTGCTAGAAGCTACTGCTATTCTGTGCTCTGGAGTAACTTCGATGATTCTCCCTGATAACGTTACCAGTTTCAACAGCCAACCGTCGTAAGGCTTTCTGAAAACAGTACTCACACTGGTTTCTAAACACTTTTTTAGGTGTCCATGGTAGCTTAGTAGCATCACTCTCCGGGAGGGAATCACGTACTCGGAAGCATTTTCATTAATCCTGATGCCGTTATAGCAAGCATCATGGAAAAGGGATTCTATTGGTTCCTCCCCCCAGGGCTGGGCCACGGGCATCCATGGCGCAACACACTTGCCGGAGCCGTTTCTACCTGTCAGCACTGTCAGCCCCTTGCTTAGGTTTATTACCTGCCGGTCCCCTATAGATTTGAAATTCCTGATTTCAATCCTGGTGAGGTGCAACCCTAAACCATCTCCGCTAACTTCCCCAATCCCTGAGGCCCTGACCTTTCCAGCATGCTCTTCAAACACGCAGTGCTTCTGCGTACAGATGCCCCAGGGCCCTTCCCTGGCTCCATAAGACCCATAAGACCGTGTAGGAATAAGTTTTTAAGGGTTATTTCAAAACACTAAGGCGGAATTGTCCGTATATCATGGAGATCTGTTCAAGAGGAAGAGCACTGGCGGTAAGAAGAATCCCTACAGGAGTAAGCGTAAGTATGAGATGGGCCGACCTCCAACTCTCACGAAGATAGGCGAGGAAGATGAGACTAAGAAGATCAGGGTCAAGGGCGGAGGTGTAAAAATCAGGGTCCTCCAGGCTACTTATGCTAATGTTGCGATTGAAAAAGACAGAGTTGTCAGAGCTAGGATTCTGGATGTTGTTGAAAACCCTGCTAATAGAGAATTCAGTAGGATGAAAGTAATAACCAAGGGTGCTGTGATAAAGACAGAGGTGGGTAACGCGGTGGTAACTTCGAAACCGGGAGCGGATGGGGTCGTCAACGCTAGGCTGGTCTCCGCGGGATGAAAAAGATTTCAAAAGATCGCTACGTAGCGATTTACCCTCAATATTTTGATTTGAAACTCTCGCGTAAAGATGGAAGACGTGTCCCGAAAAGCCTTTCAGTAAGCTCTCCAAGTTTAATCAGGATTAAAGAGGCTTGCGACAAGCTTGGTTTCAGGACGATGATAGAAGCGGAGAAAGCCTATCCTAGGATGAGCAACATTAAATCAGGTAGGGTAATCGTATTCTGTAACGGTTTGAGTAAGAGAAGTCTCATCCAAGAAATCAGTAAAATCCTTAAGGGTGCAGGAAGTTGAAGCGTAAAGGGATTGTTGAAAATATTGTTAACGGGAGAATCGCTGTAGTAAAGCTGGAAGGCTTGGTTAGCCTCGGCTCTACCGTCTTAGACGGTTCGAGGAAGCCTGTGGGAAACGTTGCTGACGTGATAGGCCCCGTCAAGGAGCCTTACGCAGTAATCGTTTTAAGAAAGGGGGTTAAGGGTCTTAAGAGAGGAGATGTCTTGTTTTTTAAGCCGAGTAAAAGGTGAAATGTAATAAAGCCTTAGAAACCTTTATAGCTTTTGAACGCTTTTACTAAGTGGTGAAAACTCCGGTGGTCAGAAAAGCCTCGAGAAGATATAGGTTGGAGGGTAAGGTCCTTAACATAATAATGCGGTCTAAGGACGGTATTGTTCAGACAGACCTGTACAAGATGCTCAATATATCGAGTAGAGAAGGCTCCAGAATATGTTTGAAATTAGAATCATGGGGCCTTATAAAAAGGGAGAAAGTTTTACACAAGGAGAGGTGGACTTACAAGCTTTACTCGACCCGGAAAATACCCAAGATAGATTCTCTGAAAGGCTCGCCTTGCTTCTCCTGCCAGTACTTTAACAGGGGCTGCGCCTCGGGCTCCGTCGTAAGCCCGGAGCGTTGCGAACTGCTGGATAAATGGGTGCTCACGATAGAGCCCGGAGGCACTGAGGTTGAAGTCAAAGAGGCGTTGGTTGCACGAGAGGAGGAATGACCCGTATTTTCTCCTCTCTAAGAAAGAGGGCTATCGCAGTAGAGCATCCTTCAAGCTTAAGCAAATAATCGACAAGTATAGGATTATAAGACCAGGCGATAATGTACTGGACATAGGTTGCGCCCCTGGGGGGTGGCTTCAAGTGGCTTCTCAACACGTCGGGGACTCGGGTATGGTTCTAGGCGTGGACTTGAAGCCTGTTAAAGATTTGGAGTTGGAGAATGTTAAGACACTTGTTCTCAATGTTTTCGACGAGGATTTCACAAATAGGGTGATGAGAATATCCGGGGGTAAATTTGACGTTATCCTCTCAGACCTTTCTCCAAATATGTCAGGCGTTTATGAAATCGATCACGCGAGACAGATAGAAATGGTGGAGAGGGTTATTGCCCTTTTGAAGGATCTTTTGAGAAAAGGCGGTTGTTTAGTCATAAAGGTTTTCGAAGGACAGTATGCTCGCAGAGTCGACAGAAAGGTGTTCAAAATGTTTAAGTTTGTGAAGAGATTTAAGCCAAAGGCTTCTCGAAAGGGAAGTTCTGAATATTATCTTGTTGCAAGGTTTTTCAAAGGCTCTTAACAACTTTTATCAAATCATCTAGTTTCGCATCCGTCTTAATGCAATTTGCATCAAAACCGCTTCTGCAGGCTTGGAACCCTTTTTCTAAAAGTTTGTCGATGATGATCCTGATGCTCGGAGGAGCTATACGGAGGCTAGATGCCAAGCCTACCAAGTCAAAACCTCCTATTGTCTCCTGATCGTCTGAGAGGAGACTGTTAGTGATCTTAGAAATCTTTTCATCCAGCCAGTTTTTCTCAACCCTTTCCACAGCTATTTTCTCAACCCAATTCTTGGAAAAAACCTTGCCGACATACAGGGGGCCTATTAGAATACAGGAATCATCCACTCGCGCCTCCGAAGGATCTATTGGGCCCATCGGTTCATAGATGCCATTCGCCTTTCTTAATTTGAGAAAGTTGATCTTCGAGGCTGTTTGGAAAGCGTGCTTCCTGCCTTTTAAAACTCTTGCGATTATCTTCACATAATGCCTGCTGGCAACGGATATTATGGGCTCTATTCCCCTTTCGCTTCTAGCAGCGGCCTCTCCAAGAGCCTTGAGCAGAACCCTGATCCCTACTTCCCTCATGAACCCTGTTTTTAAAACATTAACTCCGTAAAGTATCTTAGCGGCCCTCCTCTGGACTCCGAAGAGGTTAGCCGTGTCTGTGGCAGTAATACTTATGAGAGCACCGTGTTTAACTGCTCGGACACCAGTATCTAGGAATCTAATGGGTGTTCCGAAGGGATCTATGTCAAGCATGTCGAACCTAGTGCCAGTGGAAGAGTGCTCCGCGTGAAAAAGATTCGCATCGATTTTAGATGGATGCGCCTTTCCAACCAGACTGTTTTTCTCTAGATTTAAAACCATGCTTGCAAAAGCTCTTTCACTATTATCGTTCAAATAGGCCTCATCCCAACCCGCTTCTAAAAGTACTCTTATCGACCTGACGCCCACTCCCGCCATAGAGTCGCCGAAAACAAGCTTGCGACCGATTTCCTTCCTCATTATGCTTGCGACAGCAATAGTCAAATCTCTGTTCTCCTTCATCAAGGGATTGTAGAATACTGGTGCTTTCGACGGCACATATTCATTCGGGGAAACCCTGTAGTAATCCGGCTTCGGTACGATTATCTCTGCTTTCCCCTCTCTAACCGTAACTGTTTCAAAATCCAGTTTCCTCAAACTCTTTTCCTGCCCTTTATTAATTGAGCTGCCTTAAAACTGTTAGGAAACTTTTTTATTCTGCCAGGTAGTCTGAAGCTCGGGTTGTACGACGTGTGTGTAGCAGGCTCCGGCGTGGCTGGTGCAACACTGGCTAGGGAGGCTGCGAAAAAAGGGCTTAAAGTACTGTTGGTGGATAGGTTACCGGCGAATAGAGTTGGCGACAAGGTTTGCGGAGACGCCTTGGGATCCCACCATGTGGAGAGGCTTGGTCTAAGCCTGCCTAAGGAATCTTATTTCGCCACATACCCTGGGATAGAGATATACTCTCCAGACATGAAGAGTCGTCTCAGCATAGTGGCAGAGGGGTTAAGTGCATACGCCTTGAACAGAGTTGAATTTGGCCAATTCCTCCTCAAGCTTGCACTGGACTCGGGGTGCGAGTTTAAGTCGGAGATGCATGCTACCGGTCTGATCATGCAAGACGGGTTTGTGAAAGGGGTTAGGCTCCTCAACCTCAAGGACGGTTCCAAGGATGAGGTTTATGCTAGGGTGACTGTGGACGCTACAGGGAGCTCTAGGGTTCTCTCTAAAAACCTTGCGGCCCTCGGCTTCGACCAAGAGCTTAACGACGACGAGACGCTTGTTTGCTACAGAGAGATACTGGAAACAGAAACAACGCCCCCGTTGCCAACGATATACTTAGACATGGAGGATGCTCCGGGTGGTTATTTCTGGATTTTCCCAGAGGGTGAGAACAGAGTAAACGCTGGTCTGGGCGTTGTTAGAAACGCCGCTAACCCCAAGCTTCTTTTCGAGAAATGGGTTGAGAAACTGCCATGCTTGAAAGGGAAAATCAGAAGGGTCATACACAGAGGGGGCGGAATAGTTCCTGCGAGGAGGCCAATAGACTCAGCGGTGTGGAACGGCTTCATTGCCGTGGGTGATGCTGCCTTCATGATTAACCCTGTGCACGGTGGCGGCATAGGCTCCTCCATGACTGGGGGCTTCCTTGCAGCCAAGGTTATCGCCGAGGCCTTGGAGAATGGTCGTGAAGACGAGGCTGCGCTATGGGGCTTCAACGCTCAATACATGAATAAATACGGTGCTAAGCAGGCGGCCTTAGACGTCTTCAGAATATTCCTGCAGAGTCTGAACAACGAGCTGATAAACTACGGTCTGGCACAGGGTCTTATTAAGAGCGAAGACCTTTTGAAGACAAGCATGGGAGAGAAGCTGAGGCTTAACATTACTGAGAAAGCCTCGAGGTTCTTCGCCGGCATCGGTAAGCCATGGTTCTTAGCGAGGCTTAACAAGACTGCTCAGCTCATGGAGGATTTCAGGCAGCTTTACGTCAACTACCCCTCCGTTGAAGGGTTTAGGGAGTGGAGGAGTAGAGTAAGGGTGTTTCACGAGAGGCTGCACAGGGAGATTGGCAGAGTTTAAAAGGCTTTCACAGCCATAAAAATTAGAAACGCTTATTAGCCCTTTTAAAAAGAACTCGATAGACCAGCAAGGGTTTGAGCATTATAAAACCAAGCAAATCTGAAGTCGTGTTGACCAGGTTAAACAAGTATTCCTGCGTTTACATCGTTACGCAAACCCAGAGGCTTCTCACAAACCCTTCAGAGATAGATGTTAACAGCGTTGAACCGCTGGATTATGTTCTGATAACAGATGAGCAGCCGGAGAGTTTCGATGAGAACGTGATAATGGAGCTACACTGCCTTAAGAAGATAGGGAAAATAATCGCGGACGAGACGAGCTACAGAATACTCCGGTCCCAGCTACCTAAAGAAATGCTTCTTCCAGCGACACCCAATAAGCTCCTAGTTAGTGAGGGCCTAATTATAAAATCATACCCCAGTGAAAACCGTGAGGCATCGACACCAGTAACATACATGATAACTCTTGAAAACGGCTGTAAGCTTTTCCAGACGGGCCAATCCTTGATATCGAAGACTTTGAGCAAGATAACTAAGGAGGAGAAGCCTGATATCACTTTCCTACCAATAGGTTTCAACCCCAAGGCTAGTATCGCATCATTCTTAGAGTCTGCGAGCAATGCTGAATCTAAGCTGATAATCCCCTGCCATGGGGGGAGTGTGAAGGATATTCAGCGGATTGCTAAGAAGAAAGGCTTAAAGACGGAGCTTGCAATACTCGAAGTAGGGAAGCCCTTTGTCTACAAGCTTAGTTGACCTGGTTGCTAAAAGCCTTGTTCAAGCAGGAGGGTTCCTCATATGGCCTGAAAAAACGGACGAGGGTATTCTACAGCCTTACGTACTCGATTTAACAGTCATCCTCAGCAACCCTAGGGTTTTCAGTAGGGTTGCGAGGAGAATTGTTGAGGTGGTTAGGAAAGAGGTGGGGGTTGAGAAGTTTAATTCTGTCCTAGGGGTCCCGTTGGCTGGAATACCCTATGCCTCCTACGTCTCCATCAAGACCGGTAAGCCGATGCTACTCCTAAGGGAGGGGAAAGCAAAGTCTGTAGAGGGGTTGTTCAAGATAGGTGATAAAGTGCTTATCATAGACGACTTCGTTTCAACGGGCAGGCAGGTTTCGAAGGCTGTTGACAAGATCGTATCGGAGGGGGGAGTTGTCGAGGACGCGGTAGTAATAGTGTGCCAGAGTAAGAAAGCTGCTGAAAAGCTTAGGAAGAAAGGAGTGGAGCTCCACTATGTTTTCGAGTTTAGAAAACTTGTTGAGAGCTTGAGGAAGCTTGATGCTCTGACGGAAAGCGAATACGAAGCCCTCATATCTACGTCTTAGAGGACTCGGATTCTTCAATTAGTGGAATAATTTCCTCGACGGAGAACCTTATGAATGTAACTGGGTCGATCCTGCTGAAAATAGTTACTACGCTATCCCTAGTAATGCCGGCAACGTAGCCCGATTTACGGTGGGAAATCACTACATACCATATGTCCCCGTGCTTCAAATACTCTGAGAAAAGACTGGTGTTGGCCAGCGAAGGCCCGTATAAGGATAGTTTCTCAATGTTAGGTATGTCGACATTGTCGAAGAAAACAACTTTAGCAGCGTCGCTATTAGCATTATGATATTCTAGCATGACTTTCGGGGAGATCCTTGCTTCAACTATCTTCCCGCTTTTAAGAAATATTATTTGGCTGAACATGTTGGCAACCATGTTGGCAACAGGCTTCTTCTCCAAAACTATGAGGAAAACCCTCTTCTTGCGGAATACGAAGCTGAACACGGAGTCAACAGTCTTGATGGCGATTTCAGTCTTATCTCTTCTCCTCAGCGTGATGGGGACATCCCTGCTCAAAACTCCCTCCAGCATGTTTTGAGAAGCCTTAAGCTCAACCACCTCGGTAACGAGCGCGAGGTCAGAGCCTTCGAGGGGGGTCTCTACCCTATACCCCTTAAGCCTCTGAGCAATCTCGCTTTGAGCCAAGTATTCGTCGAGCCTGAATATCTTGCCCGCAGTAACCATCTTCCACTAAAAAACAATAATCGGCTTTTAACCGTTTTTTCCGATGGATGATTATGCGTTGAAGCGTGGGATAGGCTTCCAACATTTAGATGCGATGCTGAAAAACTCTTATCTAAGCCTTCGAAGACCCTAAGCACTGGTGGAGGCAGCGGAGCAGGAGAAAAGCATTCGTTTGAAAGCCGTCATACTAGAGAATTTCATGAGCTATCGCTACAGTAACATAGCTATTCGCCCTGGACTTAATCTGATTCTGGGCCCGAACGGTTCCGGCAAGTCTTCGATTCTATGGGGTATTTCAGTCGGCCTCGGCCTGTCGCGTAGCGGCAGGGCTGAGAAACTGAGCGATTTAATAAGGATTGGGGAGGACATTGCTAGAGTAACACTGATTTTCGACAATTCCCCGGGCAATGATGGAAAGAGACCTGTGCCCTTCGTAAGGTCTGACGAGCTCGTCATAACCAGGTACTTGAGGAGGGACGGTGAGTACTGGAGCCAGATAAACTATAACCCTGCTACTAAAATGGAGGTTGACGAGATTCTTTCACTCTTCGGCATAGATCCTTCGAACATGCTCATAATAATGCATCAGTACATGATTGAGGAATTCGCATCTCTAGATCCTTCCGAGAAGCTTAGGCTTGTAGAGGGTGCTGTCGGCCTCTCCGGCTTAAGGGACAACATAAAGGCCTCCCAGGAGAAGTTGAGCAAGATAGTTAGCGAGGAGAAGGCTGTTGAAACCCTCTTGAACGAGGCCCGGGAGACGCTGGAAATGTGGAGAACAGAGTATGAGAAGCTCGTTAAGAGAAGGGAGCTTCAAGCGCTTCACGCGGAGTTGAACAGGCTCTTCAAATGGAGTGTTTTCAACCAGCTTAATGGTGAGAGGCTGAGGATTCAGGAGAAGATTTCTAAGATCGGGGAGAGGATTAGCAGAGGCAATCAGATTGCATCGAGGAACTTGGAGAAGAGTGAGAAGGTTTGGAACAGTCTGAACAAGGCTAGGATGAAGCTGAAAGGCATTTTCTTCAAGGCCTCGGAGGGCAAGGCTGATGTTGAAAGCCTCATCGACGAGTATAGTAGGCTCGACGAGGAGATAACTAGGCTGATAAGGAAGTACGTTAAGCTGAACGTTAGGGCTGAGGTAGTGAAATACAGATTGAGAGAGCTTGAGGCTGAGCGCCGCCGCCTAGAGGAGAAGCTGAAATCAATCGACACTAAGATTAATGAAGTTAAGAGTCAATTAGAGGGCGAAGCCCCCAGGGAGGTTGAGCCACCCGACGTTATAGAGAAGAGGATTAACGACTGCGTTATCCAAATAGCTTCCCTCGGCACGGTTTCAGAGAACGCTGAGGAATTCTACAACAATTATCTTAAAGTGTACAGTGACCTTGAGCAGAAGGTTAAGATGGTTGTCGAAAACAGGATGGCTGCTGAAGCCGAGCTTAAGGAGAGAATGGAAATATGGAGAAGGAAGATCGTTGAGGTAGTTGAGAAGATAAACGAGAATTTTAAGAAGAACATGGAGACCATGGGGGGAACCGGAGACCTGCGCCTAATGAACATGGAAGATATTGATAACGCTGGACTCGTAATATTCGTCGGCTTCGGCGGCGGCCCCTTGACGGAGTTCAACGTCTATACTCAGAGCGGCGGGGAAAGAAGTGCTACAGTAGTTTCCTTCCTCATGGCTCTTCAATCATTGGTAAAATCGAGCATACGTGGAATAGACGAGCTGGATGTTCACATGGACCCGCTCATGAGAAAGAGGTTTTTCCAAATACTCTCGGAGGTTGTTAAGGAGAACCCGGGGGTAGCTTACCTCTGCATAACCCCCGGAACCCCTCCTCCAATTAAAGACGCGCACATAATAGTGGTTCAGAAGGTTCAGGATGAGTCGAGGATACTAGAGGTTGAGCCGAGCGTTGAACAGTAAAAATGATGAAGTAGTTGAGGAGAAATAAAAAAACAGTAACTGAACGTAATGAGATTAGCAGAGAAGAATCTTAGTCAACAGGTAAGTGGGCTTGTTATAGCAACTTTTTAGAATATTTCAGAAACATTTTTGAAAGATAGCTTTTTAAATCTTTGTTTAATATACGATTGTTTCAGGAAGTAAAGGATGATGGTATTTAAAAAAAGAGATCGACAGTATTGAGTATGAAAACCATGTTTAAAATAGTTTTTCCAGCATCTGTATTATTTCTTATGGTGCTGTATATAGTCGGTTGGTTAGTGCCTGCGAGTGGTGAAGAAATCATTATTGAAACCAATTTGCTGGAAGTGGCAGATGAAGTTTATGTTCTAGAGACGATGCCTAGAAAGATAACTAGAGAGCAGGTCTTGAAGATGGCATTGGAACTGTTTAATATGAGGAGCGAGCCTCAATTTACGGATAATGCTTGGAAGATTGTAGAGGGTTCCCGTGAACTCTCCGTATATGCTTCTGGAGGAATAAAATACTTCGATAATGATAAAATGTGTTGTGCTGCCTATACTTGGCAAGAACTTCCATTGACCGAAAACTGTATAGCTATTGCAGAACAATTTCTTAGGAGGCTTAAGGCCGAAGGTATTACGTCAAGAAGCCTACAAATATCGTTTTCGGATGTTGCCAACGATACTATTACGATATATTATACTGTGAATGGTTCTGAGAAAACGATGTTGAACAATATTCATGTAAAAATTTTATGCTTTACTATGATGGTTTGCCATTGTGGGGTCCTGGCGCTAAAGTCCGGGTTTACATAGGTAAGGGCGGAGAGATAATAGGTTTCATCGGCAGCTTCTGGGAGGTTAATGCTTCTCAAAAAGTTCGCATACTGAAGCCTAGACAGGCTGTTGAAAAGCTCAGAGAGCTGGGCTACGGGGTAGATGTGCCTAGGGAAAGAATTATCAAAGCTGTCGTTGAATCGGTTGAACTAGTGTATTTTGCCCCCTCATTAGAAGCAGAATTCACAAAAATAACTCCAGCTTATGTCATTAAGGGAAAAGTATACACTAATGACGGAGTTGCTACTGGTTTCCTTCAAACGGTGCCTGCAATTCCTTAAAAGAATTTGTTGCATAAGTAATTAAAGGTGCGAATATGGGAAAAGATTTTTTCCTCGTAGCAATGGGACTTGGCTCGATGCTGATTGCTTTAGCATCATCATCCTTACTATCTTCCTGATAAACCCTTTGTTCGGGAGAGTAAGGGTTTTCTATTATGTAGAGAGGGATAACGTACTCATTATTCCGGGAAACAGTTCTGATTGGATTGACTTTGCGATTTACTCTCTATCTAACTATATTGCTTCCTTCGTCTCTAACGATACTATTAAAACGTGTTACCCGTTATCAGATGAATATTTCTGGAAATGGCGGAGGGGAGAGTACGAGCCTCATTGGGTTGAAACTAATCACGCAGAATATTTGTTTAACGCATCCCCGCCGGAATTTCCAGGTGCACTAGGTTCGTTTCACGTAAAATACTTCATCTTCCTTAACGATGACCTGTATCCAAAGGAGGTGCATGTATGGGTAGCTAAATTTCGAGACGAGCCTGACTATAATATTGTTGGCGGGGGAGTTATAATGGTGATTATCGGATTTTTAACAATACTCGCCGCAAAATACAAGGTTAAGCATTGTAAAAATAAATTTTCGTAAAGTACTCGTTTTTGGTTCGATTTTATTGATTTTTACTAACCCATATAAAGTTTAATATCCTTATTCTATCAGTTGGTTCTGAGTCGCATGGATGAGGAGTTGAACTAAATGCCATCTAGCAAATACGTCGAGCTGATTGAGAGAATAATCCGTCTTTGCGATGAGGTTATTGAGAAGAATCTTGATCCTTTCGTAGTAGACGTTAAAGAGAACATTAGGAAACTTAGAGAAGGACTATCTGAAATGGATGAGAAAACCCTAGTTATGAACATGGCTGCTCTGCTAAAGATAATCTATGTGATACTGCTCCAACAAGAGGATGTTAAGAAGAGGGCTAGCAGGCTCTACCTCGACCCCTTTCTCATGGAGATCAGGCTCATGGGGCTTGACAGGGAGAGGCTTGCAGAAGCCTTCCTTAAAGCCTTCAGGCCTATTGCTGAAAACGAGCAAGCTACTATGAGCATAATGCGGACAGCCTACGGCTACTGGGCTAACCTGAGGGAATACTACTTGCCTGGGGCTGAGGAAGCCTTAACAGGTACTCCGAGCATGCTTAGCGAGCTCTTGGAGATGGAGGAGGCTGATTTTGAAGCCGAGATGGAGAAGATCATGGGGGAAATCGGTTCTGAACCTGTTGACTATTACGACTTGATAAATAGGGAGGGGGAGGAGAAGAAGGTGTTGAGAGCATTAGCTTTAAGCTTCCTCATGACAAGGGGGCTTGTGGGGATTGTGCAGGACCCTTTGAAAAACAAGGTCTGGGTTTTCAAGACGAGCCCGAAGGATGTTGGCAAGCATTCAGTAGCATTACCCATTTAGGAGGATAGTGAATTGGAGCGGGAGGAAAGAATAAGGAGCAAGGTCGCGCGGGCAGTTCAACTCTTATTGTTTAAAAGTCACAGAGTTCCAGGGGTTAAGGGGTGGGAGCTTAAGAAGAACCTTGGGCCAGGCTATCTTTCTATAATCAAGTTTCTCAACACGCGTTTTCAAGAACTTGGGTTAACGATAAAAATAGTCTCGGACGACGGGAGCGAGCTTAATATCAGCGATGACGAAAGCAAACTCTCTACTGCAAGGTTCTACGTTACGCTCAAGGATGAATTGAGCATTACCGCTGCGAAAACACTAGGATGGTCTATAGACGAGATCGCTGGGTTGGCTGTCGTCATATCAACGATAATCTCTCATAAGGGGTCGGCCCCGGTTAAAGAGGTTGAGGAAATACTGAAAAAGAAATTTCCCGAGTGGAAAGTCAAGCTTAACCTCGCCAGGTACATACGTAGGGGATACATTGCTGAAGACGGGAATAATCTTGTGCTAGGATGGAGGACTTTCGCTGAACTCGATGTGGAGAAATTCATACACTATGTTTTAAGCGCTTGACCCGTAGGCAAGGATTTGAAACAATCTTGCTTTTCTAGAATCGCTGAGTAAGGTTACGCTCGCTATTTATACAATGCGTTGAAGGGTTAAATATTCTAAGCTTCTAAAGCTCTTTGAAAACGCTTTCTCTCAGCGTCGACTATCAGCTTCACAATATCCTCCCCCGTCGCGCTTTTTCTCAACAGTATTTTCTCAACAGTCTTCAGGCTTAATCCTCTCCCGGCAAGGGCTAGAGCAGCATCTCCACCGTATTTTTCAAGCAACTCCGCCGTTTTAGCGATCTTTCTGAAAACCATTTTCATCCTCCTCGATTTCCCGCGCCTAATTCTAACGCCCGGCATAGGGTTCACGCCCAGTTTACCACCGCACCTGCTGCACCTTGCACCCGGAGAATATTCCTCCGGTTTAATAGTGCCATGGAGCAAGCCGCATTCGCTACAAACAAGTTCTAGGGGAGTATTCCTAAGCCTTGCTGAGGCATACATTAAAACTATCTTGTCAACCTTCTCCGGAGGATATATGTCGAGGTGTCTCTCAGCCTGTCTAAGTATGGGTTTTGCCAAGGGGGATGGCTCATTTTCGTTCTCATACACAATTGTTTCAAGCTCCCCCGAGGCAATTTTCCTAACCATCTCCATCAGTGGTTTTACATCATAGTCTTTCGACAGCAATTCCTTAACTGCCTCATCATAGGCCACTGTTCCCTTACTGCTTCTTATGAGGGATTCCAACCTTATGGATGTGAGGTCAGCGTCTTTCTCTATTATCCCCATTCTCCTAGCGACGTGTAGGAACCTTCTTTTGAAAAGCCCAACGTTTTCAATATTCTCTAAGAGCATCCTCATAACTTCCTTCTCATCGAGGCTTCTAATCCTATCCAGTATCACCGACGACGAGACTACTCTTTCAACCATCACTCTATAGGGGTCTCTGCTCACGGGAACCGTTAACCCTACTTCAGAAAGCACTATTGACCCAACGATCTTTGACAAAGCCCTGTTTCCAAGGTCTCCCAAGCAAGCGTGTATGATGGTATAGTCGCCCCACTTCTCAAACACGATTCTCCTATCAGTGCCGATTGGTATGCCTTTCTCAAGACACTCTAAAGTAGGCTTAACGATCTTGAGAGCGAAATCCCCTTCAACACCGTATTTTTCAGATACTTTTTCAACTATTTCCTCTGGTCTGCTTCCCCTACGATACTCTTCTTCAACCATCCTTCTGAAGCCCCCTACTTCTATCGCTGCTTCGTAAGTAACAGGTATTTCCTCACCGGTCCAGAAGGGTACTGCTCCTAAAGAGTCCTCCGCCCTCTTAACTATGACCTTACCGTTAAAAACCTGAATTATCGACCATACTAGTCCCCCCATTACGAATTTCGTCCCCGGAAGGCCTTTCTCTGCAACGAACTCCTCATCCAAGTTTCCGACGACAAGGTTTTCTTCCTCGTTGAAAACAGGGTACTGCTTGACCTCAGGTATGCTTGAAATATGTTCGAAGAAGAACCTTATGAGCTCTCTTCTCCTCCCAGGTCTGACCATGTCACTGTATTTTTCGAAAAACAGCAGCCTCGGATACTGCGTTGAGAGAAACTCCAGGATCCTCTCCAACTCCCCTCTCGAAATTCTTGAATACGGTGTACTGCCCTGAATAAGCTTCAACATTTCTTCCACACTCCACCTGTTCTTTTCCAAGAGCATTCCTACTATTTGATGCGCAAGAACATCGTAGGGAGCTTCTGGAGGCGAAACAGGTTCGTAAATGCTGTTTAAAGCCCTCCTCCTTATAACAGTAGATTCAATGGCGTCGTCCTCATCCATGCATAAAACCATTCCTCTAGATGTTAAGCCTATCCTGTGCCCGCTCCTCCCGATTCTCTGAATGAGCCTCGAAGCCTGCCTCGGCGAGCCGTATTGTATTACGAAATCTATAGAGCCGACGTCTATGCCTAATTCAAGGCTGGAGGTGCATACTACCCCCCTCAACTCCCCCTCCTTCAAACCCTCCTCCGCCCTAACCCTCGCCTCCACGCCGAGAGACCCGTGGTGGATTGAAACAGGAGTGGGGAGGCTCATTACCAGCAGCCTGTTGGAGAGCGCCTCAGCCGTTGCTCTAGTGTTGGTGAAGAGCAGTAAAGCGTTGCTCCTGCCAAGCGCTTCCCTAATAACTCTGAGCCTTGCCGCTACCTCGGGGGTTGTCAAAAGCCTTTCCGCAAGTAAATAATCCTCATCGGCAACGTCTGGGAGCACAAGGCTTATTTCAACGCCCTTGGGCACTGGAGTTGCAACAACCTTAAAATCGCCATCCGACCCTACGAGGAAGCGCGCAAGCTGCTCCGGCTCGCCTATGGTTGCGGAGAGCCCTATGATCTGTATCTTCCCCCCCACGAGCTTCTTAAGCCTCTCCAGGCCGAGGGAGAGCTGGCTCCCCCTTTTGTCTGAAGCCAGTTCGTGAAGCTCGTCGACCACGACCCATCTCACGGTTTTCAAATGGCTCCTGAGCCTGGCGCCTATCAGCAGGATTTGAAAAGTCTCCGGCGTTGTGACGAGGATGTGAGGAGGGCTTAATGACTGGGCTCTTCTCTGGGAAGACGGAGTATCCCCATGCCTTACTGAGAGCTTCAAGTCGAGCCTGCTAGCCCACCAGCTTATCCTCTCCACCAGGTCTCTGTTTAGAGCCCTGAGCGGGGTTACGTAGAGCAGAAACACTCCGCTCTTAACATTAATCCTCTCTCTAACCATCATGCTTAAAATCGGGAGCAGGGCTGCTTCCGTCTTCCCTATTCCGGTGGGGGCTACTATTAGAACGTTGTTCCCATTAATTATTTCAGGTATTGCTTTAAGCTGCGGCTCGGTTAACGGTATAAGACCCCTCTCTAAAACGAGCTTGGCAACGGGCTCGGCAAGCATTGAGACGACTTCCCTGCTAGACGGTTCCTCCACGGGAGGGGAGAATGGTCAAAGGTTGAAAAACATTCTCTTCCAACCGTAAAACAGTTTCTCCATTATTTCGTGGTTTAAGACGCGAAGATACGGGCCCCCTCCAACATGAACGAGACGCCTATCGCTATTATTGCAATATTGCACACGGCAACCAGAATTTTTAAACCCTTCTCCCCAAGGCTCCTAGCACCACTAGCCATCAGCTTTGAGACGGATCCTAGAACAGCAAAATCTCCCATTTGATGGCTGATGTAGAATAAAACTATCCCCAGCGCACCCCAAGGTAGTGATTTAGAAACGTAGGCTGCCCCTATAGTGAGCCACCAAGTAATCCAGTAGGGGTTCGAAACAGATATTGTAGCTCCCAGTGCAATCATGGTCAGTGGACCGTGGGCTTGCGCAGCTCCCTGGGCTTCAACGCTATTAGCCTTTTTTAAAAAAGATAGAATGCTCATCGCGATTAAAAAGATCCCGCCCAATATGCTTACGATAGGGTAAAAATCCTTGCTAACATTAAGCAGCCCGTAAGTCAGCATTAAAGTGACAGGTGCTTCCGCTAACGCATGCCCAAGAGACAGGAATACTCCTGGCTTAAAGCTCCTCATGTAAGAGGATTCTCTAACGGTTGTAACTATCAGGGGGCCCGGGGCAAGGGCTCCGGAGAGAGACACGATGAAGGAGGTTAAAGGTATCTCAACTAGGCTATTCAAATGCTTTCAACCCCTGCGGGCTTTTCTCGCTCTTAAAGCTTGTTGACATGTTTTCTCACCCTCATCTCACTGTAATCAACGGGGAATGCCTTCGGCATACGCCTCTTATGCTGGTTCAGCCTGATTCTTTCCAAGACCATTCTAACAGTCTCTATGGGTATCTGCAGGGTTTTCTGAATCCCCTTTTCTCCAAGGCCTTTATCAAACCTCAAGTAGAGTACTGCATCTAAAACGTCATAATCAACCCCAATCTCGTCCCTAGCGGTGTGACCGGGCCAAAAACCCGGCGAAGCTGGCTTACTACGTATCTTCTCTGGAACACCTAGGTATTCAGCCAATTGTCTCACCATGGTCTTGTAGAGACCTCCTATTGGAAGAATGTCTGCGCCGCCATCACCATACTTAGTGAAGTACCCCAAAAGTATCTCGCTCCTGTCGCTCGTGCCCACGACTAGGCCTCTGTGGACTGCCGCCTCATGGTAGAGCATAACCATCCTGCTCCTAGCCATCACATTTCCCTTCTCAACCCTCCCCATTGGCCCAAGCGACTTTTCAAACGCTTCAACAACTTGGTCGATGCTGATTATCCTCCAGTTTTCCGCAGGTATGTTTAGTTGTTTAATTATGCTCGTCGCATCCTCAATATCTTCTTGGGGCGTAACGATCGAAGGTAGTATGTAAAGCCTAGTCCTTTCTGCTCCTAATGCTTTTACGGTTAGATGGGCGGTTACGCTACTGTCAAGTCCGCCGGATAAGCCTACAATTCCCGTTTCCCTACGGGCTTTTTCAAAGTATTTTCTCAGACTTATCGTCAAGTATTCGATAACCCTATTATAGTCAAGCTTCGGCAGAACCTCGGAGGATGTTTTCATCGCACCTCACGTGAAACGCTCTCATATAAATTTTGAGTTATGCTCATTCCCAGAGCTAGTTTTTCTAACAGCATCGTAGATACTGATTATAGTCTTAGCATCCTTAATGACTCCTTCCCTAACCATTTTCAACGCTTCCTCAAGGGTTAACTCCAATACCTCTATCTCCTCATCCAACTCGAGTTTTTGACTCTTCTTATTCAACCCCCTGGCTATGAAAAGAGTTATCTTTTCTGTTGAATAACCTGGTGCCAAGTAGAAGCTTCTAATCTTCTCTAGAGCGCCTGCTTCATAACCAGTTTCCTCCAAGAGCTCTCTCCTAGCGCACTCCTCCTCGTCTTCGTCCTCGCCCAGTGTTCCGGCAGGCACTTCTATGAGGGGCTCGCCCGCCGGGAGCCTATACTGCCTGACTAAGACTATCCTCCCATCGTCTCTAAAGGGGACTATGGCAACTGCGCCTGGATGTGTAACAACCTCCCTAACCGTTTCAACACCCCTAATTAAAACACGGTACTTAACGAGGGACAACAGTTTTCCCACGTACGCTTTCTCCACCCCCAGGATTTTCTCCAGCATGTTCTTCCAATGACTAGCTGGAAGGCGATAAACCTTTATCTACTTGACAACTTGAATGCACACTGATTTGACGATTGCTGAAAAGCGGGACAGAGCTCACGGAGGACAGGAGGGTAAAGTATTGTCATCACTTTTATGCACTAAATGGGGATTATTCCCTATTACGGTATTTGTTTTCTCGCTGGTTTTCATAATTTCATCCATGATTCCCGTCGAAAGAGATTTGGCTGAGAATATAGTCAGATCTCTGGAGGAATCCATAAGCTCCAACCCACTGGATATCTTCATACACAACTTTACGCTCAGCCTAGTCATGATAATCCCGATAATCGGCTTCGTATTCAGCATATTCTCCTCCTCTCTCAGTGGCATGGCCATATCCGCATTCTCAATCATGAAGAATTCAAACCCCTTACTCCTCGCAGTCAGTAGCATATCGAGTCCAGAAGGCATATTCGAGATTATCGCTTATGGATTGGCTTCTGCGCAGGGGCTTGCGGGGTTTTTCGCTATGGTTGAGAAAAGGTTTAGGAAAGAGCTTAAAGAATACCTTGAAACTATTATAATGGTAATGGGCTTCCTACTTGTAGCGGCTTTCCTAGAAGCAAGTAGGTTAACCGGGTTCCCCTCATGATAAGGGTTCTCTTTTCAGACCTCGACGGGACGCTTGTCGAAGAGGATAGCAGTTGGAGGGTGTTGCACAGGTTCCTCGGTGTCGATCATCTTGCTTCAAAGGCTTTAGAAAGGTTTTCAAGGGGGGAGATGGATTACGAGGAGTTTGTCAAACATGACGTGAGCCTTTGGCCCAAGGGTCTTCTAAGGTCCTTTTTCGAATACGTTTTTTCTAGAGTTAGAATAAGAGAGGAGGCTAAAAGCCTATTCAAACAGCTTAAGGAACTAGGTGTTTTAAGAGTCATAGTTACGAGCGGGCTTAACGTTTTAGCAGAAAGAGTATGTAGGGAATTGGGGGCAGACGAGTGTATTTCCAATGAAATGGTTTTCGACGAGAAAGGATTCTTCACAGGGACCGTCAGAATCAATGTGGACCCCTCTAAGAAGGCAAGGGTCCTAGAAAACGTTTGCAGGAAATATTCTATTCCCCTGAGCGAAACAGCTGCAATCGGTGACACCATCTATGACAAAAGCATGTTTCAAGCCGCTGGTCTTTCAATACTCTGCGTAAAGCATAAGATCCCGTTAGAGGCGTATGGAGCAGGATACGTTGTTAGCACTCTGGAGGAAGCGTCACGTCTCCTAATCGATTTTATCGAAAAAGAAAAGGGGGTAAAATAGCCTTATTTTTTAGCCTTTTTAGCCCTTTTAGCCTTTTTAGCCTTAGCTTTCTTAGCCTTTTTGACTTTAGGCCTTGCCTTAGCCTTCTTCTCCGGCTTCGCAGGCGCTGGAGCTGCAGGTGCTTCAGTAGGTGTGGGAGCTGCAGGTGCTTCTCCACCACCACACGCTTCGCTCATGATAAAATTTTTCTATTCCAGTCATATATAAATCTTTAACACAATTCTTGGCTCTTCGCTCACGTTCTAGATTTAAGAGCTTCAAGTATGAGTGATGCTGTTTCTTCATACGACATCTTAGAAGTATTTATCATCAGGTCGTAAAGCAACGGGTCTCTCCAGTTCCTGTGGAAAAGCTTTTCAACCAGGCTGTTCCTATCTATATCAGAAGCTTTAATATCCTCCTCAAGCTGCTTAAGGTCTTCCGTCTTCCTTCTTTCAGCAAGATGCTTTACCCTATCCTTCATATCCCCGTACAAGAATACTTTAAGATCGGCCTCATGGGTTAAAGCCATTAAGGCGCTTCTCCCCTCTATTATGGCTGGACCATTATTGACTATGTCTAAAACCATGCTATAAAGAACCTTCTCTATTTCTATTTCTCCAGAGACAGATTTCTCAACAAGGGCTTTGAAGCTGAGGGTGGGCGAGGACACTAGGCTTCTTATAATCTTCTCAGTATTATGGACTTCTAAGCCGAGTTTTTTAGAAAGAAGTTCCCCGACCTCCGTGCATCCGGCTCCCAATTCACCGGCGATCAAGATAACTGGCTTAACCCTTCCCATTTCCATTTGGGTTAGCCATTGCTTTTTTTTAAACATTTCTTTTCATTTCCTAATACGCTTCCTTATGGCTAAAAGTGCTATTAGTAAGTACACGGCTATGAAGTACGGTGACAAGAGTACGTGATTCACCGAGTAGTTTAAGTATACGAGTGTTTCACGGTCTGCCCTGAATTCTAGCGAACGCCTGCTACCGTTAACGCCTTCAAGCTTGTACCAGAACCCGTAATCGCCGATAACCTCCAGTTCTCCAGTTATCCATAAATAGCTGCCCTTGGGAACACTGAAAACAAGCTTTCCAGAAGGGTTTACTTTTAGCTCTGTCCCATGAATAACCGGGGATCCGTTGACATATACGTAGAAGAAAGATCTTGCTAATGGGTCCCAAGGCGATACTTTAAGGATCACAGTAATATTAACTGTTTCAACCTCGTTCACGGGCTTAGGGGAGCTTAACAGCGTTATGACTATTAATATCCCGGCTATGTTCAACGCGTCCCTATTATCCGGACTTGCATATAATCCTTATTTTTAACCTCCTCCATGAGGTTAAGCAATGCTGAATAAGCCTGACGTAAACACGGGTCTGAGTCTTTTAAAGAGGTTTTTGGAAAGAGGCTTCACAATAACTAGGGATGAGGCCAAGGAATATCAGGATTATTTAAAACTGTTGTTGGTTAAAGGGGTTATGGTAGAGTATAAAGAGTTTTTTAAAGGTCTTCCTGAATGCTGTCTGCTCCTCCTCCGGAACCTGGTTGAATCAGGTGTCTGTTTAGAAACGGTTTTTAAATCAGTCAACTGGAGGGGTTTTGAAAGAATTATTGCGGAAGTGTTTAGGCTCCACGGCTTTAAGGTTCAAGAGCATTTCAGGTTCTGTGTGGGAAATAGCCGTAGGGAAATAGACCTCTTAGTTGAAATCCCCATGCTTTTAATCTCCATAGACTGTAAGCAGTGGGTTAGGAGAAATTATAATCTCCGCTCAGCCTGCAGGCTCCAGTTTAAAAGGTCTCTGCTATTAGCCAAATACTTTGCTGAGAAAAATGTTGAGAAGGAAATCTACCCCCTAGTCATTACTTTCTTAGATTCTAAACCCGAGATTTTGAATGGCTGTCTAGTCGTACCGGTATGGAAAATAGGAGAATTAGCTGAGGCTCCGGAGGTACTTAGGGCAATTGGCAAGCCTGTTTCTTTATCCTAGTACCCACATCTCCCTTGATCTCGGTAGAAACAGGAGCTTTACCTTCAGCATTAGCTTATTCTCGTCGAAGGAGCCGTCTGCAAGCAAGATGTCGCCGTGAATTATCGGTATGTTTGCATCAACCATAGTCTTGAACGTCCTAAAACCATTGTTAAAATCGAATATTGTAAGGCATTCTCCAGCCTCCCTGTCGTATTTACCCATCATGCCCGTCTTAACAGGGATCTCTACGGAAAGGCTCTTCCTGCTCCTAATTATTATCCCCTCTACCTTTCCCACGAACCATTCACCAGCCAGCCCGGGGATTCCCGCCAACCTGTCCTCAACGGCCAGTGTCAGCTCCCTACTAGGTATATCTATCTCCAGAATATACTCTGTTCCAGGGATTGGTTTAAACAGCTCCATGGGGACTAGGGTTTTAATGACGGGTTTGGTGAAGGGTAGCGTAATAGAGTTGGCTATTGCCCTGCTAACTATTACAGAATCATCGTCTAGAAGCTCGGTGGCTTCCGGAGGAGGCCCCTTTCTCAGTCCAAGCAGAGTGTTAAGAGAGTCTTGGAGAATCTTAAGGTCTACTTGCTCACTCGGCTCGTAGAGCAGCATGAGTTCTGCCAACCTTGCGGATTGGTATTCCTTCTTGACGAAGCCCATTAGTTCACCTCTGTGCATGACTGGAGATCCTTCAACCATGTTTTCACACGGCTAATCAAAGATTATTAACAGTTTTCTTTTAATCGCAGAAAATAATTAATAACAAGAGGTCTAAAGAAAGAGGTCTTTTTTCCTAGGCCTCAGAATACTCTTAACCCCTGTTTCTGAAAAATCGTACTTATAGCCCTTTATCAAGGACCCTATGATTCCTTCTGAAGAGCTTCCAGTCACAAGCTCGCTCGCAGCAGCCAGCTCGTCGACAACCGCTATGCGTTTAAACCTTAAAACATACCCGTAGAGATCCCTACTTCCCCTCAGGTCTCTTATTGGAGCTATCCCGGAGCACCCTATTGCCATGTTAACCTGCCCCATTCTAAAAGGCCTGTCGAAGGAATCCGTTATTATCACCCCAACGTTAACGCCTTCGTTAAGAAACTGCCTTCTTATCTTCTTGGCAACCCTATCGGGATTCCTCGGATGAAAAGCCATGCTCAATCCTCCGTCTACATTGGAAACGTCGACGCCTGAGTTGGCACATACTATTCCGCTCTTCGTCCTCGTTATGATACGGCTTCCAACAAGCCTGACAACCTCCCTACTCTTCCTGAGAATGATTTCAACCTCCTCAGGTGGCTTACGCACTCTGTCAGCCAGCGCCACAGCCAATGGGCTGGGCTTAACCTGCTTGAAACCTATCGTGCAACCGATGGATTTCGACACCGCAACATGCGTCAGAGTAACTATGTCCCCCTCTTCTACCTTAATACCCTCCTTTCCTAGGGATTCTATCGTTATCCTAGCTAGGTTATCTCCTTTCTTTATGTTCCCGTCGTACTTTATACCGAAAATCCTGATTTCCCTCAACGTACTCCCCGCGTCCTCCCTATAATCTTCTCCACTAACTGTATGTCTGATGCACGCATGATCCTTACGCTTGAGAGTAGCATGGGGTCGAGGTCTTTTATCGTGGAGTAAGCTATGTACATTACTCTTCTAAGCTTTTCTACAACATTACCCATTCCTCCACCTTCTCCAAGTCCAATAGCCTCGATAAGGCTCTTCCTATTGTAGGCGGATAGGAACCAGTCGACATCCCCCTTCATGTTTCTAGTGAGGACAGCATCCCTCCTCTCACAAAGCTCAGTTAATAGCGTAAGTATGTCAACCGGTATAAGGGGAGCGTTTGCAGGAGCAGTAATAACTATGTCTCCGCCAGCCGTGCCCAACCCTTCTTTCAGAATGCTTAGCTCATCTCCAGAGTCACCGATTTCAACAAGCCTGCATTCATCAAAACCGTATTCGGAAACAGCTTTATCATAAACTCCTAACAACCCTCTCGATACTGCTACGATAACCTCCTCCGCAACTTCCCCGACGTTCCTAACAACGTGTAGGAAAACAGGGTATTCCCCTAGCTTATTAAGCTCGACGAGGCTCTCACCACCGTAACCCAATGCAATAACTAGGCCGCTTGTCTTCATTTTCCTCCAGCCTCCAGCGAAACATACCTTACTAACTCGCGCGCGACGTTGATACCCAAGCTCTCAACACCCTTGAAATCGGGTTGTGGGTTAACATCCAGTATAAAGGCGTTGTCCTCCTTAATAGATATGTCGACGCCGGTGAAAGAACATTTTAAGACGGTAGAGGCTTTAAGAGAAAGCTCCTCGATTTCTTCACTAGTTTCAAAAAAGCTTCCCACTCCTCCCTGCGAAATATTTGTAATGGGTTTTCCAGAGCTCCTCTTCATCGCCGCTATTACGCGTCCACCCAACACTAGTATCCTAAGGTCCCAATCACCCTCTCTAGCGTACGACTGCGCTATCCAAGCATCATGGTTGCTAGTAGAACCCAGGTCTTTAACGTTTTCGATAAGACTGACCCCTCTCCCCCGAGAGCCGTATGTAGGCTTCAGGAAGAAGGGGGGAGACATCTCGCTAAGCCTTTTTTTAGAAGGCGAGATAATGGAATCCGGCAGTGGAAGATTGTTCAGTAAAAGATTTCTGTAGGTGACAACTTTGTCAAGGGTGTTCAAATAGCCTTCGAAGGAGTTGATTACGTATAAGCCTTCTTCCTCAAGGATTTTGGTGAGAAACACGGCGTAAAGCATTAATGGGCTTAGCGACATCTTAGGTCTTGAAAAAACTACTTTAACATCCTTGTCTAACGCTCTCAAAGATGTTTCCCCTCTTTTCATCACGAGTGCAGTATCCTTGAAATCGACTATTTGACAAGAGATTCCTTGTTTACTTGCTTCTTCTAATAAGCGTGTTGAGAAGTATGAATATGGTTTATGCGTTAAAACTGCTATTTTCAACCCTGCTTCAGAAACTTTACACCTAGATTTAAACTTGATGCGTAAGCAGCTCTAGAAGAAGAGAACCCAGGGCTTTTAAGGCTGAGCTCTTACTGTCCCCGCCCACAATTATTATCGAATCCCCCTCCTGAGGATTGATTTCGCATATCTTAGCATAATCGCTGTTAGAGACTGACTTAAGGTCTTCAGCCACGTAGGGTATTTCAACACGACCCTCCTTGTAGAAGAGGAGGACTGCGCCCGTTCCGCCGAACCTGACAACCCTGTCCCTCATCTTCAATATTTCAGATATTTTCACGCCTCTCAGCAGGGCTACATAATTTACTTTTCCTACAGACAAGTATTCTGGGCTGATCCTACAGATTTTCGGTACTAAAACTCTTATTTTCCTAATAATATTCATGCCTTTCCTCGTCAAACTGCTACCCGCTCTAGAAGTAGATACTAACTCATGCTTCTTCATATACTTGATTATGCTTCTAACAGAGCCTTCTCCTAAACCAAGAATCTCCTGAAGCCTAGCCCGGGATAAACCCTCCTCGGCATAAAACATAGTTAGGAGAATATGGCCAATGTTGAAATCCTTAGGATGCTTCTCAAATTCCTTCGCCATCTTTCTTAAAACCGGCTCCACGCTTGATTATAACTTGGTCTTTCTAAAAAGCTTTAAGGCTTCTCCGGCGGCCAGCTACTAGTATCGACAAGATACCATGCCAGTATGTCCCCATCCCTTAAAAAGTAAGAATCGCATCCAGTCTCACCAAGCATCCAATCATTATTCATGGGATCCCACTTATACCAAATCCAATAATAAGAGTCATGAGAACTCACACTATTTATTCCTGTTACAAATATGCCGAAGGAATAGGGCTGATAGTCGACCCTGCCGTTCGTCAAGTAAACTGTTGCGTTGAAAAGCGACCAGCCTACGGGGATTCTCGTATTGTTAAACCACGTCT
>CAZTSG010000003.1:0-60502 GCA_964616835.1 uncultured Nitrososphaerota archaeon | reverse complement strand
ACTGGCGTGGCGGGGGTTGGGGGGATTTTTCTCAACTTTAAGGATTATACTCGTCTGGTTGTTGCCAGCGCCTCCGCAGGCTTCCTAGGGATGATTATAGACAGCCTCTTGGGGGCTACTGTCCAAGCACTCTACGTTTCTAAAGAGACAGGCTTGTTCTACGAGGACCCGCGTAAGTGCGGTGGCGAATGCGTCTTGATCAGGGGTTTCAAGCTTTTCGACAATAATGCTGTAAACTTCTCCTCATGCCTACTAGCAGGATTGCTAGGCGCAGCAATATACCTGCTGTAAAGATTTTTATCCACCTGGCAGTAGACTAGCGGGGGAATGATTACGCTTCTCTACCTAGCCAGATATGCGCTGAGAGACCTGTGGGGTAAGAAGGTTAGGACGGGCCTCACAGCCCTCGGCATAGCGATAGGAATAGCCTCGCTAGTCTCGCTCTTCATAGTCTCGCTAGGATTGCGTGCGAAAGTGGGGGAGAGCATAAACACGCTCCTAGGCTCCTCAATAATAGTTAGGATGAGGAATAGCGAGCCGATCTCAGTATACGTCGTACACTTGCTGAATAACATACCCGGTGTGAAGAAGGCCGTCCCAGTGATAGTGGGCTCGGGCCTAGTGGAGTCTAACAATGCTTTCATACTAGCCGTCCCAGTTGACGAGATACAGTCTTTCCAAACAATCCTGAACGGGTCAAGCATATCGTCGCCCAATGCTCTGGAGTGCTTAATGCCAAAGGAGTCTGCGACGAGAATGGGTATTTCAATAGGTTCTACCGTCAGGCTTGTTACGCCATACGCGCAGGAGGGTGTTTCTTTCAAAGTGGTGGGCTTATCTGAGGTCGGTGGGCTCCTCCAGGCTGCTCTAGCCGGGCCAGCGTCCGTGGTTGCAGTAAGCCTGGAGCAGGGTGAGAAGCTCTTGAACAAGAGGGGGGTTGCCGACATGATACTGGTGAGGGTTAACGACCCCAGTAACGTTAGCTCCGTCGTAAACGCTATAAAGATTACCTACCCCAACCTCGCTGTCTCAACCGAGGAGGATGTTCTCGACCAGGCCCAGTCCATACTGAACACGATAGACGCTGTAATATTCACGATAAGCGCGATAAGCATAGTTGTAGCAGGCGTTGGCACGATGAACTCTGTGACGATGAGCATAAGGGAGAAGATAAGGGAGATAGGTGTTTTAAAGTCGATAGGCACCTCCCCAGCGCAGATACTCTACGTCTTCCTAATGGAGGGTCTTATACTTGGCTTACTGGGCGGGTTCATAGGCTCTTTTTTGGGAATAGGCTTAGGCTACGTTGTTATTAAACAGGTTCTCCCCAGGATGTTCAGGTTCGAGATAAGCCTGCCGTTCATCCTGTCTCCAGAACCATTCGTAAACGGCTTGGCGATCGCTATCACAGCCAGCTTCCTGAGCAGCCTCCTGCCTTCTCTCAACGCTTCGAGAATAAGGCCTGTGGAGGCGTTGAGGTATGAGTAGTCCAGCGTTAGAATGCGTAAGCGTTTCGAAAACATACCTGTTGGGTAAGGACATTGAAGTTAAAGCACTGAAGAACGTTTCGCTCAGGGTTGAAAAGGGAGATTTCATATCGATCATAGGTCCCTCGGGCTCGGGGAAGTCTACTCTCCTACACATAGCTGGAACCCTGGATAGGCCTACTTCTGGGAGGGTTTTGATAGACGGTGTTGACGTTACTGAGCTCAGCGAGAGCAGTCTCACAGCGTTCAGGAAGAACAAGATAGGCTTCGTCTTCCAATTCTTCAACCTCATAACCAACCTTTCAGCCTTAGAGAACGTTATGCTGCCGATGCTGCTCTCTAGAAGGTACACGCTGAAAGAGGCTAGGCTTAAGGCCCTCCACCTCCTGAGGCTAGTCGGCTTCCCGGAGGATAGGTTGAGGAACCCTCCTAACAGGCTTAGCGGAGGACAGCAGCAGAAGGTTGCTATAGCGAGAGCACTCGCCAACAACCCTACTTACATACTGGCTGACGAGCCCACCGGGAACCTGGACGTCTCGTCCTCCGCAGAGATAATTGCTACCCTCAAGCTGTTAAACAGCTTCGGCAACACTATAATAATCGTCACACACAACGTTGAGCTCGCGAGAATAACTAACAAGATATTCTTCATGAGGGACGGCCAGCTGTACGAAGAGGCGCCGAGGAGCTTCCTTGAGCGCATGCCCATGGGCGAGGAGGCTCTGGAGTCTAAGAGGAGGATTCAACTAGACATTTTGAAGCTTGAGAGAGAGAATATTGAGAGGCTTTTCAAGAGCAGAATGATATCGGGCGAGGCCTATGAGAGGGCTTTGAAAAACCTTGAGGATAAGGAGGCGAGGGTTAAGCATTGAAACACCTGCTTCCACTCCTGCTCGCCGCGATCCTGGTAGCTCCAAATACGCTGTTAGCACTGCCGAATGGGAAGAAGATAAGCGTGAGCGAATTATCCACGTACACTGCTGAAGTAAACCCCTTAACCGAAGGCTACACCCTAGAGTATAAGTCCACTATAACTGTTAAGAACGACGGCGAATCGGTTGCAGAGCATCGCTTCACACAAAGGTTATTCAGGATTAATGCTTCAACACTGGAGCTTCCTAAGGAGGCGAGGCTAATAGGCTACTCCGGGGACTTCTGTCTCGTCGAATGGGTTGTCCAAGCCAATCCTGGCGTGAACATTTTTGAAATACGAGGCAAGCCTCTCTGGACTCCTCTCAGCATCGATGTGGAGACAAGGGTTAATGGAGTGAAACCTGCTTACTCCTCTGCCTACGGCGTCTTCTTCGTGGAGTCTAAGGAGAACGATACTGTAGAGTGGAGGATAAGGCTTAGGAACAATTATCGTATTCTCCTCGACCCCGAGACGAACATTTCCTCAAGGCCTCCCGTCTTCGTATCTGTTTCAATAACGCTTCCAGAGAAATACTTTAGAGACATTGCTTACGACCCCCCGTTCAACATGACCAGCATGCTTGAGAAGGATACTGTTTCATGGATGTTCATACTTAAAGACGATGCTGAAATCAACGTTAAGGCTGTTATAGGGGCTTTCGACGACTGGGGCACTATCCCGTTGACGCCGATATCAGTATCTTTCTCGCCGATGGGGAGTTCGATCAGGGAGTCGCTGACTTCCCAGTTGAAATCTTTAAACATGTCTATAAGCATGATGGAAATGTTCCTTGCTCCTATGAGCAATTTCACGGAATTCGTAGACCTTATGAAGAGCATGCTTGGAAACCTAAGCTCTACTCTGGAATTCACTGGAAATCAGGCTGTTGCAATGAGCGATATTCTAGGAACAATAGGCTCCGAGCTCGGTTATGCGGCTTCTCAACTATCCAAGGCTACTTCAATGCTGTCCACGATCATCGAGAACATTTCTAAGGTGGATTTCAACCAAATCCGTACGTTTCTCGAATCGTCTAGGAGTATTGCTTCAAACGCTTTAAACATGACGCTTAGAATGATTACTGATGCGGAGAACGATCTGCTAGAGATTAGAGAGATCCTAGTGGATTTGAGAAGCAATTTAACAGACCCGGATCAAATAGCTCTTATCGACCGTGCTATTGAGAGAATAGACTCTCTGTATAATCGTTTAAAAAACTTCGAGCTTCAATTGGAATCAGCTAGGTCTCAAATAGGCCCATTGTTCAACAGCCTCTTGCACTTCGTCAACGTGCTTGAAGAATACCGTTCGGAAATGGTGAGCATGGGCTCTGGGCTAAGCACTGGGCTCTCTGGGCTTCGCTACGTTTCTTCAGCGCTCTCAGAGATTAGTTCAGCGTTGAGGCTAATCGGGGAGGCTAACATCATGATTGGTGCGAACATGTCGAGCATGATGCCGCTCCTTGAAAACGCTTCTTCAAGCATGGCGAGCATTGGAGAGATTTTAGAAAGCAATATGACTTCTCTTAGAAAAGCCTACGACGAGCTTTCCACATTCCTCAGGCTCATGGATTACAGCGAGAATCTGATAAGGCTCTCAGCCCCTGAGGCTGAGAGTGGAGGAAGCATCGTCTTTAAGCCGGTTTTCAAGGAGGAAGAGGACTGTCTGAGGCTCTGCTCCATACTGTTCGACAACGACACTAGGATTGGGGTAAGGACAGTCAGGGTTTACTACAACGGTACTTTTAAAGGAGTCTTGCTGAAGAATTCTACGATTACACAGAACTTGGTGGATCTAGGCATAGAGGTTTCAAACGGTAGCATAACCATCACCCAGTTCCGCACCCACAGCAAGGGAAATATCTTAAAGCTCTGGAACGGACAGGAGCTTAGCCTACTGTTCTCGAACAACTCTGAGATAATAGTAGTCGTAGACTACTCCATACTTGATAATCTAGGGGAGAAATCGGAGGCGCTTAGCTATTCTGTCGTCCAACCCACTCTGGGTAAGGGACTAAGCATTATTGTGAAGCCCGGCGGGGAGACGCAGCCTTTGAAAACCGGCTTGAACATGCTTACGATCATCCTCCTCGCCGTCAGCGCGGCCATTATCATAGTTTTGCTCTACGCCTTCAGCAGGAAGAGGGAGATAATAATAGTCTGAATAATCTAGCATAAGGATCTAGGAAAGTTTATATCCTGTTTTCTAATGAATGCTAACGCTAGCGTGTATTAGCCATGCCGATACAGGAGGTTAGCAAAATATGGTTCAACGGCAAGCTGGTGGACTGGCACGACGCTAAGATACATGTTCTCACGCACGGCCTACACTATGGCACAGGCGTTTTCGAAGGCATAAGAGCCTATGAAACCAGGAGGGGCACGGCAGTATTCAGGCTAACAGACCATTTGAAAAGATTCTATCGCTCAGCAAAAATATACTTCATGGAGATGCCTTATTCTCTAGAAGAGCTTAGGGAAGCCTGTAAAGCGGTTGTGAGGGAGAACGGTCTCAAGAGCGCTTACATAAGGCCGATAGCCTTCAGGGGCTACGGCGAGATGGGCCTCTACCCTTTGAACTCGCCTGTTGACGTCGTTGTGGCAGCATGGTCCTGGGGAACCTATCTGGGCGACGAAGGCATAAGGAACGGGATAAGAGTGAAAACCTCTTCCTTCAGGAGGATAGATGTCAACACTATTCCCGCGGGCGTTAAGGCCACTGGACAGTATATTAACAGCGTGCTCGCCAAGGTTGAGGCTAAGATGGCTGGCTACGACGAGGCGGTTATGCTCGACTCGCGCGGCATGGTTTCAGAAGGAAGCGGCGAAAACATTTTCATGGTGAGGAACGGCGTGATATACACTCCATCGACAGCATCCGGAATACTCGAGGGAATAACTAGGGACTCTGTCTTCCAAATAGCAAGGGACCTGGGCATCCAGGTTGTTGAGAGAGACTTGACGAGAATAGACTTCTACTATGCTGACGAAGCCTTCATGACGGGTACAGCAGCTGAAGTAGTGCCTGTGGTCGAGATGGATAATTATAAGATTGGAGACGGAAAGCCTGGCCCAATCACCAGAAGGATACAGGAAGAGTTCTTTAAGATAGTTAGGGGAGAGTCAGAAAAGTATTCGCACTGGCTAGAGCCAGTTTAATATTAAAGAGTATAACACCTTCAAGTTTCTATAAAGACTAATTTCTAAGAAAATATTGTTGGAACTATTCATACGAATATGTGTTATTAAAAAGCAGCGACGATGCTAAGTTTTGTGTGCCAGTCCAATTATCTCCCTAATGTTGCTGAATCCCTTAGCCGCTAAATAATTAACGATCCCCCCCATTATCTTACTGAAGACACTTAAACTATTATCGCCATATGCTATAGCTGATCCTATTTGGACTGCTGTTGCACCTGCTAGAATAAATTCTACAGCATCCTTCCAATCGTTGACCCCGCCGCATCCTACTATCGGTATTTTAAGGGCTTCGTACAGCTCGTAGACTATTCTGACGGAGACTGGGTGTATAGCTCTACCGGAGAGCCCGCCGTAAACGTTTGAGAGAACAGGCTTCATAGCGTTAACATCTATCACCATGCTTTTCAAAGTGTTTACTGCAGTTATCGCGTCAGCACCGGCTTTTACAGCAGCTCTAGCTATCTCCACGACGTCAGTCACGTTGGGGCTTATCTTGACGAAAAGTGGTTTCGAAGTGTATCGCTTGGCTGAGGCCACGATGCTCCTAACCTTCTCAGAGTCTGAACCGACTTCTAAGCCTAGTTTCTCAGCATGAGGGCATGAGAGATTAAGCTCGAAACCGTCTGAAACATGGTTGAGAGCTCTAACCATTTCAGCAGCCTCCTCACTGTTAGAAGGGCCTATGCTTACTATCAAGGGTATTTCAAGGCCTTCTTTAACCTCACCCAGCTCTCTTCCATACTCTAAGTATCCAGGATTCGGGAGGCCCATCGCGTTCAAAAAGCCGAATCCCAGGTCTAAGGCAGTAGGGTTCTCGTAGCCGGGCCTCGGAGTATAAGTCACTGTCTTGGTTACTATCGCGCCGACGCTACGGTTCTCAGAGGCTTTCTTAATCAGGCTTGTTGAAGACCCCAATACTCCAGACGCCACCATAAGCGGTGTCCTGAGAAATAAGCCAGCAAGCTCGATGCTTAAATCCGGATCCAATGCTTGTTTTCCCAATGATTATCGAAACATTATTATCTTTTTAACCTTTAGGCTATCGTTAAGACTTTTCCACACCGTATACTTTTCCAAATCCTTTTCGCACTCTTACCTCTCCCTCTTGGAAGACGATTACTCCTCTTAAGATGGTTGCCTTAATCCTGCCTCTGAGAACCCTGCCGGCGAAGGGGGAGTGTTTAGCCTTACTGTAGAATTCTTCGGGATTGACTTTCCACTCTTCCCTCGGGTCGAAAACTGTTAGGTTTGCAAGTTTCCCCTCTACTATGGATCCAAGCTTCTCGTCGCCAAGGAACGTGGCCGGCCCCCGTGTGAATGCTTCAATGACGCTGTGGAGGCTTATCCCAGTCTTGCTAACCATGTCTAAGAGTGATGAGAAAGCTGTTTCGAAACAGGCTATCCCAGAAGGTATTTCATCGTAATACGTGAGGCTCTTCTCCTCCAGCGTGTGAGGAGCATGGTCTGTGGCGAGCATCCGGATCCTCCCCCTCTCCAGGTTTTCAACTAGCCTCTGCCTCTCTTCAGGGCTTCTAAGAGGCGGGTTCACCTTGCATATCCCGCCTAGGGCTAGGAGGTCATTATCAGTCAAAACCAGGTGGTTGACGCTAACGTCGTAGGTAAAACCGTTCGCCTCAGCTTTCAGAATGCTCCCTACTGTTGTGAGATGTGCTGCATGCGAACCCGGCCCAAAGTGTTTGCGGAAGACGTCTAGCGCTGAGAGCTCCGCCTCCACGGGCCTTATGAAAGAATGCTTCTCAACCCCTTTAAGCATCTCGGGATACGCCCTCCTATTCTGCTCTATGATCGAAAGGTCCTCGGGGTGGAAAACCACCTTCTTACTGCTTCTCCTAACAGTATTGACTATTTCAACAAGGCTAGACCCAGCTTCCTTACAATAGTCCTCAGGGTAAAGCTTGAGGCCTACGGCGATGGTCTTAACGAGCTTCTCAGCCTCAGAAACATCCTCAGGCCTACCGAAGTAGAAGCCTGTGTCGACAACTATCTCCGTCTCAGCCTCTTCCAGCTTCTCCATCATTCTTAGACGTGTATTCGTAGGGGGATCAGTATTAGGCATGTCCAGAATTAGAGTGAATCCTCCAGCCGCGGCGGCTGAGGTCCCCGAGAGAAAATCCTCCTTGTGCTTAAGCCCCATACCCCTCAGGTGCGCATGCACGTCTATCAGGCCTGGGATGATAAGGAACCTGTTGAAATCAACCTTCTCATCGTAAGAGGGTGCATTAGCCTCCTTCCCTATGAAGGAGATTACCCCATCCTCGACGCCGATGCATGCTTCTTTAAACTCCCCCCTGTGGTATACTCTGCCGGTGAAAAGCGTATCAACGTGCGTCAAAGAGTCACCTCAACCCTCTTACCAGTCTCATCCCTCATGTATGACCCGAAGTCTGTTCCAAGTATTTCCTCAGCGTTGAAGACAGGCCCGTCTACGCATACTCTCAAGCCCACAGGGTCTAAGACGCAGGACCCGCAGAAGCCTATTCCACACTTCACGATCCTGACTAACGATACTTGACACCTCATCCCTCTTCTGAAGCATTCCTCAGCTATCTTAACCATCATTTTCTCAGGCCCTATTGTCAAAACGTTTTCGAAAAACTCCCCGGCAACAACCTTCTTAAAGAAGTCTGGGAGAGTGCCGTGGAACCCCTCGCTACCGTCGTCCGTCGCTATCCTAATGTTTGCCTTAAGCTCCCTGAGCTTGTTGACATAGACAAGATTATCACTATTCCTACCCCCTACTAGGAAGAGCGTTTGAACACCTTTCTCAGCGAGCTTCAAGTAAGCAGGTGTCAGCGAGGCTGTGCCTGTTCCTCCGCCTACGAGCAGATACTTCCCCGGGTATTCAAGGTTGAAACCGTTTCCATAGGGCCCTCTCAAGAAGACCTTTTCCCCAGCGTTTAGGCTCGCCAGCCTGTTTGAAGTATAGCCTACCCTCTCTATCGTGAGGCAGACAGTATCCCCCTGGGTCAGCGAGGGGGTTATCGGTATCTCCCCGTCCCCAGGCCTCCAAACCATTATGAATTGACCGGGCTTTATTTCCATGCTTTCTTCCAGCTTGAGCACTAGAGTATTTACTCTACTCGTTTCCCTCATGTTTGATAATACTTTCGCCTCAACATAGTAGTGGGTTCTCCCCGTCATGCTCATATCAACCCTTCTTGAACCCTCTCGATATCTGTGAGTATCAGGCTTAGAATAGCCATCCTAACCGGTATGCTGTAGAAAACCTGTTTGAAATATGCTGCGTAAGGAGTGTTGTCAATCTCGCTCGGTAATTCCCAGGTTCTGGGTAGCGGGTGCAGTATCTTAAGGTCCTTCCTAGCAGACTCTAATGTTTTCAATGTTAATGCGTAACTCCCCCTCAACTCCTCAGCCTCACGAAGGTCGGTGAACCTCTCAACCTGGAGCCTAACGAGATAGAGCACGTCAAGCCTGCTCACAACCTCCTCAACCCTCTCGTAATGGTTTATTTTAACGCCTCTCTGCTCCATGATTTTAACGAAACCTTCTTCTGGAGCAAGCCCCTTCGGCGAAACCACGTTCACCTCCTTCACCCCAAAAATACTTAGTCCTTTTACGAAGTCCTTCGCAGTCCTCGCGTGCCTTACATCACCCATAACACCGTATTCCAGCCCTTCTATCCTGCCCTTCTCCTTCAGAATAGTGTAGAGGTCTACGAGAGCTTGGGTAGGGTGTCTGCTCTGGCCTTCTCCAGCGTTTATAACCGGGTGCTCAGCCAGTCGGGCAAACCCCTCCATAACGTTTCCCCCAGGGTGTCTGATTACTATCGCGTCGCTGTAGGTGTCGAGCATTCTTATAGTGTCCTCAGGGCTCTCCCCCTTCTCCATAGACGTTCCTTCTGCGGATGAGAAGCCTATTACTGAGCCCCCGAGCCTATGCATCGCAGCCTCGAAGCTGAGCCTCGTCCTAGTGCTCGGCTCGAAGAAGGCTGCTGCCATTATCTTGCCCTCTAGGATCCTAAGGGGGGCCAGCTTAGCCTCTAGGAAAATATCCGCCTGCTTGAAAAGCCTCTCAATATCCTTTCTCGTGAAATCAGTTATCTCTACAAGGTCTCTATTCTTCCACACTGCTAAACCCCTCCAAGTACCTTATTATCTTCTCGTACTCGGGGCTCCGTATAAGCATGTTTTCAAGCAGTATTTTTAGGAAGCCCTTAACGTCTATTACGGAGTATGCTGTTATCCCCGCCTCCCTCAGCCTCCTAGCACCGTTCTGAAGCCTGTCTAGGAATACTAGGGCGTACTGGACCCGTCCCCCCGCAACGCCTATGGTTTTCACAGCGTTCTCTATACTCCTCCCCGTTGTCAGAACATCGTCGATAACGACGACCCTGCTCCCCTCCTCAAGCTCTCCCTCGATCATTCTCCCGGTGCCGTGCTCTCTCTCAACGCTCCTCACGTAAACCATTGGGAGGCCAGTCTTGTGAGATATCAACGTTGCTATTGGTATTCCCGCTGTCTCGACGCCTGCGACGACGTCGAAGTCTTCTCTTATGGTCCTCATCCTACTTATGTAGGAGTCTACAAGCCTTTCGAAGAGCCTTGGCCTGGATACTAGTATTCTCAGGTCAACGTAATAGGGGCTCAGCCCCCCTGAGGTGAGCTTGAACTCTCCGATTCTGAACACGCCTGCTAGGTAGATATCTTTAACAAGCTCCTCCAGCCAGGATTCTGTCATGCTCCTTCTTCACCTCCAGAACGGTTTCAAGAGGATCCTGGGAGCCGGTTATGCTCCTACCGATTATTTCGAAATCAGCCCCGGCTGAGAGACCCGCTCCATAAGGTGCTCCCTGCATCCCAACTCCCGGGGTGAATATTAGCAACCCGTTGCCAGCGATTTCTCTTACTCTTCTCACAACCCGTGTCCTCGTTGCCGGGGCGACAGCCCCATCGGCGCCGTGTTCCAAAGCTGTTTGAACCAGTTTTTCCACATGCGGGTCTATAAACTCCGTTGAGCCCGCGTGGCTCATGCTCACCACGATAACAACACCCCGGTTAAGCTTCTCAGCCTCTTTGAAAACCCCTTCCAAGCCACCTTCATATCCTATGAAGCCGTGCGCTATTATTGCGTCGAAACCCGTTTCATACAATATTCTGGCAATAAGGCTGTTGGTGAAAGATATGTCTGCAACCTTCACATCGGCTATGAACACGTTTTCACCGCTAAACTTGCTTAGGAGCTTCTTCAACAGGGGGAGGCCTGTAGATAGTATCGTTGGATAACCTATCTTAACGCCTGCTAAATGCTCCCCAAGCTGCTCGCAGAATTGATGGAGCCTGTTTAAAACGGTATCGCTATCGCCATACTCGTCGAAGGCCAGGACAATCCTGCTCTTCTTGAAAAAAGCATTTTCCAGGATTCTCCTCTTAAACAGGCTCTCCAACATTGTTTCCCATTTCAGATAGTGGCTTATTTCTTTTACTTACTCTCATGAAGAGGGTTTTAGATAACCTTAAATAGCCAGCACCTCCTTCTAAAATCCCCGATAACACTAGTGGAGAAAAACCTGTATGGGAGGAATGCAAAAAGGGCTGTTATAGTTCTCGCAGACGGGACCATTGTCCACGGCGAGGGCTTCGGCGCTGTCGCCGAGGTTGACGGCGAGTTCGTATTCAACACGGGCATGGTTGGCTACGTCGAGTCGATAACAGACCCCTCCTACTGGGGGCAGATACTTATTCAAACATATCCTTTGATAGGAAATTACGGAGTGAACCCTGAGGACTTCGAGTCCGACAGGCCTAAGATAAGGGGGTTCGTCGTCAGGGAGTGCATCGACACTCCTAGCCATAAGACCTCAGTAATGTCTCTCCCAGAATGGCTTGAGAAAGAATCCGTCCCGGGTATTTCGAGAGTAGACACCCGCATGCTGACTCAGAAGATAAGGGTGAAGGGCACTCAGCTGGGGATTCTGAAAGTATACTACGAGGGTGAGAAGATAGATGTTGAAGAACTATTCGACAAGGCTAAGAAGGTCGAAGACCCCAATAAGAGGAATCTTGCTGCAGAAGTCTCCACGAGGAAGGTTGTTGAACACTCTCCGGTTAAGGAAAACGGGTTCACAATAGTCTTAATGGACTTCGGCGTTAAGAAGTCGATAATACTAAACCTTTTGGAGCTGGGCTTCAGGGTAATCCAGGTGCCGCACGACACTCCGCTGGATAAGATAATGAGCTTCGAGCCTGATGGCGTGCTTGTTTCAAACGGGCCCGGGGACCCTGCTATACTGACTTATGCTTTCAAAACTGTTAGGGGGCTCATCGAGTACGGCTTACCGGTCTTCGGAATTTGCTTGGGGAACCAGCTTATCTCACTAGCGCTGGGGGCGAGCACGTACAAGCTGAAATTCGGCCACAGGGGTCAGAACCATCCTTGCATAGACCTTGAAACAGACAGGGTTTACATAACGAGCCAGAACCATGGTTTCGCCGTTAGAAAGGAGAGCCTTGAAAACTCTGGGCTGAAGGTTACTCACCTCAACGTGAACGACGGCACGGTTGAGGGGGTTAAAATGGAGGGCAAGCCTGTCTTTGGTGTGCAATTCCATCCCGAAGCCTCGCCAGGACCCTACGATGCGAAAATATACTTTGAGAAATTCCTTAAGCTCGTCGAGAAAAATAAGAACTGAAAACCACATGCCTCAGACTGAACCCCTTAGAAATTCTTAAAAAGATTTTATGTATGTTGGAAATCCACGGACTATGGTGATAGAAATAGTAAACATAATAGCTGGACTAATACTTGCGACAAGTATTCTGCCTAACATACCAATAGTGGGGAGAGATTTAACCAGACTTGCTAAAGTGCTGGGGGAGTTTCAGACAATTATTGGAATCGTAGCCGTAATACTTGGCATCCTACACTGGGGGTTGCAGGGAATAGTTGCAGTAATTGCAGGCTTAGTACTGGTCTTGGGCATTTTACCCAGCGTGCCGCTCGTGGGGGAAGATTTAGCGAAACTCGCAAAATGGCTAAGAGGATTTCAGACTCTAATCGGCGTGGTCGCAATAGTATTGGGAGTCATGGGGTTGCTTTTTTAGACTTCGCTGCTTTCAATCAAACGCTTAGTCAAGCGAATAGTGATCGGGAAACCGGCCCTATCATCCCTTCCTTGCTCAGAGGCTGAACTAACTATAGATGGGTTTGTGGCGCTTCAACACTTTTTCAACAAAAGGAAACGAGAAAAAATAAATATAGGCTATAGTTATAGCTATAATTATGACTACTACTATTCAAGTCAGTAGAAAAACCAGACAGCTCCTAGATGCTTTAAAGAAAAAGTTGTCTGCGAAAAGCTACGATGAGGCTTTGCAAAAACTCTTAGCTGAAAAGATGGAAATCCCTACATCCATGTTTGGTTCAAATCCTAAGCTATCTCGGTTTAAAGAAGAGGAGGAAGCAGAATTTCATGAGCTATGAATATGTGATCGACGCATATGCGTGGATAGAGTACTTCAGGGGTTCAAAGCCTGGGGAGACGGCGAAGCACTATATCGAGGAGGAGGATTCGGCAACCCCGACGGTAGTAATCGCAGAGCTGAGCAGAAAACTGCTTAAGGAAATTGAGAGAGGAGTGGAATCGGTTGAAGGCAGGAGGATAAAGCTAGAGTTTATTGGAACCATTACGGAGATCGTAGACTTGTCACGTGATATTGCTGAGCTCTCAGGTGAGATAGATGTTGAGAGAAAGAACAAAGTGGACGGTTGGGGCTTAGCCGATTCAATAATACTGGCGACAGCGCGAAGAGCAAACGCTAAAGTAGTTACGGGAGACAAGCATTTTGCCGACTTGAAGAATGAAGTAGTGATGATAAGCAGGTGAATAACGTGCTGGTTTAAGATAAAAAATAAGACAATCTTCGTGTTCAGCTAATTCCATTAAAGCCTTTTGAGTGAAGCGGTTTCAGAATAATGCTAATGGTCTTTTTGTTGAATTAACTGGCTTATTAAAAAATATTGTATTTGGCCGGTATGCCTGTTTTCTCAGATAATCTCCTTATTCTAATCAAGTTTGGCAGAAATTCTTGACTCGCTTGATTGCATTGTTTAAAGAAGGATGAGACGGCCACGATAGCGTCTACTATATACTGTCGTATGCGATCTTAGTGCTCTAACATAACATTTTTACCATTTTTCAATGCAAAACTCCTTAGAAACGTTTAAATAGAATAGAATCCTATTTTTTCTCCTCAGATACTTCAGTGGCTGAAACAGTAGGGAATGGCAGAGAAAGCGGCAGAAGCCTTCTAGCAATCTGTATTCATCTTCGCTATACGTCTAAATTTTTCGATAATTGCTTGAACGAGAGGTGTTGCGAATGCCCAGAAGGAGCGACATAAGGAAGGCACTAGTCATAGGAAGCGGGGGAATCGTGATAGCGCAGGCAGCTGAATTCGATTACTCTGGCTCGCAAGCTCTTAAGGCTTTAAAGGAAGAGGGTATTGAAACTGTTATCGTTAATCCGAATATCGCTACTATTCAGACTAGCCGGAGGATGGCTGACAAGGTTTACCTCGAGCCCTTAACCGTCGACTCCGTCTCCAAGATAATCGAGAAAGAAGGGGTTGACGGTATTCTGCTGGGCTTCGGTGGTCAAACAGCACTTAACCTAGGCTTGGCTCTTCACGACTCCGGTGTCTTGGACAAGTATGGTGTTAAAGTGCTGGGGTGCTCTATTGAAACCATCAGGACTGCTGAGGACAGGGATCTTTTCAGGAGAGCCATGTGGGATATTGGTTTGAAGGTTCCTCCAAGCGGCGTCGCAAGGTCCCCTGAGGATGCTATCAGGATTTCAGACGAGCTGGGCTTTCCACTCCTCGTGAGGACTTCCTTCACGCTAGGCGGTCAGAGCTCCGACATAGTTAGGAATAGGGATGAGCTTCGCAACGCTGTCTCCAAGGCCTTGAGATGGAGCCTTAACGGTGAGGTTTTGATCGAAAGGTCTTACTTCGGCTGGAAGGAGCTTGAGTACGAGTACATGAGGGACTATTACGGTAATGCTGTTGCAGTCGCCACTATGGAGGGCTTCGACCCGTTGGGTGTGCACACTGGTGAGAAGATTGTTGTCGTACCTATTCAGACGCTTACTAATAAGGAGTATCATAGGCTCAGGACTGCTGGGCTGAGGATCGTCGAGAAACTCGGTATCGTCGGAGAGTGCAACATACAATTCGGCCTCGACCCTGAGAGCGGGGAGCTGATAGTTGTAGAGGTTAACCCCAGGCTCTCAAGGTCCAGTGCCTTAGCCTCTAAGGCGACTGGCTACCCTCTTGCCTACTTGGCTGCGAAGCTGGCGGTCGGCTATAGGATAGACGAGATAACGAACAAGGTTACTGGGATCACTAAGGCTAGTTTCGAGCCTGCTCTAGACTACGTTGTCGTAAAGTACCCCAGGTGGGACTTCAGGAAGTTCCCCGGCGACGTTGATAGGACGATAGGAACTATGATGAAGTCTGTGGGAGAGGTCATGGCGATAGGTAGGACTTTCGAAGAGGCTTTGCAGAAGGCTGTGAGGATGCTTCAAATAGGCAGGGTGGGGGTTGTCGGCAACGAGGAAGAGGATAATGGAGTGCCGTCGAACCTGCGCGAGTTTCTAAAGCCGACTGACGAGAGGCTTTTCAACATCGTCAGGGCGTTGAAGAGCGGTGTCAGCGTAGAAGAGGCAAGCAGGGTAACTGGAATAGACAAATGGTTCCTCTACAGGATATTGAATATTATCCGGGTGGATAACGAGCTTAAATCCATAAGGGACGAGTACGACGAGGAGAAGATCGCTGAGAAGATAAGGGAGGCTAAGAGGCTCGGCTTCTCGGATGTTCAGATAGCTAAGAGGCTCGGGTGGAGCGAGGACGAGGTTAGGAGCTTCAGGGTCAAGCACGGCATCAAGCCTGTTTTCAAACTCATAGACACGATGGCTGCGGAATGGGAGTCTGTTACAAACTATCTCTACGCCACCTACGGCGACGAGGCCAGTGATGTTTCAGAGAGCCCTGGTAAGAGGAAGGTTATTATCTTGGGCGCGGGCACTAACAGGATTGGTAGTAGTGTTGAATTCGACTACTGCACTATGCACACAGTGTGGTCGATGAAGGAAGAGGGTTTCGACGAGGTTATCGTTGTGAACAATAATCCTGAAACAGTCTCGACGGACTACGATATGTCTGACAAGCTTTACTTCGAAGAACTCTCCTTCGAGAGGGTTATGGACATTGTGGAGGCTGAGAAGCCTGAGGGCGTTGTCGTAAGCGTTGGAGGCCAGGACCCTATCAACATTACTCCGAAGCTTCACGAGTACGGTGTTAGGATACTGGGGACCTCGCCGGTCAGCATAGACCGTGCTGAAGACAGGGCTAAGTTCAGCCTCCTTCTGGATAAATTGGGCATCAAGCAGCCGCCTTGGGCTAGGGTTTCCAGCATTGAGGAGGCTGTTTCCAAAGCCGGGGATTTGGGCTACCCGGTCTTAGTGAGGCCCTCCTACGTATTGTCCGGTGCAGCCATGAATGTTGCTGCGAACGAGGAGGAGCTCGTGGAGTATATTCGGAACGCTACCAGGATCTCGCCTGAGCACTCTGTGGTTATCAGCAAGTTTTTCGAACAGGCTTACGAGGCTGAGGTCGACGCGGTTAGCGACGGCGAGGACGTTCTAATAGGAGGCGTTATGGAGCATGTTGAGTACGCTGGTACTCACAGCGGCGACGCCACAATAATCATCCCGCCACAGAGGCTTCCTGAAAAAGTTGTGGAGAAGATTAAGGATTATACTGTGAGGATTGCGAGGGAGCTCAGGATTGTCGGCCCGTTTAACATCCAGTATCTCGTCAAGAATTCTGAGGTCTACGTTATAGAGGCTAACGTGAGGGCGAGCAGGACGATGCCTTTCGTCAGCAAGGTTACTGGAGTACCGTTGATATGGCTTGCCGGAAAAGTGATGGCCGGCCGCAGGCTCAGAGAGTTTTCCCTGATTAAGCGTAATGAGAAGACCATGGGGGTCAAAGTCCCTGTCTTCTCCTTCGTCAGGCTTAAGGGCGTTGACCCTGTTCTAGGTGTTGAAATGAGGTCCACCGGGGAGGTTGCCTGCATAGGCTACGATTTCATCAACACCTTTGTAAGGGCTTGGGTCTCCTCTGGTCTCAGCCTCCCCTCAAGGAACAGCATCATATTCATAACGGTTAGAGATGAAGATAAGCCTGCGGCTGCGGAGCTCGCTAACAGGCTGGTGGAAATGGGCTTTACAATAGCTGCTACAAGAGGCACTAGGAGCTTCCTGTCTTCCAGGGGGCTTATTAACGTGATACTCGTCAACAGACTTAGTGAGAGGGCTGAGGAGGGCGTGGATTCGATGAGCTTCCTCACGAGCGGCAGGATCGGGCTGGTCATAAACACGCCGGACCTGAGGGATAAGGAGACTCTTAGAGACATGTATGCTATAAGGAGGACTGCCGTAGAGTTCGCGATACCGGTGGTCACGAGCCTTGAGGTGGCTGAGAGAATAATCGAAGCGATGCGCTTCAAGAACAATGATCATGAGTCAGCCTACACACCCTGCTCGCTGGACGAGTTACACAAGGATATCCCCCTGTCCAAGTATGTTTAAGGCTGTTTCAAGTACGTAAGGATCCTCCTTAGGAGCCTCATCTTCTCAAGCGAGTCGGTAAAGTTGATGAGTAAGCTGGCTAGCGGCGAAACTACCCCGGGGGAGGCGGGTACTCCTTTTTCAAAACGTGCTCTACAGCCTGCCAGCGCATTCCATACGGTGGCGAACCTCTTCTCCACATCGCTTCTGTCGGAGGAAACCATTACTGTAGAAAGATCGGCCATAAGCTCCTGAGTCTCAACGATTTTCTCGAGCAACGGTGGCAGTGCTTTCCTAGCTTTGCCAACTACGTAGCTCCATTCCGCAAGGCTGTTTGAGAGTATTTCTATTTGAGTATTCGCAAAGCCTTTCCTCCTCAATTCTTGGAGCACTGTAACAGCCTTAAGAGCCTCCTCCATTGATTCCAGTACAACACTCTCTCTCGCCACGATCCTGTTAATAGCCTGCTTAAGCATTCTCAATTGAGCTGCTTCTTGAACAAGCTGGCTGGCGTACAGTCCGGGTATCACATTTTCAACCTGTTCAACAACCTTGCTAGCAGCATCTTTAACAAGCTTTAAAACCCTGCAGGACTCGGATGCTGCCGTAAAATCCTCAGTCTTAATTTCTTCAACGTGTTGCGAAAACCTCTTCTCTCCATCGCCGTAAGTTTTCAGAAATAGAGCGTTCCCCAGTAAACCGTGCACCGCAGGGGTTTCAATACTCTCTACGTGCGAGGTGAAGAGAACTATTTTCCCAGAGCCGTGTTCAACCATGATGATGCTGCTCGCCCCTTGGGCTTTTTCAACAGCGTTCTCACAGGGCAGCCCGTACTCAGCGCTCTCTGAAACTGACCCTATTACTCCGAATACTTGCTTGGGATCTTTAGCTTTTATCAACGGGCCTGTGTGCAACATCGTAACCTCTTCCCTGTACCCTAGGGTTAGAAGCCCCCTTTTCACAATCTTCGACTTAACAAGCCCCTTGACAGGGTATGTTCTCAAAACCTCGCCCAACCTCCTGCTCGAGAAAACTGGCCACCGGGGTTCTGAAACGCTGTCGCTAAGTATCTCACACTCTACGACCTGTAATTCCTCCCATGCTTCGAGGAGACCGTATGCCGCTCCGAGAATGTTAACCGGCTTGACTGGGAGCATTGCACCTGCGCAGACACCTATGTAGACCCCCCCAGACTCTACGAATTGCCTGATAAGCCTGGCCTCCTCAGGCTTCATAGAGCTGAGTATTTGGAAACTGTCTCCTCCGCCGAAGATTAACGCGTCGAGGCTGCTTAAATCGCCCGGGGTCAAAGGCCCAGTTAGCAAAGATACTTTCCTGAAACCCATCTCCTCCAAGGCCTCTACCATGTCTTGGGTGTAGTATGGTCCTGCCCCCTCGCCGCTGTAAACCCCTATCAGCGGGCTCCTCACTGTAACTACGGTCTCCGGGTCAAATGTTTTCAAAGGCTTTAGTTCAACACCGTATTCCTCGCCGAGGTTGTTAATCAAGCGTTCAGAGTAATGGTCTTCAACGCCTATGACGAAGTCTCCGGGCTGTAGCCCGGTTCCTTTAGAGCCCCTTGGTCCCACGAGTCTTCCGACTTTGAAACCGGCTTCGGAAAGATTGTTCACAAGCCTGAGAGTATTAGAGCATGATTCTCCGTCTACTGCTTTAAACGGTGCTCTCCACCACTTCAACAGCCTATTTGGATAACTGGAAGTATATTAATCTCTCTGGAAAATTTAGGAGCCTAGGCTCACTCTAATAGGTATTCTCCCGGGGGGTGGTGTTTTGCTTCTTAAAACCTTAAGGACTGCCTTGACTGCGGTAACGCTGGGCGTGAAGGCTGCTACACATATTTTCGCGCCGCTGAAGAGTTTAAGGTCCTCAGGAGACCCAAGCGATATTACAACATTCTCCCTGAAGAGCTCGATTAGTTTCTTAAAAACGGAAGTCTCCTTACCGTCTTCATGCATATTGTAGGTTAGCACCACTAGCAGAGTATTGCTCGGAGTATTCCTGTAAAGCTCGTTCAGCCTCCTCCCCGGCATTTCATCAACATGTTCCAGGAGCTCGAAGCCGTTGAATTCCTCTTCTAGGGTCTGCAGAAGCCTCTTCTTCTCATCGTCTTCGAAAAGGTTGTTAAGCCTGTTGGCGAGAACAACCAGGGGTTTTCCGAAGAACCTTAAGGGGAGCTCGCCAGCCCCCTTCACTACAGCTATGCTATTGACGAAGATCTTCCAAGCCCTGCTCCTGTTTATGAGGCTTCCCCGGGTCTTCTCAGGAGTCTTCTTAAACTTTTCTAGTTTCCTCAGCTTGAAGCTTAGAACCTCCAGCGCACTGTTCCTAACCTTATTGTAGAACTCTTTGTCTCTACCAGCTTCCTCCACGATTCTTTCCAGCGCGTTCTTAACATCCTCCTCATCCGTGGATGGCACTACGATATGGTTTCCAGCCTTCAACGCTGTTACAGCAGCCTTCTCAGGGTCTATGTGGACTGAATTGTCTTCGCCGTTTAGACAGTCTGTTACAAGCATGTTCTTGAACCCAAGCCCCCTCTTAACCACTTTCTCAACAACCTTGGCCGAGAGCGAGGACGGGGTGTTAGCACTGTCGACAGCCGGGAGCGGAGTATGCCCTATTACAACACCCTCCACACCCATTTTGAAAGCTGTTTGGAAAGGCTTGAAATCCCTCTTGTAGAGCTCGCCAAGGGCCTCCAGGTTCCTGTCACGCTGGTCGAAAAACCTCCTCGGAAAATACTTGACGAAAGACATTAGGCCCCCATTTCTCAGCCCTCTAACGTAGCTTGCGACGTAATCAGATACTTCATCAGGATCTTCGCCGAAACTGTTCTCTCTAAAGCTCCGCATAGTCTCGTAGGGGTAGAGATTGGCCACTGGCGCCAGATTTACGTTGATGCTGAGTGTCCTAAGCTCTAGAGCAGTTATGTACCCCGCTATGTAGGCTGACTTCGTGTCTCCCGTGGCGCTTATGCCCATTAGGCTCGGGAGCTCCGTAGAAGGTTGTGGAAGCTTCTCCAACCTACCGCCATCCTGCTCCGTTGCGAGAATAATCGAGAAGCCATACGTCTTCTTGTAAAGCTCCGCCAGCTCCTTAAGCTCCCTCCCAATATTGCGAATGCTTGAAAGCACTTCCCTCCCTATTATTAACCCGCCTAAAGCATTCTCCAACGCTATCTTTTTAAAACACTCGATGCTCCTACTGTCCTTAACATAACCCATTACTGTTTGCCCAATAATTTTTTCAAACGGAAGCTTCTGAATAATCTTCTCCAGTGTCGTCATTTCCTCCAAGCTAATTTTCTTTCTTCAGAATTATCTGAGGCACTGCCTTGCTCCCATGCTTTATTGCAACAATGCTTACCTCGATGCTCCATCGCCCTCTTTCTCTTTCTACAAAGAGGCTCTATAAGGATTTCGTACTCGCGTTTATGCTGAGTTGACGGCTGTTTTGAATGTTTTCAAAAATTTGCTTAAAGGGACTCCTCCGCTCTCTGTCGCTTTCTCTCCCGGTTTAAAAACCCTGATGTTTCCATACCCGAAATCCACTACGACGTAAAGCGGAAAACCCTGAATTTCCTTAGGAATACGACTGGTGTAGAGAGCACTCTTACTAGTAGATTTAACCTGAATCAGTATGCACCTTCCTCTCCACAAGCATACGAGGTCAGCGGACCCAAGGCTCCCCCCTGACCTTACTGTCGTCCAACCATGCTTATTGAGTATCATCCTCACTTTTCGCTCAGCCAGATACCCTTTCCTCTTAGAGTATTTCATCATCTAGACCTCTTTAAGCAGTTTGATGAAATCCATCCCGTCGACAAGCCCTAATGATCCTTTCCTCCCAGAATCCTCGTCAAAAGGGTTTCCATCACCATTCAAACCAGGCTTCATTACAGAGAAAGGCACGGGATCGGTTGTGTGTTTCCTCACTGCCAGCGGCGTCGGATGGTCTGGGAGAATGCTTATGGAAGTATTGTCGACGTTGATGCTATCAAGTATTTTGCCGAAGAGCCTCCTATCCATCTCCTCGATAACCTTGATTTTTGTTTCTAAAACCCCCTCGTGACCCGCTTCGTCAGGAGCCTCAACGTGAAGGTAGACGAAATCGGAATCCTCCAGCGCTCTTAAAGCGTAGAGAGCCTTATTCTCGTAACTAGTATCGTAATACCCGGTTGCACCAGGTACGTCTGGCACATTCATGCCTGCAAGCTCCCCTATGCCTTTTATCAAGTCCACTGCGCATATCACCGTGCCCCTTAGACCGTGTTTCTCCAAGAAAGGTTGAAGCCTCGGAGTCTTCCCCTGCCCCCAGATCCAAACCATGTTCGCAGGCTTCTCACCTAGGCTTACCCTACGGGTGTTGACAGGGTTCTCGGAGAGTATGCTTATCGATTTGAGCATCATTTCGTTAAGCCTCCTAGCCTCCTCGTTGTCAGGCTTCAGCAAGTATTTCTCGTAGGGTTCCCCCATTATTTCATGCGGGGGAGTTGACTCAAGCCTCTCCCCAATCTTGGAGACGAATATGTTCCGGTAGCTTACTCCACCGTAGAATCTTCCGTATTCGCCGAGCCTATTGTTCAACTCGGATACGAGAAGCCTAGCCTCCTCCGTAGTAATATGCCCCCCGGAATAATCTATTATCTTACCCTCCTCAACTGTTATCAAGTTGCATCTGAAAACAACTTCATCGTCTCCGACTCTTATCTTCCTCGCAGCGGCCTCTATCGGCCCCCTGCCGGTATAGCACGCGTACGGGTCGTATCCAAGTATGACGAGATTTGCAACATCGCTTCCCTTCGGGAGGTCTGGGCGCAGGGTTTTAAGCAGCCCCATCTTGCTCCTCCTAGCTATGAAATCCATGTTGGGCTTGTAGGCGAGTTGAAGAGGAGTCTTCCATCCTGCTTCGCTAACGGGATAATCAGCCATCCCGTCTCCAACTACGACTAGGTATTTCAAAGCCCGAGCGCTCTAACAGGCTAAACAATATTTTTAAAACTTTCCAAATCCCCATTCCTCGGATAAACCTTATTATACGCTTATTGTTTGGAGTCTGCAGGGTTTGGGAAAGAGCACGGATAGTTTGAGCAGGATTCTGACGATGATTGTCCGCAGGAATCTGGATGAGGCTGAGAAGCAGATAGAGAGCTTCAGGCCTAGGGACGAGTATGAAGTTGGCTATTTGAAAGGCTTGAGGGGAATAGTCCATGCTTTACGGAAGCCTGTTGAAGGCAGTGTAATAGATTCCGGAGACCCTAGGATCCACTTAAAGAGCATGAAGGAGTCTGTAGAGACCCATTACCTGAGCAGGGAGGAAGAGGGTTTTTTTAACGCGTGGATGGATTTCCTGAGGAAACTACCCGCTGGGAAAAAGAGTGTTGTAGAGAAGAAACCAGGTGAACAACCAGGATAGGAAGAAGCTTCCAACCCCCTCCTTCCACGCAGCGTCCTTGTCGCTTAAAACATCGCCGTAAAGCTTCTTAAAGAAGTGATACGTTATGAGGTATACTATCAACATTAGGGAGAAAGACGAAATTATCGACAATGGGGGTCTCCAGAACAGGGCGTGAACAATACCCATCAGGGCTCCGATTCCAACTCTCGTCCAGTAAATCACGGTTTCAGGTTTAAATCCCATGTCATCTATTCGTCATAGGGTTGAGCAATCGGAAAATAAGTCTTTCCAGCGTCGACTACCTCGTACTTGCTAGGGAGCTCTCAAGCCAGTTACGCGGCGCCTGGGTTGACAACGTCTACGAGAACCCGGACTACGGCTATTACGTTTTTAAGTTCAGGGCGGAGGGGGTTGTTAAGAAGCTTATAGCCATACCTGGTGAAGCAGTTTTCTTAACAAGGTATGATCATCCTGTTGTAAGTAGGCCGAGCCCCTCCTTGACGAGGCTCAGGAAGCTAATCAGGAACCTAAGGGTTGAGGATGTTGCTCAACACGATTTCGACAGGATAATTGTGATAAGCCTTTCGAGAAGCAGTTTAAACGCCAAGCTTATAATAGAGGGGTTGAAAAAGGGTGTTATAGTACTCGTCTCCGGAGACTGGACTATTCTCTTCACGTCGCAGAAAATGGAGACTGGAGCGAGGACCCTCAGGGAGGGTGAGAAATATGCTTTTCCCCCTTCCAATATAATCGATCCCCGTGATGTGACTGACGCTGGGGCTTTCGAGGAGTTCGCGTCAGAGAGGGTTGATCGCTTCATAGCCGGCAAGCTGGGCTTCGGCTCGAAGATTATGAGCGAGATATGTTGCAGGGCAGGATTAGATCCTGGTTCTAGGGTTGAGAATAAGATGCAGACCATAATCGATGTTGCGAGAATGCTTGTTAAAGAGGCTGAGGAGAACCCTAAGCCGAAGCTCTACTACTCCAACGGGTCCCCAGTAGACGCTTCAGGAGTATTCTTGGTTTCGATGAAGGAGTTTGAGCAGAAGAGTTTCGAAACCATGTCGGAAGCCTTGGATGAATACTATGCTGCGATGGGTTTTGAAGCGAGGAAGGGGGTTGAAAGGGCTTCGAGAGAATTAGAGAAGCTGCTCAAGGCTAGGGAGAGAATGGTCTCGGAAGCAAGCATGCTGAAGCTGAAGGCTAGGACGCTGATGGATAATCTCCACCTCTTTCAAACAGTCTTGGACAGTGTTAAGAGCGGGAAAGAGCCTCCTGAAGGTGTTAAGATTGTTGAAAAGAATTATGACAAGAGGATCGTCAGAGTCTTGTTCAACGACATCGAGTACGCTTTAGAAATGGATTCTTCAGCAGCATCCAATGCTTCAAAAATGTTTGAGGAAGCTAAGAAGATAGAGAAACATCTTTCGGAGATGGATGCGAAGATACTGGCGCTTAAGGAGGCTGCTCCAAGCAAGATATTGCCCAAGAAAAAGGTTGAGGAGAAGAAATGGTACGAGAAATTCCGTTGGAACATTTCTGCGAACGGGAGCCTGATACTGGCCGGGAAAGACGCCGGGACTAATGAGCTTCTCGTCAAGAAGTACGTTGGAGAAAACGGTATTGTACTTCATGCTGACTTCGTCGGCGCACCCTTCGTAACCATACACGATGTTGAAAACCCTTCGCAGGAGGAATTGGAGGAGGCTGCGTTAATGGCTGCTTGCTACACTACTAAGGCTTGGGAGGGCAAATATGCTTCCCTCGACGTCTACTGGGTCAAGGGAAGTCAGCTCAGCAAGCAGGCTCCCCCAGGCCAGTACCTTCCGAAGGGTGCTTTCATGGTTCACGGTGAGAAGAACTTCATAAGAAACGTGGAGTTGAAACTATGGGTTGGCATCACTGACGGTGGCGAAATAGTCTACGGGAGCCTTGGGAAAGTCAAGGCGAAATGTAAAAGGTATGCTTATGTAGTCCCGGGGAATAGGGATAAGAATAAGGAGGCAGCTAGACTAGTTGATAAGCTCTTAGAGGGCAGAACGCTTCCACGTAAGGAGGTTGCTAGGCTGCGGGAGATTGTTCGCAGCATAATCCCCGGGAAGCATTGTGAAATACATTACGCCTCTCCTTCTCATTGAAAAATTTATCCTTCGGAATAATTCCAGTAGACGAACAGATTAATGTTTAAAAAGCATCGTTCCTGTAGCCCCCGGGGTTGAAACACGCTTCCAGGATTAACAGGCTCGTCGAGCCGCCGCACAGGAAGATACTGAAGGAGGCTAAGGCTGGGGGGAGGGCTGTGATGAACCTCAGCGTCGGAGACATTTTCATAGATCCTCATCCGCTTGTTGAGGAGACGCTGAGGAAAACATGCGGCGAAACGAGCGTAACCTATCCTCCGGTAGAGGGCTTTAACGAGCTTAGAAGCAGCATCGCCGAGTACTTGAGGAATAGCCGTGGGATGGAGGTTGGCTTTGAAAACATCTTGGTTACTGCGGGAGCGTCTGAAGCATTCCTCGTAGCCCTAATGGCTATCCTAGACGTTGGGGACAGGATTATCCTGCCCGACCCCACCTACCCCCAGCACTTTCTCGCTGCGAACCTCTTCGACAACGTTAGAGTCAGCTATTATAGTCAGAACAGGAATATTAGCGAACAGGTTCCTGAGGAGCGGAGCATCGTTCTGATCTGCTCGCCTAACAACCCCACTGGCAAAGTGGTTTCCGCGAAAGACGTGGAGAACCTTGTCGAGCATGCTCGTGAAACCGATTCGATAATAGTCTCAGACGAGACCTATTTCGAAATATTCTTCAAAAACAATAAGCCCGCAAGCCCCGGGAGCTTCGACACCAAGCTTGAAAACACGATGATCGTGGGGAGCTTCTCTAAGAACATGGGTGTGACCGGGCTTAGAGTAGGATTCTTAGCTTCGGAGCAGAACATTATTAGTAAGGCTTCAACCGTCAGGTACGCGACCTCCCTAACCTCTAACGTCGTGGGTCAACACGTGGTTTTGAAAACGCTGCCGTTCATCAACGAGATATCCAGCTACGTTAGGATGAGCATTGAGAAACGGCTGAAAATCTTCCTGAACGGGTTTAAGAGAAGCGACTTGATGAAAGTATATGCGCCAGAAGGCTCTCTCTACATATTCCCATCCATACCGTTCAAATCATTCGATTTCTGTCTTGAACTGGCTAAGAAAACCGGAGTTGTCCTCGCCCCGGGCCAGGGCTTCGGCCCCTCCGGAGAGAACCATGTTAGGATAAGCTTCGGAGCGAGGGAAGAAGATATAAGGAATTCAATACCATTGCTAAACCAGTTTGAACCAGGGTCTTGACAGCGTGTTTAAAGAGGGCGATGACGTTCTACTAGTATCCTCCAAGGGTAAGAAACGCGTGGTGAAGATACGGGGTGATAGAATCCATACTCACAAGGGCTATCTGGCTGTTAAGGACATCGTCGGCAAACAGCCCGGGATAGTTGTTAAGACGCACGTAGGGGAGGAAATGCTTGCGTTAAAACCCCTCGTAGCAGAATACATCCCCAAGCTCGCTAGGAGGACTCAAGTAATGTATCCTAAGGACATTGGCTACATGGTTCTTAATCTAGGAGTGTCGCCGGGCTACAGGGTTCTCGAAGCCGGCACTGGGAGCGGTGCAGCCACGATGGTTGTTGCAAGCATCGTCAAGCCCGATGGCAGGGTTTTCTCCTGCGACGTGAACGAGGAATCCATAAGAATCGCACGTAAGAATCTTGAGAGAGCCGGGTTGGCTGAATACGTTGAGCTGATTCACGGCGATATCAAGAAAATTGCTCTAGAAGGTTTTTTCGACGCGGCGATAATGGATATCCCAGACCCTTGGGACGCGTTGAGCAAGGTGGTTAGCCTCCTAAAACCGTCTGCGAGAATATGCATAGTCGTGCCGACTATGAACCAGCTTGAAAAAGTTTACCGTGCGATGATGGAAACGAACGTGACCCACTTGGAGACTGTGGAGATAATGCTAAGGAGGATAAGGCCTTTCGAGGGCAGAGTTAGGCCGGAATCCATCATGGTCGGCCATACGGCGTACCTCATGTTCGGAGCCAAAGTCACTAGGGAAAACATTTAAAAAAGAAACTTGCAGTAGGCATCTGGCTTGCAGAAAAGAGAAGCAGTCTATTCAGTCGGGAACCTCCTAGTCTTCATCGGTATTGTGATACTGGTTGCCTTCACCCTCCTCTCAGCAATGGAGGTTTCAGGATTCCTGAGGACGGGAATCAACCTGTTAAGCTCCCTTCTCATATCAGCCGGGTCAGGAATGCCCATCATCCTTAAAGAGATGGAGATCAGCCAGAGGCTTAGGAGCGTGGGAGTCAGATGCTTCACTTCTAGCTTCACAATATCCATAATCATGGTGCTCCAGATGCTCACCAGAGGCTGGGCCTCTACGGTGCCCGTTTTAGCCTCAGTCCTCTTAGCATCCATAGGAATAGTGGCATACCTGCTTTCGGCAAAAGGCGGTAAACTAATGCTACCATCCCCGAGAGAAGTTCTCCTCGTAATCTCAGCAGTAGTGGTCTTCGCAACCCCCATGATACAGCTCTCGCTCCCACGCTTAGGAATTAGCGTAGAGGCTTCCCGAACAATATCCATAAGCCTGCTCATAGCCTTCGCAGTAGTGCTCTACCTCTCTATTAAAGCACCCTTCAGGAGAGAGAAAGCCCAGGGAGTGAAAGAAGGGAAAAACTGAAGCGCAACCCTTAATTACTTTCTCAACCAACTATTCGCATGGGTAGACCAGGCTCCTGCTGGGGTACTCGGCAGGCCTCAGCACCCTTCGGAGGGGACAAGCCGCCTCAACTATGGGGATTGGGCTTGAAACCCGTAGGGAGGTTGAAGCACCTTCCAAGGGTGTTGCGGAGTAAAAGCACCCTTCCCAGGCTTGTTGAAAAGCGGATTGGGGAGGGTGAGCCTACTAGCCTGGGCCCAAAACTTTTTGAAAAACCTTAAAAGTTTAAAAGCGTAGTTCTGTTAAACTGTTTGATAAAAAGATGGATGTTCTGATAATCGCGGCTATGCTTATCTGCGTGGTTATTGCGATAGGCGTTGCACTATACGTTATCTCCATATACAACAGGTTTTTCAGCCTCAAGAATTCTGCTGAAGCTACGCTTAGCCAGATAAGGGTTGCGATGAAGAAGAGGCTCGACATGATTGAGCAACTCCTCGAATCAGTTAAGAGCTACGCAAGGTTTGAAAGAGAAACATTGGAGAAGATAATCGGCCTTAGAACAGCCGTTTTAAAAGCCGAGCCTGGCACACTCAGTGAAATAGACAGGGAGACGAGAAGGCTCTTCGGAAACATTGTTGCGGTTGCTGAAAACTATCCTGACCTGAAGACATCCAACACGGTCACAAACCTCATGGAGTCTGTTAAAAGCGTTGAGGACGAGATCGCTAGGCAAAGGTACACGTACAACAATATCGTGCAGGAGTTCAACATAATGATGGACACCGTTCCCTCTAAGTTTGTAGCGGGCTTAACAGGCTTAGGTAAGCTGGAGTACCTTAGGTTCGAGGAAGAAGTTGAGAGGCGTCCCAGGATAGAGTTCTAGGCCTTGACTGAGAGGAGAGAACTGTTTAAGCTGTTTTCCATCGTTCTCATAGTAAGCATTATTGGTCTAGTTTTAATAAACTACGTTCCTCATCTTCTCGAAGAAAACGGGGTTGAGGTTGAACGATACGATGCCACGCTCTACGCCAACGGCACGCTGATAGAAGAGTACGTGTACAACATTAAGGCTTCACGCAAGTACACTATGCTCTACAGGTTCTGGGATGCTTCTCTATCACTCGAGAACCTGAATAAGCCCTTCGTGAAATTAGTTTCCATACATGTTCCCGAAGGCACAGTAGGCTACGTGAAGGATCATAGAGGCACTGTTTGGACGACGCAGCCGTACGACGAGAATCCTGGAGTCTTCATAAGCATATCGTGGATGGCTGAGCTGAATGAGGCTGGCTGCTACAACCCTAACCATTTTCAAACAGGCAGGTATACCGTAAAATACGTGTTCGAAATCCACCCGCCGGTCCAGTATGACAATAGCACGGTCCACTTTAACCTGAAGCTGGCGGAGGCAGGAGAACACCTGCCTTATAGAAGAGTTACGATAATCGTTGAGGACGCTGGCTACGTTTCATCACTGTATCCTCACCCGCCCCTCATGGATGTGACTCATACAGGTAACAGGATTGAAATACGGGGCAGCGCTGCTGAAAACGAGCTGCTTGAACTGGAAATGCTTTTGAAGAAAGATGTTCTCAACGTTTTGAAGGCTTTCCCAAAAGAGATGGGTGACGTAACCACTCCCACCATTACAGCCAACACTCTATACTTCATCCAGTATTGCTCTGCGTTAGCCTTGAAGTATTGTGCTCAAACACTCGTATTCGCATACCCCCTCCTATTCATTCTGATATACTTCTTATACGGCAGGGAGCGAGAGTTCACGGTTCCCAGCTACCTCAGCACGGTTCCGAACAGGAATAGGAAGCCCTGGTTGGTTAACCTTGTTTTTAAAGGCGACGCAATAGACTTTGATGAGAACGGTTTCTACGCAACGCTGCTCGACCTTCATTTGAAAGGAAAGATAAGGATCAGCGAGGAGCAGGGCGAGCTCACGATCAAAATAATTGACGATAATTACGGCGACAAGTATGAGAAGAACGTCATAAGCTTCCTGAAGTCTCTGGCTGAAGACGGGTCTTTCAGCACGAAGACGGTGAGGGAGAAGGTGGAGCGTTTGACCAGTGAGAAAAAATACTCCTCGCTCCTGCGCCTAAAACGCATGTTTTACAGGCTTACACACTGGGTTGACAAGCAGGCTGCTCGCGAATTCATTGTTAAAGGCAGGTGGAAGTTAAGCATGCTGCTGACACCGCCCGCCCTGATTTTCATAATATCAATAATACTGGGTGATTTGGCTCCAACGGTTTCCCATATAACTTACGTAGCCTTGTTAACCTCCCCAATCCCATTCGTACAAGCACTTATTGCAAACGCTATGCCTACAACGCTATTCGGAAGGTGGAGGGGCTCATACTACAGGGAGAAGCTTGAATGGGATGCTTTCAGGAAATTCCTTTCAGACCTAGCCCTAATAAGAAAATACGCTCCGCAGGACATCTCAATGTGGGGCGAGTGGCTTGTCTACGGCACAGCACTGGGGGTAGGGAACAAGGTTGCTGAAGCAATGAGAGAGCTAAGCATCCCGCTTGAAGAGTTAAAGATAGTTCAATCAATGCCTACCGTCTTTATGCCGATAACCGCTTGGAGTCCCCCCAGCAGCCATGGCGTGATAACGGGTGGGGGAGTAGGCGGAGGAGGTGGAGGAGGCTTCGGCGGCGGCGGAGGATTCGGAGGCGGAGGAGCTGGAGCAAGGTGAAAGAACCCAGGAAAGCAATTCGGCTAAAGTCGAATAAAAATTGATATTTTGACGCTACATTTAAACAAAACATATCTTTAAGAATTATTTCAGAATTGTTTCTGAAACGTCATAAAACGCAATATATATAGGTGTCATAGACGGAAGGCCGCGAGGTGGTGGCATATGAGAGTTGGAGAACACTGGGGTCTAATGGTCTCCGGCGTCATCGCAATAGTTTTCCTGCTTGTAGCAGGCGGACTCATCATCTCCACGTTAGCTTGGGGTACACCAGGTGAATGGACATCATTGACGGGTAATGCCGTAAAGGAAAATAGTTATGGATGGCCATCTCCTACTGCAGTGATTGGATCTATTGCGCGAGGAAGGTATGGTCCAACTGGCTATTATTTTGACATAGCTTTTCACTCTGCTTCCAGAGCTTGCGGTGGTGTAGTAACAACGACATGGATGGAGGTTGCGATGGCACGGCACATTAGCCCGGATATACTGGTAATAGATCCTCCTGTGAGATTCGATAACCCCAATGTATGGGGTTATGCTAAGTCATACTATGGAAAGTTTCTTAGCTCACAGACACAGGCAAGAGCCCAGTTTAAAAGCCTAGTTCATACTTTTACGTTAGATTCAGGTACTGCATATGTTTTTCCATGAGTGGCATAAAATTGTCCTTCACTTTTAAAAAAATCTCTCTTTCTATTTTCTCTTTTTTAATACTACTTTTAGTAAGCAATACATTGATTATTTGTACCCCAATTCATCCTTGGGCAAGACCTGAAGCTCAATTCGAATATGAAGGTAGAACATCCCTTATCGTTTTCTACGATAAGTCAATGATTCCTGAAATATTGCTGAATTTATCTGAATTAGGCAGTGATAGTAATGCAAGTTTTTTATCTTTTAATGATAAAATAAATGTTCGTCTGTCAATATTGATCGAGGATATAAATAACTCACTCGGCTTCTTCAAGGTAACTTTAAGGATAGGCTCATACTCTTCAACTAGGGAACTGTTTATCAACTTAACAACAAGAAAGGTTACACTGCCTGACGGAACCTTGCTGGGCCAAACGATAATTTGGATTCCACCTTGTGGTTTGGGGGACAGAATTCCATATGTTGGGCAGGGAAACTTAACAGTATTCGCCAAAGCCGAAGATGTCTTTCCTGCAGATACGATCCAAGGAGTACAAGATGTGCTTGCCTTGCGTACTGAAAACGAAACAGAAGTCGAGAGCCTTTCTACCAACAATATACCTGCTCCATTAGAAGTTCAATCGGTTAAACACTTTTTTCCGAGAAAAAACTATTATGATGCTGACACATTTATAATGATCGATGGGAATATCGATGAGGATGCTTTTCTCTCTGCCTTCAACATAGTAGGATTTTTTATGGGAGAAAGATTCGTGCTGAAATCTACAAACGTCGACCTTGGTCCCCCGAACTTGCTGATTACTTTACTCAGATTACTGCCATACATAATCCCAGTTTTAATAATTCTTACTGTAATATTTTACTTTGTCTTTGTTAGGAAAAGAAGGGATAGAAAACAATGATAGTGATACTTTCTCGACGGGGTTGGTCCGTGAATACTGCAACATTAAATTTGAAACTACTTGTTTCCTCCTCTATTATGCTCTTTATTCTTACTTTCAGCCTAATGTCCTTCTTGATCGTTGGAGGTAAGCCTGCTTGGGTAAGAGAGGATGCTCGTTTTGAATATTGGACATTGCTATTATTTCTCCTACCTCTGGGGGTTATAGCTGGCGTTATTGCTTATTACCTGCGTTTAAGAGGGAGGAGGAAGCGGGAGGAGCCTAGATGATAAGCGTGGAAGGACTTTCAAAGCTCTTCGGCAGGATTAGGGCGTTAGACAGGGTAAGCGTAGAGATTCCTAAGGGTATAGGCGGCCTGATAGGTCCGAATGGCGCTGGCAAGACCACGTTTATCCACATACTTGCGGGATTGATAAAAGCTGATTCTGGAAGGGTGGAAGTCTTGGGCATGGATCCTTGGTCTCACAGATACGAGTTGACGAGGAGGATGGGCTTCCTTCTCGAGAGACCTGTTTTCCCCATGAATATTACTGCTATGCGTTACATTCTTCACGTGGCTAGGGTTAAGGGTCTTCCAGATAGTGAGGCTGTTGAAACGCTTCGTGAAGTCAATCTTCTCGATCATGCTGAGAGAAAGATCTCAGGCTACTCTGCTGGCATGAAGGTTCGCTTGGGTCTTGCTAAAGCCATGATTGGTAGGCCTGAGCTTGTGGTTCTCGACGAACCTACTGCTAATCTGGACCCGAGGGGCCGTATTGAGCTTTTAAAGCTGATTAAAAAGATGCATAGAGATAAGGATGTTAGTTTCCTGATATCTAGCCATGTTCTGCCGGAGCTACAGAAAGTATGCTCATGGGTTTGTCTGATGAATGAGGGGAGAGTTATTGAGCAGGGTTTCGTAGGAGACCTGTTGGACAAGTATGCTTCGAAGACGTATGCGATAAGGGTCTCTAAGCCTAGGGAGCTTGCGGAAGCCTTAAACGGTTTAAACGGTTTGAAAGTTAAGTTGAGCGGGGACACCGTGTATGTTAAGGACGATGCTTCCATTATTCGCCGGGCATTACCCAATCTAATACTTCAAACAGGTAATGAGATAATTGGTTTCCGACAGCTGGGGAGGAGCTTGGAGAACGTTTTCATAAATGCTTTAAGGGTGAAGAAGCATGGTGGTTAAATCCGCCAGATATTCTTCAATGCTTGAAACTGTCAGGTTTGAGCTTGAGAGAGTCTGGACTGCCCCATACTTGGGGCTAATACTCATGCTGTTCATCATAGGAGGCCCTGGGAGCGCAACCCCGATGGTGACTCAGGAATCCGTTTTCGAAGTAGCTCTTTCCACCATAGGGGGCTTTAAATCATTACTTCTATACTTGGTAACAATCTTAACTTTCGCTAACGCTTTCGGCAGGGATATTGAGCAGGATGTCTTAATGGGAGAATTAACTCTCCCGTTGAGGAAGGAGATTATTTTCGCTGTAAAGTTTATAACTAATTTCTCAATAATACTGTTAATAGATTTCGCTTCTACACTGCTCTTCATGTGGATCATAACTGCATCAATACTCCCTATTACAGTCTTGTCAATAGTTATAGTAGATGCACTATCTCTTCTTCTATTCGCTTCGATAACTATTCTTATGAGCATTGTTCTTAAAAGCAGGTTTGGAGCCGTGATTATAGCGATAACAATATACTTTCTAGAAAACATCATGCTGATGAACGTTTCTATAATGATAAGCAATGTAAATCCTCCAAACCTCGACCCTATGTATATATTGTTGAAGCTTATTCTCTGCGGGGAGGTAACTGTCTACACCTGGGGTATAATACTCCTACACTTTTTCCTCCCCCTTGCTCTTCTCTCTTTTGCATTCTTCTTCATGAAGGAGGTGTTGCAGCTTGACTAGCTATTCGAAACTGAGTTACATAGGGACGGTGATTGTGATGATTGGCTTAGGGGTTTCGATTTTAACAGTTATGCGTGGCCTCTCCACCCCAATTTTCACCTACCGTTTTGGCCTTCCAAGCAATTATACTTCTTTCCTACATTTTCCTCCAATGTGGCCTCCTAGAAACGTTAGGATAGCCGTTTACTTAATCAGTGGGGAAATAGATCTTCTGATCTTCGACAGGTCCAATTACGATTTGTTCATGAGTTCTGGGGATGCGACTCCTTTAAGGGAGTTTAAAGGATTAGGGGGCGGGACGTTTAATTTCGAAATACCGGTCAGGGGAGAATACTATATTGTTGTGAGGAATAGGGGTGAATCAACAGTGGATGGGGAAGTAGTCTTAACCTTTTGGGGTTTCGAAAGCGATTTAACGCATCTCTCAATAATACTGCTCATTCTCGGAACGGTGCTTTGGATTTGGGGAAGATTTTTTGGAAGAAGACTGAAGCCTAGATGGCTTATTCTTTTTCAATGATACGCATAAGCTTAGAGCGTGTGCTGCTTTTAGAATTAAAGAATCGATCAGAGGTTGACTTGCAGAAACTTAAAATCCGGTAAACCTTATTAGGCTGATGGCTAAAATATAGGTTATTGTCCTCGTATTTGAAAATGAATAATCTCTCCACCGAGTCTTCGGAGCTCCTCTCAGCCTCAACCCGGGTTGACCAACTCCTCAGGGAGTTGAGGGACAAACCGTCCTACTACGTCGACATGCATATCCACTCCAAATATAGCAGGGCTACTAGCGCGGACATGACTCTGGAAAACGTTGCTTTCTGCGCTAAGATGAAGGGTTTGAACATTGTTGGAACCGGAGACTGTACCCATCCAAAATGGTTGAGAGAGCTTAAGAAAAAGCTTGTCGAATCCCACCCTGGCCTCTACAGGCTTAAGAGCGAGAAGAACCCGGATCAGGCTACGCTCTTCCTGATTCAAGGAGAGGTTAACACTGTCTACCGAGAAAAGGATGCTGTTAAGAGGATACATCACGTAGTGCTTTTCCCAGACTTCGAGGCTGTCGAACAGGCTTGCGACGCTCTGAAACACATGGGGGACTTGAGTGCCGACGGTAGGCCTTTGCTCGAATGCAGCTCCCCCGAGCTCGTCGAAATATTGAAGAGCGTTTCGAAAGACATCGAGGTCTTCCCGGCTCACGTCTGGACTCCGCACTTCAGCATCTTCGGAGCACACGGCTACACTAGCGTAAAGGATTGCTATAAGGATAAGCATGGCGAGATACATGCTCTCGAAACGGGGTTGTCGTCAGATCCTCCGATGAACTGGAGGGTTTCAGGCAATGATCGCTACGTATTGGTTTCGAACAGCGATTCTCACTCCTACTATCCTTGGAGGCTCGGCAGGGAGGCTAACCTCATGCTCTTGGAGGATTTGAGCTATAAGAGCATACTAAATGCGATCCGTAAGCAGGGCAGGTCTAGAATAATACTCACTATTGAAACCCACCCGGAGTACGGTAAGTACCATTACCCTGGGCACAGGGGTTGCTCTTTCTCCGCTGACCCAGCTAAGTACTTTGAGCTGAAAGGTATCTGCCCAGTGTGTGGAAAGAAGCTTACATCGGGTGTTGAAACACATATCGAGGAGCTTGCAGACCGCTCTAAGGGGGTGAGGCCTAGGGATGCTTCGGATTACGTCCACCTCATACCGCTCTCCGAGATAATAGGATACGTATACTCTGTTAATCCTGATTCTAAGAAGGCCTGGAACATGTATTATGATTTGATAAGAAGGTTTGGAAGCGAATACCGTATACTCCTCGAGGCCCGGCTAGAAGAGGTTGAGAAGCATGATAGGAAGCTGGCTTACGCGATAAGGATGGTTAGGGAGGATAAGATTAGGATTAGGCCGGGTTACGATGGCGTATACGGGGAGATAGAAGGTTTCTTAGAAAAGGGTAGCATGGCTGGATTCCTAAGCTGAGCCTTTAATAATTTTAAAATTGCAAAGTGTCTCAGAGCGTCAAGAAATATAGGTTTTCACTATAAAAATATTTTCGTAACAACTGTTGTCTCATGTAGCCATTTTCATTCTTAATCCAAATACTTCCATAAAGTTTAAAATCAGATTCTTAATCTTCTATATATTATGCTGGGGGTGTCGGGGGGTTGACATATGGTTAGAGGGAAACATTTTCGCACTCTTATAAAGACTCCTTTTTTGAGAGAAGGATTTAGCCTGAAAAAATTCTGGGGCAGAATATTCGGAAGGAAAATAGTGTCCAAAAAGCCTATGGTGTTTGAGAAAGAGGCTCCAAGGCTTTCTAAAGTAGCAACTCCAGTAGTATGGCCTTCTGGAGAGAATAATTGGGAAGCGGTGGCGACTTTTAACCCTGCTGCGATAAATCTCGGTGGAAAAATCCATTTGCTTTACAGAGCCATAGGTAGGGATTCTGTTTCAAGAATTGGGTATGCAGTTAGTGATGACGGTATCCGTTTTAAAAAGTATCATAGGCCTGTTTACGAGGTTTCTCTAGACTATGTGCCTGATGATTGTGTTCTGGAGAAAAGGTTTGTCTCAAGCTACTGGTGTTACAGCTTCGGATGCGAAGACCCTAGGGTGACGAAGATAGAGGATGATTCTAAGATATACATGTGCTACGTCTTTTTCAGCGGTAGGAGTAACCCGAGGATAGCTTTAACATCCATATCCACTCAGGACTTTGCGAAGAAATGGAATTGGGAAGAGCCTAGAATAGTATCGCCTCCCGGAATAACCGTCAAGAGTGCGTGCATACTCCCCGAGAAGATAGACGGCAATTATGTTGTTTTCTTCAGAATATTCCCCTCGATCTTCATAGACTTCGTCAAGGATTTGAAGGACTTGGATGGAAGTACGAGGTTTCTACAACCAGAGTACGAGATTCCGCCTAGGAAGGGTACTTGGGACAGTTTGAAAATAGGCATGGGAGCTCCTCCAATTAAGACGAGGGAGGGATGGCTTGGAATATACTACGGGGTTGATGAAAAGGATCCTTATTATAGGTATAGGATCGGCGCAATGCTCCTAGACCTTAAGGATCCGACTAGAGTGGTATGCAGGTCTAAAACACCCATCCTCGAACCAGAATCCCCTTATGAGGGTAGGATCGCATATCCCTGCGGCGCAGTCTTGCGTAACGATAAGCTGTACGTGTACTACGGTGCTAACGACATGTTCGTCTGCGTGGCAACCGCCTACATCGACGAGTTTCTAGACGGGCTTTTAAACCATTCTAAAACAATCTTTTGAACACTCATAGTAGTATCGACATTATTTTTTTCAACGATGCTGTCGCGACGCATACAGAGTAGTCTGCAGCACCGTAGTATAAGTATACTTTATCGCTCCTGACAACCGCGCCACATGGGAAGACAACGTTCCTAGTATACCCCTCCTTCTCGTAGACTGTTGAGGGCTCCAGGATCGCTTGTGAAGTCCTAGCTATAACGTTCTCCGGATTCTTCAAATCCAAGAGCATTGCGCCAACCCTGTAAACATTGTCGTGGGAAACCCCGTGGTAGAAAACCAGCCAGCCCTTGGGTGTTTTAATCGGCGGAGCTGCCAAGCCAACCTTCTTACCGTCCCACATCCCAGCCCTTGGCCTCAAGAGCTTAAAGGACACAAGCTTGTTAGGATCGATATCGTCGAGCGAATCCACGTAATCGAAGACGATGTTTATGCCTCCAGCCCTGTGAATAAACATATACTTGCCGTTAATCTTCTCAGGTATCACGCACGCATCCTTGTCGTCCATGCCGGGGGGCGAAATTATTTTCGGCTTAGTCCAATTCCAATCCCTCTTGAGAAAATCCTTGACGCTTATTGACGTCAAGGCTACCTTAGGCGGGTTAACGTTATCGTAAGCAGTGTAGAACATGTATAGCCTGTCTCCAATCCTTACTACACGCGGATCCTCACAGCCCGAGTGCCCTGGGGTCAGCTTCATTTCAAACCCCTCCCGCGGCGAATACACCGGCTCCTCCAGTCTCTCGATTATTCTGAAGCCGTCTTCGGTGACGGCGAGCCCTATGTAAGAGGTCTTATCCTTGGATAACGCTCTGTAGAAAATGTAGATCTTGTCGTTGAGCTCTATCGCGGCAGGGTTGAAAGTGGCAAGTGCCTCCCAGTCATGCCTTCCATCGGGCCTTATTATCGGGTTCTCGGAAAACCTTTCGAAAACCTGTTCAGTCCTAGAGCGGATTATTTCAATTAGCTCCTTAACTCCGATCGTCGCTAAGCAGCACACAGTATCGGCAGCACCGTAGTAAAGCATTATCTCATCCTTCTCACGGAGGGCGGATGTTGGAAAAACTACTTTCGACACATGCCCCCAGTACTCGTAATACTCTTCAGCCACGAGGAAGGGATACTCAGTTTTAGCAATAATCTTCCTCGGATCATCATGGTCAAGTATTAGAGCCTCGACCCCGAAGATTCTGTCTCCGGGATTTGGGGAAAAGTAGTTCTGAATATACGAGTATATCAGCAGCCAACCCTCATCTATCCTGATTGGTGGTGCTCCGACTTCAATATGGTCCATCGTCGACCTCCTTGGGTCCGGGGTTAGAACATGATCCTTCAACTCCCTATACCACTTTTCAAACTCGCCATACCATGTTGAACAATCGTCTCCAAGCTGGGCAATCCCTATGTATGCTGGAGGCCTGTCAGTATTCACCGTCAATACCATCGTCAGCTTGCCCTTAATCCTCTCAGGAAAGAGCGCCGCAGCCTTAGCGTTAAAAGGCGTGACTAAGTGTTTCTCATCAATCTTCTCCAAATCCCTGCTTACTGCAAGCCCGACTCTTATCCCTTCCGGAGTAGGCGGCAGCGTAGATATGGCCGTATACAGAATATAGTATTTTCCGTCGATGAAAGTTACCCGCGGGTCTTCGCATCCGAACCTCTCCCACCATTCCTCAGGCGTTATGAACCTCCTCCTGTCAGTGAAATGTATACCGTCCTTGCTCTTCGCTATCCCTATGGAACTGAAGCTGGACCCTTGTTTTCTCAAAAGATCTGAGGAAGAGATTGCTCTGTAAAGCATGTAGTAGAAGCCTCCTCTCTTTATTACGCAGGGATTGAAAACAGCAAACGTTTCCCAGGCATGCTCTCTAATAGGCACTAGGATAGGGTTGTCATCATGCCTCACTACATACTTCGCCACTTCCATCTCCTCCTGCTTTCGAAATGCTGAACACTGTATTGTTGAAAACGTTTATTATTTTTTGTTTCTAACCATTTGTAGAATAATCTGTTTTTAAAATCTCGTTATGCTGAGATACATTAGCCTCTTAGGCATGTAGTTTACTCTCCTCGGTGAGGGTCTCGTTCCGTATTCTACGGTTTTCTCTATGGAGTCCAGTAGGATGGGCATAACGTCACACCCCCTGATTCTCCCAAGCCCACCGTAAGCAGCTTCTCTTTCTGAGAAAACCTTGGTCGCATCGCTCCTTAAGCCTTTTGAAGCGATGAGTATGGGGACTGGTTCTCCAGTGTGCATTCCTCTATCACAGGGGGTCGTGTGGTCTCCGGTGACGACTATCGTAGTACTGTTTAAAACGAAGTCGTCGATAAGCCTCAGGCTGTCGTAGAACCGTTTGATAAACTTGTATTTCGCAACAGGGTTCTTGCTGTGGCTTGCGACATCAGTGCCCTTGAAATGAAGGTAGACAAAGTCATAAGAATTCAGTAGCTCCAGCGCCTTAGAAACCTTCCCCTCAATATTAGTGTTGAGAAGCCCGTTGGCGCCCTCGACATCGTAAACATCCATTCCAACTGCTTTCGCAACACCCCTGTAGAGCGGCCCCGCGGCGACGCATGCTGCTTTCAAATCCCACTTCTCCTCAAAGCTCCTCATCCTCCTCATTGTCCCAGCGCTCCTTACAAGTATGGCATTGGCTTCGGGAAGCTTGCTACCCCTCCTCTTCCTATTCAATTCATGCTTACTGAGTTTTTCAATAGCCTGGATAGTCACATCGTTAACTATTTTCGCAAGCTTCTCAGCACCCTTCTTATCCTTAGCTTCCTCCAGTGGCTGGCATAGGAGTATAGGCTTCCCCTCTGCATGGGGGTCGTTGTCCGTGACCTCGTGCGACAACCCTTCTCCGGAGACGATCATCACGAATCTGTGCTCCGATAAAGGTTTGAAGACAACCTTGCAGTCTTCTGAGCATTTCACTTCATCGTTCAAATACTCCACGAGCTCCCTAGTCTGTTCACCGCTTATTCTCCCAGCCCTCCTGTCAACTACAATTGGGTGATTGTTCTCAATCCTTACTGTTGCAAGATTCCCCCTGAAAGCTACCTCGCCCTCCCTCAATTCAACACCTTCCCCGAGGGCTTCTATCGGTCCCCTTCCGAAGTATTCCTCCTCAACATCGTATCCGAACATGATCAGATGGGAAACGTCGCTGCTCGGAGGCACTCCCGGAGATATCACGTTCATAAGACCTTGAGAACCATTCTCCTTTAGCCTCCTGGCTCCGCTAGAGTATGCTTTCTCAAGCGGTGTGAACCCTTCTAATTCTTTGCAAGCATGGTCTCCCAGACCGTCGAGCACTGTTAACAATATTCTCTCAGGCTTCAATTCTCGCATCATCCGTTTAAAACCAGTGTTTAAACTTTACCCTGATTACTGCAGTTAGCTCCAATAATATAAGAGTATGGGCAGGAACCACGTAAACCAGAGCGTAGCTGTGAGAATTACGTAGGCTGCGAACAGTAGTGGAGCATTAGGATACCCGTAGGCAATAAGAAGGATGAGTGCTGAAATGATGAAGAGTACTGGAAGCGTTTTAAGCATGGTCTTGCCGTGCATAGCAACCAGCCCTACTTTAGAAAAGACCTCGATAATCAGGAAGAGCGGAAACACATACACCATTCCGGTTAGAAAGCCCGAGGCGAACACTACTCCCAGCAGACCTGTCTGCGGATAAAGCGGGAGACAGGAAGATATTACGAGGGCTGCTGGAAGGAGAACCAGCTTGAGGGGCCATAGGGGGGATTCCAATACTGCTCTAGAGAATTCTCTGTAATAAGGGAGAAGCCATTGTAAAAACTCGTTGTCAAGCCCGCTACTGTAAATAACCTTGGTTCTAAACGAATACAGGTTTTCGACAAGACCGTGCAGCCCAATTGTATCCAAAACGTCTCCGAGTATCCCGCGCGAAGAAGCATCGGACTCGGCTTGGGCATAAGCCCTTTGACAAGCAACTTTCTCTAGGGGAATAGCCAGTAGTATTGCAACAATCACTGTCCAAACTAGTCTTTCGTCCATTAGGAGGGAATATCTCCTCCGCACAGTCTTTTTAGCTTTTCTAACAATCTTTAAAATAAAAACTTAAAAATAGTTTGAACAAATGCAGTTGAGGCTTTGCATGGTGTAGAGGCTGTTTCCCTAGATGTTACTGGGACGCTCGTAGACGGAAGGTCTGTTAAATACTTCTGGGATGTGCTTATACCTACAGCATACGCTAGGAAGCACAGAGTACCTTTTGAAAAAGCTCTTTCTCACGTTAAACAGACGTATGGAACAATAAGCCCGGATGATGTAAGGTGGTATCTGCCAGAGTACTGGATGAAGAGGCTTGGTGTCGAAGGAAGCGTTGAAGAGCTTCTCAAAGAATTGAAGCCGTTTATAACGGTATTTCCCGATGTCGAGCCAGTAATCGCTGAACTGTCTTCTAGCCATAGTCTGATAGTCTCGTCAAACCTTCCCATGCTACTCTTGGAAGCAGTGTTAGACGATTTCAAAAAATATTTTTCAAAAATATTCTCATCGGTTTCAACATACTCGTTGCCCCGCAAGACTGCTGAATTCTACGTTAAGGTCTGTTCTGACACTGGCTTTAAACCCCAAGAAGTCTTGCATGTAGGGGATAACTTCATGTACGATTTCTTAATACCCAGATTCGTGGGGATGAAGAGCCTCGTTATAAAACGTTTTAAGCCTCCAAGGCGAGAGCATGAAGTCGACAGCTTAAAACAGGTTCTCGATAAAATAAGGCTTGGAGACCTTCGAACCAGAGTTTTTCGCTTAAAACAGAATAGTAATAGAAGGACTTGAGAAAGCTTAAGGAAAAGCTTCTGGAACAAGAGTATAAGGTTTTTCTCTATTCTGCTTCAGGAAAGCCTCTACTCTTTTTCAAGGGATTTTATGAGCCATTCTAAGTCTCCTCTCATCCTTAAGCCTCTCGACGAGGAAAAACACCTTATCCCCATCAGCCCTGGAAAACTTAAACTCGCCTCTGTAAGGGCAATAGTCATCTAGAGTCACAATACCATAATCCTCATCGTACACAATAGGATATAGCCTGCACCCTAGAGGCCTGTTCTCGTAGATCGAGCATTTCTTACCGTCGTTGAAAACACACCTGCCGTTAACATTCCTTAAGTAAAGCCAACCATCCCTGTCTACAACAAAATACTCCGTTTTAAAACCCAGACTACCTATACGTTCAACATCCTCTTCTAAGAGGAGCATCTCCGTTTCTAAACAGCACTTAACACACTTGTATCTTAAGCATGGAGCATCCATTTCCTCGCGAATTCTCCAAACAGTGTTATAAATATATTATTGATGTTTATGCAGCTTCTTCTCTGGGACGCTTCTGCAATCCAAATCCTAGAGTGTCTTCAAGCATCTTGGTTGCTTCAGCAGCTGCTCGGTTAGTAGAGATTTATTGAAGTGTAAAGGTTTAAGAAAGGGTCGCTTGAATTACTTTGGGTTTAATGACTCTTCAAAGTCAAGGTGCGTCTAGCGTTAGCGAATCCTTAAACTGGACTCTGCCAAGCACCGAGGAAGTTTTAACCCTTCCTGTTGAAGAGCTTTTCTCGCGTTTTAAGACTTCTCCAAATGGACTCTCGTCTGAAGAAGCAGAAAAACGTCTCGAAGTCTTTGGCTATAATGAGCTAGTAAAGAGAAAGAAGAGAGCAGTAGTAGTCGATTTCCTCTCGTATTTTAAAAGCCCTTTGGTAATTATTCTCTTTTTTGCCGGAATAGTTTCAGGATTTTTCGGCGAAATCGTAAACACTACCATCATATTCTCGATAGTGATTTTCAGCATTGTGTTAGACTTTTACCAAGAGCATAAGGCTGAAAGGGCTGCTGAGATGCTTAAACAGAGAGTAGCAACCACAGCTACCGTGTTGAGAGACGGTGTTAAAAAGGAGGTGAGGCTTGCGGAAATCGTTCCAGGAGACATAATATATCTTTCTGCTGGTGATATCGTTCCCGCGGATGCTAGAGTATTAAGCGCCAAAGACTTGTTCGTAGACCAGTCCGCATTGACTGGCGAATCACTGCCTGTGGAGAAAGTCGCCGAGCCGCTTAAAGCCTATGATCCAACTATTACCGAGTGGAACAACTATCTTTTCATGGGTACATCGATTGTCGGCGGGTCTTCAACAGCACTCGTGGTCAAGACCGGAAGCTTAACCGAATACGGGAGAATTTCAAGAAGGCTTGTTGCGAAAGAGCCTGAAACAGAATTCCAGAGGAGTATTAGAAGCTTCGGCTACATGATGATGCAGGTGACGTTTCTTCTAGTTGTCTTCGTATTTTTCATCAACGCCCTCTACATGCGTAGCATCTTGGATTCGCTTCTTTTCGCCGTAGCTCTAGCCGTCGGCTTAACACCTGAGCTACTGCCGATGATAATTTCGATAAACCTTTCTAAGGGAGCCGTCTCAATGGCTAGGAAAGAGGTTATAGTGAAGCGCCTAGCATCCATACAGAATTTTGGAAGCATGAATGTTCTATGCACGGATAAGACTGGAACATTGACAGAAAACCGGATAAGGCTTGTGCTTTACGTAGACCTCAACGGCGACAAGAGCGAGAAGGTTCTACTATACTCCTATCTTAATAGCTATCATCAGACGGGTTTGAAAAACCCCCTTGACGAAGCAATACTGAGATTTGGGGAAGTCGACGTTAGCGAGTATAGGAAAATTGATGAAATACCTTTCGATTTCGTCCGTAAACGTCTTTCCGTAGTTGTTGAATATCAGAATCAGCGGTTTATGATTACCAAGGGTGCTCCCGAGGAAGTTTCAAAAATCTGCTCCTACTACGAGGTTGGAAACGTTATAGCAGACATAACGGATGAGGTGCGTAGTAGGATTGAGCAGAAATATTTCGAGCTTAGCGCTGAGGGCTATAGGGTTTTAAGCGTGGCGTATAAACGCCTGAAGGCGGATAAACCAGTGTACGATGTGAGCGATGAGAACGATATGGTGTTTCTAGGCTTCATAGCCTTCCTCGCCCTCCGAAGGAAACAGCTAGGGAAGCACTGCAACTTTTAAAGAACGCGGGCATAGAGTTGAAAATACTGACTGGCGATAACGAGTTGGTGACTAGAAAGGTCTGCGAATACCTGGGGTTTGAGATTAAAGGGGTCGTCACAGGTGGGGAGATTGCTCAAATGCATGATGACGCTCTTGCAAGAGTTGTTGAAGAGGCTAATGTTTTCTGCAGGGTCACGCCAGCCCAGAAGGACAGGATAATAACTGCTTTGAAAAACAATGGGCACGTAGTCGGGTATCTAGGAGACGGTATAAACGACGCGCCTTCGCTGAGAACAGCGGACGTCGGCATATCCGTGGAAAACGCTGTCGATATTGCGAAAGAGTCTGCAGACATAATTCTTCTAAGGAACGATTTGAGGGTGCTCCACGACGGTGTATTAGAAGGCAGGAAAACATTCGGCAACACTATGAAGTATATCATGATGGGTGTGAGCTCAAACTTTGGAAACATGTTTAGTGTTGCCGGAGCATCGTTATTCCTACCGTTTCTCCCCATGCTACCCATACAGATACTGCTCAACAACCTTCTCTACGATTTCTCACAGTCAGCAATACCTATGGACGAAGTCGACAAAGAGTACGTTGAAAAGCCCAAGAGGCTGGACATAAGCTTCATCAGAAGATTCATGGTTTTTCTTGGGCCGGTAAGCTCCCTGTTCGACTTCTTAACGTTCTTCGTAATGCTCTTCATATTCAATGCTTCCGAACCGCTCTTCCAAACAGCGTGGTTCATCGAATCCCTGTCCTCCCAGACCCTTGTAATCTTCGTAATTAGAACAAAGAAGTCCCCGTTCTGGAGAAGTAAGCCGAGCAGAACCTTGCTTTTGAGCAGTACTGCAATAATCGCACTCGCAGTGGTACTGCCGTATACGCCATTAGGAGAGATTTTCCGGTTTGTGAAGCCTCCTGCAACGTTCTTCATAGCTCTGCTTGTGATTCTCGCCGCCTACATTGCTCTGGCGGAAGTCGTGAAAAACTGGTTTTACAAGAGGTATGGCTACCTTTTAGAGCAGACACTGATACCGCCGAGAAGGATTGGAATCTATCTGAGCAAGACTACGAGGCTCGTCCAGAACGTTGTAGCCACTATCTGCCTGCGCCCAGAGGACGAAATTGCAGTCGACTCATTAATGGAAGACTTAGTAAAAATCCTGCCACCGCCCATCAATTATGATCAAATCGGCCATGCTATCCAGTATTTGAGACGTGCAGGACTCGTAAGCTTCAACTGGCGTCAGAGAACAATCAAACGTGAGAAGCCGTTGAGAGAATACGTGACTAGACAGTTGGTGGCCAGCGAGCTATGGCAGAAAGTAGTTCAAGACTGGCTTAGGATCAGCAAAATCCTTTATGAAAAATACCGGAGAATAAACCAGGAGTATCAAGAGCTTCTACTCAGCGGAAAACCGGAATAGTTTCCTCAACACCTTAAAATCCTGACGTGTTTAAGCCCCTTGCCCATGCGCCCGCTAAAAATAGAGCATTGCATGAGGAATGCTTCCACGGGCACGAGCTTCTTCTTAACCACGTCAGGCGCTAATCCAAGACCCTCCATGGTCATGGAGCCGAGCAGATAAACATCTTCCTCTCCGAAAACAACCGGGGTTGATGTTAACTGATAGCCCTCGATTTCAACACCTACTTCACCCAAATCCTTCTCCACAACCCTATTGTCGGCAAGCCGTAGCCTAACCCTTCTAATCGGCTTAACACCTAGCCCGCTGAGAAGGGAGCTGGGTAGAACAGTGTAGGTAGAGCTGCTGTCAAAAGCTCCACGTCAGTAGCCCTAGTATTGTCGAAAACATTCCGCACCCTAGCCTTAACTTTGAACATCCCATATCCGTTTCTAAAACCGTGCCCAAATATTTAAGCGTAACCGCCTTTCCAGTCCTAGGCAAAAGGTTATAAAAGCCTCAGAAACTCTGCAATGATATCTAGAATTAATCCACTGGCTTTTCATTGTCGGCAGAGATGAAAATCCTGGACATGTTTTTTCAATTCTTTTCTCTCGTTTAAAAAGGCTAGCAATAGCGTAAGAGTCGTAACTATCAAGATAATCGATATGAGTATCAAAATTCCTGAATATCGACTATCTTCTTCAAATTCCTCCATGAATCCAGTATACCCCATTGCAATAGCATAAGAGAAAGCATTCAGGAAGACAGATAGTATTATCGAAAATACTAATGCCTCTAAAAAGGTTTTAGACAATTCACATCTAGTTAATTTTACTCCCCCAGTAGAAGAACATATGTCTTATTACTTAAACTTTTATTTATGTATTGAAAGTATAGTTCTTTTTTTTACATTAGATACTTTTGTTACAGTTTAAACAATACTCAACCATGTAAAAGAGATTATAAAGCGTTCCAGAGGAAGATGCTGCAAAAACAGAAAGCTAGCTAAACGGCTGCCTTAGCCTCGGCAAAACCCCAGCTGGCCTCGCCGCGCTTAAGCTTCTGCAAGTATTCATGCATGCGGATGATCGTATTCTGATACACGTTGCCCTCGGCGGCGGAAACATAGACGAACCAGAGCCTCTCGGGATTAATACCCATCTTGCTAAGTCTATTCTTCAGAGCCTCTACACGCCTACGGGCCCACTCGTTGCCACTAATATAGTGGCAGTCAGCGGGGTGGCATGGTGCAACCAGAACCATTCCCGCGCCCTTCTCGAACGCTCTGAGAATCATCTTCTCACTAACCCTGCCGGAGCACATCACTCTGATAATCCTCACGCTCGAAGGATACTCTAAGCGGGACACGCCGGCGAAATCGGCTCCCGCATAACTACACCAATTACAGTTGAAGCTTATTATTTTGTCTTGCGGGTTTTCTTCAAGCGCTGCGTCGATTTGCGCGTATATTTGCTGGTCTGTGAAATGATGTTGGTTTAGTGCTCCGAATGGGCATCCTGCTACGCATGTTCCGCATCCTGCGCACATCGATTGCGTCACCTGTATTACTTTTCTCCCCTCCTTCTCTACTGGTTTAAGCGCTTGATACGGGCACATTTTCGTGCATGCTAGGCATGCTTTGCACTTCATCGGGTCCACGTAGCTTGTTATAGGCTCCAGCTCTATGTAATCCTTTGAGAACAGTGAGAGTGTTTTCGAGGCTGCTGCATGCCCCCTCGCTACCGCCATGGGTATGTCTACTGGGCCTGCGCATGCTCCCGCTAAGAATATTCCGTTCACCACTGTCTCAACGGGCTTCAGCTTGATATGTGCCTCCATGAAGAATCCATGCTGGTCGCGTGGTACCCTAAGCATTTCCCCAAGCTTATCAGTTCCCTCCGACGGTTGCATCCCTACCGCTAATACCACTATGTCCGCCGGCTGCTCTACTCTCTCCCCGCTCAACGTGTCCTCCGCCGTTACTATCAGCATACCGTTCTTTTCATCGACTCTGTCTGGCCTTCCTCTGATGAATCTCACTCCCATTTCCCTCGCTATTCTGAATATTGTCTCATACTCTTTCCCACCCGCCCTTATGTCTATGTAGAATACCGTCACGTCTACGCTCGGGTTCTTCCTTTTCACAAGTATTGCTTGCTTGAGGGTTATCATGCAGCATATTCTGGAGCAGTATATGTTTGTGGCTTCGTCTCTGCACCCTACGCATTGTATGAACGCCACCCTATCGGCTGGCTTCATGTCTGACGGCCTAACTATTTCTCCTCCGGTTGGCCCGTCTGGTGCTAGGATCTTCTCGAACTCCATGCTTGTCAACACGTTTCTGAATCTGCCGTAGCCGTACTCGGGCTTCCTAGAGGGGTTGAAGAGGTCGAATCCCGTTGCTATCACTATTGCTCCGACTTTGAAGGCCTCTTCCAACTCAGGTTCCTCAAGGTTTATCGCTTTGACGGGGCATGCTTCAACGCATTTTCCGCACTTGATGCAGTTATCGACGTCTACTACTGCTTTCAACGGACTTCCCACTAGGCCTGGTATATGGACTGCTTTCTCATATCCGTATTCGCAACCAACACCTCCCTGCGTTTTCTCAACGAGGATTATTGCCTTCCTCTTCGATAGGCTGTGCGTGAACTCTTCGTCAACCTCGACAGGGCATGCTTCAACACACTTACCGCACCCAATACACTCCTCTGAGACCTTCGACGGTGACCTTCTCACTGTTACGTTGAAGTTTCCAACGTAGCCGTCTACGCCAATGACTTCAGAGAGCGTCAATACTCTTATCCTCGGATGCGTCAATACTCTGCTTATAATCTCGTTTATCAAGCAGGCTGTGCAATCCACCTTCGGAAAGGTCTTGCCTAGCATCGCAGTCTTGCCGCCGAGCCTCGGAGACTTTTCAACCAGTATCACGTTGTAACCAGCGTTAGCCACGTCGAGCGCTGTCCTCATGCCTGCTATGCCCCCGCCTATCACTAGCAGAGTCTTCTCAACCGGGACTATTATTGGCTCAAGGGGTTCCAGTAAGCGCGCCTTGGCGACAGCCATCTTGACGAGGTCCATAGCCTTGCGAGTAGCGCCCTCGGGATCGTTAGCGTGAACCCATGAGTCGTGCTCCCTTATGTTAGCCATTTCGAAGAGGTATGGGTTTAAGCCTGCTTCGGAGACGCATGCTCTAAAAGTTGGCTCATGCATTTTCGGCGAGCAGGCTGCGACCACAACCCTGTTCAACCCGTATTCCTTTATCACTCTCTTTATCTCAGCCTGTCCCGCGTCCGAGCAAGTGTAGAGGTTGTGCGAAGCATAGACCACGTTGGGAAGAGCCCTAGCATATTCGGCAACCCTAGCTACGTCGACTACGCCGCCAATGTTCTTGCCGCAGTGACATACGAATACTCCTATCCTCGGCTCCTCAGCCATTACAGCTTAGCCTCCTCAACCAGCTTGCTCAGCCTAATACGGCTCTCCGCGTCGAGCTCCTTAGCGGCCAGCCTCTCCCCTAAAAGGTTTTTCAAAGCATTCGCCCAAACGGCTGAGAAACCCTCGCGATGCAGAACCCTCCTTCTCACCACGGTTATCGCATTATTCCTGCATACTTCTACGCGAGTGCAGGCGTTGCAGAGTATGCAGTGCCTCTGGTCGACCCTAATCCTGCCGTTCTCCTTGGTCAGTGCTTTCGTCGGACATATTTCCACGCAGGCTTCACACTTCTCCTCGCACTTAGACTCGTCGACGCTCACCCAGCCTTCGAAAATCGGGTTTACTCTTATAGCTTTCTCGGGGCAAGCGTCTTCGCACCATGGGCATCTTAAACACTTGCTCTCCTCAACCATAATGTTGTGCTTACTGTCTATTGTCAAGGCGCCCCTGGGACATGCTTTCAAACACTCGTAACAGTCCTCCCTGCACTTGGACTGGTCTACTTCAACCTTGGGAAACGGGAGGGGGAAGCCTCCTGCTGAGACAATCGGATTCAAACGCTTACCGTCTACCGTTACGGTTATTGCCCCCGAGGGGCAGAGGGGCTCGCATGCTCCGCAGAGACTACACTCGTCGCTAATAGATAGTGCTATGGAGCCGTCTCCCCTCCTAACGGGCCTTATAGCATTCTTTGGACAAACCCTCATGCATACGTCGCAGAAAATACACTTGCTCCTGTCAATAGTCAGACGTATGATGTTTACGTAGAAACGCTTCTCAACTATCGTAAGCGGAGGCTCTTCAACTATCCTCGTAGACAAATTAGCTTAATGAAGAATAGTTTAGGTATAGAAAAACTTTAGTCTGAAAAAATTCTTATAAGGTTCTTCCTCTTCAATCTAATCGGGTTTGAATGAGATACGCGTAGAATTCATAGGAAGGTTCAGAGAATTATTTAAGGTTAAGAGTATTAGTTTTCCCGTCGACTCTAGCATAAGCCTACTCAAACTCGTCGAAGAGCTTGGCAAGAAGGCGGGTGTAGACCTGGTTTCTCACTTCTTGAGCCCCCGTGGAGAATCGATGGATGAATACTCTCTTATAATACTGAACGGTAATCCCGTCGACTTGACTAGGCTGGACGAGTATGATGTTAAACCTGGGGACAGGGTTGTATTATCGCCTTCTGTAGCGGGAGGAGGATAGGTTTTGAAGGGGTATGCTGGGAAATATCTGATTGTCGACTTGACTAAGGGCAAGACTTCAGTAGGCAGAGTCGGCGAGTCTATGGCTCTCAACTATATCGGAGGCTATGGTTTCGGTGCTAGAACGCTCTACGATACGCTTCCGAACCCTGCGCAAGTAGACCCCTTGTCTCCTGAAAACGTTTTAATCTGGTGGACTGGGCCTTTAGCCGGGACTCTTTCCTCAGCCGGCAACAAGTACTCGGTCTTCGCTAAATCCCCTTTGACAGGCATATTCGGCTTCGGAATATCCAGCGGCCTCTTCGCCTCAGAGTTTAAGAGCGCAGGCTGGGACGGTATAGTTTTCACCGGCAGGGCTGAGAAACCTGTCTACCTGATGGTTGACGACGATAATGTTGAGCTTAGGGATGCTTCACAACTCTGGGGCAGGACGACGTGGGAGACTGAAGAGATGATTAAGGAGGAGCTTGGAGACGAGTCTTTCACAGTGGCGTCAATAGGTCCCGCGGGGGAGAGGATGGTGAAGCTTGCTAACATTACCAACGAGAGGAATAGGCAAGTTGGAAGATGCGGATTGGGCGCTGTAATGGGCTCTAAAAACCTTAAGGCTGTAGCGATAAGGGGGACTGGGGATGTTGAGGTTGCTGACATCGAGGGCCTTGTAAGGTTTGTTGCAGACCTTAACGAGCGTTGCCAGGGGCCTGCTACTGAGAAGTACAGGATCTACGGTACTCCCGCCAATATTCTTGTCCATAATAAGCTTGGATGCTTGCCTTCATACAACTTTCAACGGGGCACGTTCGAATATGCTGAGGAGGTTTCTGGAGAGATGATGCTGAAGACGCATGTGAAGAAGATTATCGCGTGCGCAGGCTGCCCGATAGCATGCGACCACGTTAATCAAGCCAGGGAGCTTTACTCGGGGGCTATTTCAAGCGTCGACTACGAGAGCCTAGCCCTGCTCGGCCCGAATTGTGGAATAGGGAGCCTCGACGTTATAACTAAGGCTGTTGAAATATGCGATACGCTCGGCGTAGACACTATCTCCGCGGGAAACGTAGTCGGTTGGGCGATGGAGTGTTATGAAAAAGGCATTTTGAGCAAGGATGAGGCTGACGGCATCGACTTGAGATTTGGAAATGGGGAGGCACTGCTTGAGGCTCTTAGAAGGCTCTGCCTCAAAGAGGGTAAGCTTGGAAACCTGTTGGCTGAGGGTGTTAGAAGGGCTTCTCAAATCCTTGGCAGGGGGTCTGAAAGGTTTGCAGTACATTGTAAGGGCTTGGAATGGGCGGCTTACGAACTCAGGTCTCTACAAACCTCCACTCTGGGCTTCGCAGTCTCCAACAGGGGCGCTGACTACCTGAGGTCCGGCTCGTACCAGGTTGACGTTAAGGGTCAGGTTGACAGGCTTAGGCTGGATCGTAGCAGGGGCAAGATAGTATACGAGGGTGAGAATCTTTACGCCGTAATAGACTCGTTGATAATATGCAAGTTTACGAGGGGGATTTTCAAATCTGCCGACGAGCTTGCAAGGCTCTACACGCTCGTAACTGGGTTGAGCATGACTGGCGAGCAGATCATTAAAGCGGGCGAGAGGATACATAATTTAGCGAGGTGTTTCAACGTCAAGTGTGGGATATCTAGAAAGGATGATTACCCGCCTCCTAGGGCTTTCGAAGACCCGTTGCCAGACGATGTTGTTAAGGGTGCTGTGATAAAGAGGGAGGAGTATGAAGAGGCCTTAGACGGCTACTACGAGTGCAGAGGCTGGAGTAAAGACGGGATACCTACTAAGAGGAAGCTTTTAGAACTTGGATTAGTGAAGGAGGCTGAGGAGGTTGGAGTCGAGGCTTAGGAAAATCGTTGTCTGCGACCCGGAGAAGTGCAACGGATGCAAAATATGCGAGTACATATGCTCATACGCCAGCGAGGGTGTTCTAAATATTAAGAAGGCTAGGATAAGGGTTGTCAGAATAGAGCCTTTCTTAAACCTTGCAGTAACCTGCAGGAAGTGTGAAGACCCTCCTTGCGTTAAAGCATGTCCAAGGGATGCGTTGAAGCAGAAGTCTAACGGAGTAATAGTGGTGGATGAAAACAAGTGTAATGGCTGCGGATGGTGTGTTGAAGCATGCCCCTTCGGGGTAATAAGGTTGCACTTGGACAAAAGGAAGGTGATAGTGTGCGACTATTGTGAGAAACAGGGCTTTCCTCAATGCGTCCAGTATTGTCCCAAGGAAGCACTAAATTATGTGACCTTGGACCAGGCTGCTAGGGAGCTTAGTAAGAAGGCTGTTCAAATACTTCTTGAGGAAATAGTTGTCAAGAGGTAAGTAGTCTGCATACTGCTCTGGAAAAATACGCGTTTAGAAGCGCTTTATCTCTTTTTTGCATGTGGAATCTGTTATGCTTCAACTTTATTTCCCACTTCGATGTTAGAAATAACATGTTGGAAGTGTTTAAGACAAGTATTGATAAGGCTATACAGGCTTTGAGAAAAGAGGTAGGAGAGGTTGTTCTCATACACCATGATGAGGCTGACGGTGTCTGTTCGGCCGCGCTGGCCAAGGCGGCTCTAGAAAAAATGGGCTATGGGATTAGGACGGTTTGCTTAGACAAGCTTTTCCCAGAGGTTCTTGAGAAAACTTTGTCTCGGAATAGGGTTGTCGTCTTCACGGATATTGGCTCAGCCCACGTTAAGAGGATAGAGAGCTTAATAAGTAGGGAAGGCTTAGCGGTTATTATCGACCATCACGATACTGAGCCAGCTTCCAGGGAGAACGTTTTCAACATCAACCCTGAGCTCTACGGATACGTGGGGGAGAAGGATGCTTCAGCCTCCACAGTAGCATATTTCTTTACCAAGAGTGTCGACGAGGAGCTTAGCAGGCTCGCGCACCTGGCTGTAATAGGCTCCGTGGAAGTGCCTGGAGCACCATCCGGGTTAAATAAGCTTGCTTTAAAAGATGCTTTGGAGAAAGGTGTTGTAGAAGAGTCTGGTAAAGATTTCAAAATTACTGCTGAGGGCTTTATGCTCTCCAGGACTAGGGCTTCGCAAATACTCACGATACTTGCTTCAGTGGGGTATTACCGTGGCGGTGTTGAAAAGGCTATTGACGCGTGTACACATGGCTTCGCATCTGAAACATTAAGGTTTTCAGAATCCTTGGAGGAGGAGAGGAAGAAGGCTAACAAGGCTCTGCTGGCTCTAATAGCTAGAGAAGGCTTGGGTGAGAAGAAGAATGTTCAATGGTTCGACTCCCGTGGTTTCTTCAAGAACATGGGGAGCAAGGTGCTCGGCAGTTTCACTTCCTACTTAAGCTACCAGAGGCTCGTAGACAGTAGTAAGTATTTGCTCGGCTTCATGAAGATTCCGAGGGATATTCCAGGCTACGGTTCTCTCGAGGAAGACTACGTGAAGGTTTCTGCGAGAGCTCCCTCCGAGTTGAAGAGCATGATTGACAACGGTTCTAAACCCCCTTTGTCTAGAGTTCTGCCGGAGGCCTGCAGTAAACACGGTGGTTTTGGAGACGGCCACAGCGTAGCTGCTTCCGGAGTCATACCTGTTGGGGCAGAGGAATCTTTTCTTGAAACGTTTGATGCGTTGGTTGAAACTCTCTGTTAGATTTTTTCAAAACGTTAAAAAACAAAAAGTTTAAGTGCATGTTCAACACAAATTCTTCTGAAAAATGGCTGTGAAGAAAAAATCTAAGAAGAGTAAGGCCAAATCCAAGAAGAGTAAAAGTAAGCGTGTATGCTGAGACTTTTCCACCCTTTATTTTTTTCAATTTTCTAAGCAATATATAGAAAGATGAATCTCTAACGCGAAACAGCATGCATGATGCTTGCAGCAAAGCTGGCCAGATGCACCAAGGGGGAGCTTAACGTCCCAACTCCGCGGGTAGCTTTCTTCTTGATTGCTGAACGCAACTCCTCTAGACTCGAGGCATCTGCTAAAGTGTATGCCCTCCCAACCTCACGCATAGTATGCGCGTCGCTACCGCCGACTTCCGCTTTCCCAAGCTTCCTAGCAAGTTCCAGAGCCTTCTCGTTCTGCCCACGGAAGATATTCCTCGCATTCACTACTTCAACACCGTCAAGGATCTCATAGACTTTTTTACTCATGCTTCCCTGTATCCTTGGGAATCCGAAGGGGTGGGCCGCTATCAAGACACCGTCTTGCGACTTTACTGCATCGTAGATTTCAAAAGGATCCTTGGAGTAAAAAGGCTCCTCTATGAATAGGGCGATCAGGTCTCCGGCGCTAATCCTTATCTCCACGCCAGGTACTACAAGCATGTCGCCTGCTTCTACAGTCTTATGCGCTCCGAAACGGTTGTGGTCTGTGATAGCGAAACCCTTTAAACCCCTTAACTCAGCTACCCTAGGGAGGAGCTTAGGGTCTATCCAAGAGTCTTTAGAGAAGAAAGTATGTATGTGGAGGTCAAACCTCTGCATTCTCCTGTTCATTCCCCGAGGCTTACTTTCTCGCCGCGCCTAGCGCTTTCCAAGGCTGCTTCAGTAAGCTCTATGACTCTTAATCCACATTCTCCCGGCGACTCAGGCTTCTCAAGCCCCAGTATGCTCATCACGAAATTCCTATCAGGATTACTGGGTTCAAAAGGCATTTTCAAGGGTATTGTTGAAAAAGACCCTTCAGCATCCAATAGCCTAATCCTACCGTTATCGTAGAAAACCGCCCCCCGTGTACCGTATATCGCATGGTATTCTTCGAAACAGGGAGCGTCCCCCACTATGCTAACGCTAGCTAGAGCCCCGTTTGAGAACCTGACGGTAAGCGAGGTGTTAATATCTACCTTACACCCTCTGTAGTCGACTTGGGCAAAGACTTCCGAGGGCTTTAGCCCTGTGGACCAGAGGATGAAATCTACGATATGGCTCCCACTGTCCATGAGCTCTCCGCCGCCACTCAGCTCGGGGTCTTGCCTCCAAGTCCCCCTGGTTAGCCTCATCCATTCCTGGGTCAGTAGGGATGTTACGAATTGTACTTCCCCGATGCTTCCTGACTCAATCCTCGCCTTTACGAATCTGAACGGTGGCTCGTAATGCCTCTGATAGGAGACCATTAAAACCCTTTTTTCCTTCGACGCTTTCTCAACAAGCTTCTTAGCGTGTTCAACCCTGGTAGTCATCGGCTTCTCAATCAGCACGTGCATCCCCTTGTTTAAAGCATCCATAGCCTGGTTAAAATGTAATGTGTGCGGCGTCAACACTAAGACAGCATCAGCCTCAGTCGAGTCATACATCTTTCTGTAATCACTGTGTTCCCTCACCTTTTCCAGTATGGGGAAATGGTCTTTAAGCCTCCTTATGTTTCCTGGGTTAACGTCGCATAGCCCAACTATCTCGGCGTTGCTTAGCTTAATTAGGTTGTTAACATGCATGAAGGATATTCCGCCGCATCCAACTATCATTATCCTAACCTTGCTCTGCGAAACCATTTCAACTCTCTCCAGAGAAGCTTCCTAATACGTTTTACCGCCCGGGGAAAGCTTTATCTTAAACCTTTTTTCGAGTTCTTCTTTCAATAGAATAAGAATGGAAGGATTCAGCTTCGTCCCGAGAGAAGTGTTCTTCACAAAGGGTGTGGGTGTCCACAGGGAAAGGCTCGCATCATTCGAGATAGCTTTGAGGGATGCTGGCATAGCTCAATTCAACCTCGTCCCTATTTCGAGCATAATCCCACCCGGCTGCAAGGTGATAAGCAGGGAGGAGGGCTTGAGCAAGCTTAAGCCCGGACAGATAATCTTCGTCGTCCTAGCTAGGAATGAGACGAACGAGCCTAATAGGCTTATAGCGGCGTCGATAGGCATGGCTAAGCCGCTCGACGACGAGAGTTACGGCTATTTGAGCGAGCACCACTCCTTCGGTCAGACTGAGAAGAAGGCCGGAGACTATGCTGAAGACCTTGCAGCCTTCATGCTGGCATCCACCTTAGGCGTCCCGTTCGACATAGATAAGAGCTGGGACGAGCAGAAGGAAATATGGAAGATAAGCGGTAAGAGGGTTAAGACGATGAGCATAACACAGTCCGCAGTAGGCAATAAGGATGGATTATGGACAACAGTTGTCGCGGCAGCAGTATTCATACCCTAGTCAAATCAGTATTAGTTAAAAGCCGAAAAGGATGAAGTTTGAAAAGGCAATGGGGCGATGCTTCCAAAGAGAATCGTTATCACGTATCCCGGTAATAGTAGTGAGACCAGGGGGATTTTCTGCTTTAAAACACTAGGCTTGTCACAATCTTCCCCATTAGTTTTATTTGAAAACATTAAGTGAGCTATTTTAACATGGAGAAGCATGTTCTTAACGATGCATGTTCTCAAAGCTTCCGAAGCCTTTTTGGAAACTGTTTTCAATGAGACTAGAATTAACATCATCAGCTCAGTATTCCATAGGATTGTGAAGCCAAAGTCCGGAAATAAGGTTTGGATAAAGCATCCGCTCACCAGGGGTTTCTTAGTCGAAATATGGGTAAGGCTTAAACCAATCACTATTACTGCGTCTCCTGCTTCATAAAGGTTAAGGAAATATAGTGTGGAAAATGTCGTAAGCGTGGCTACAAGCCTCGTAATGGTCTCCACTCTGTTTGGAGAAGCAGTCAACTCGACGCACAGGGAGAAAACGCCTAGTGTGATTATTGGAAGCCATGCGGAGGCTCCGAGCTCCTTCCGCTTAAAATCCTGCACAGCAGCATTGAGCAAAAGTACTACGGGAATAAAGTTCTTAATATGGTTAAAAGCCTCGTAGAGCATTCTAATACCGTTAGAGTTTAAAGGCTTAAAGCCACCACTGGGAAACTTTATCTACAGCCGGATTGCAGAGAAGCCGGTTTGAACAAGGCGAGGCTGTACCTGGTTGAAAACCCCTATTGCTTCTCAGGAGTGAGGCATGGATACGAGGACTCGTGGTTCTCAGTTATTGGAGTACCGTTTGACAACACGACCTCCTTCAGGCCCGGCTCGAGGTTCGGGCCGGCGAGCATAAGGCTCTTCTCAGCCGAGGCCGAGATGCTTAGCCTGGAAGATTGCATAGACTTGGAGAAAATCCCCATCTCGGACATGGGGGATGTCGCAGTAACCTTCAGCGTTGAAGAAGTCTTGAAAAGAGTCGAGACGGTTTGCAGAGAGGTACGCGAGGACTCCAAAATCCCCGTGCTCCTAGGCGGTGAGCACACTATAACGCTAGGGGCTGCTCGGGCCCTAAGGCCCGAGCTCCTAGTCTGCTTCGACGCGCACTTCGACTATAGGGATGAGTATCCGCAGGGCGTAAAGACTAGCCATGCGACCGTTATGAGGAGGATAAGCGAGGACTTGTGTAGAGTTGTTCACGTAGGGGTTAGGGCAACGTGTAGAGAAGAGGTTGAGTACGCTCATGGCAGGGATTTCATCACTTCGAGAAGTATACTTCGAAACTTCTCCGAGGCCTCCAGCACGCTTAGAAGCCTCGTGGAGAAGGCTGGAAGCATTTACATCAGCATCGACCTAGACGTTCTCGACCCTGCTTACGCACCCGGTGTAGGGAACCCTGAGGCATGCGGCATCTCCACCAGCATCCTCCTAGACCTGTTAGAACACTCAGTGACCGATAGGCTCGTAGGCATGGACTTGGTTGAGCTAAACCCCGTCCTGGACTATGGAGGGTCCTCGGCAGCGGCTGCAGTAAGAATACTTTTTCAGGCCATTGCTAAATCAGCTAGGAGGAAAGGCCTAGTCTAAACCTGTTTCCTCTGCAAGTACCAGCGCTCCGCCCCCTCCCTAACCTTCTTCTCAGCCTCGTCGATGGTTGAAGGCGGAGGCATCAGCATAGGCTCCCCAGGCTCCCAGTTCGCAGGAGCCAAGAGGCCTGATTTAACACTGGTTTGAAAAGCCTTTAAAACCCTGGCAAGCTCCTTAACGTTCCTACCGACCTCAGGAGGATAATGGGCCTCAAACCTTAAAACACCCGCTGGGTCTATGATGAAAACACTCCTAGAAACATTGCCGTTAGCGTCTAAAGCACCGTAGGAGCTCAGTATCTTGTTATCAGGATCGGCAACCACGGGGACAAGTATTTTCAAGCCGTACTTCTCCTCGACGTCTCTTATCCAAGCAATATGGCTCTGCAGGCTCCCGGAGCATATAGAGTAGACTTCGGCACCCATCTTCTTAAACTCGTCCATGCGCTGGGATAGCGATATGATCTCGGTTGTGCAAACAGGGTTGAAGCCGGAGGGGTGCGTTAACAAAACGACCCATTTCTCCTTCAACGCGGATAGTTTAACCCTGCCCTTTGTAGTAGGGGCTTCGAAATCGGGAGCAGGCTCCCCCAACCTAGTCATTTCGAGTTTTTAAAAGGCCATGGAGTTTTTAAATATTTTATCAAGCTAGAAGAAAGCTTCTTCACATGCCCCTATGCTTAACCTCCTGTTACCAACATCCTCGGATTAAACCCACGTCTTTTTCAAAATTCCAAGGATCTTTTAACTCGCATGGAACCCGGTACCGGCCCCACCCAACTCTCTCGATCAATCCAGCTTTGGCCAGCTTGCTCGAATACTCCTTACCGTTTGGCTCAATCTTCTTAACATCATTAACTCTGACCAAGTATCCAGAATATTTTCTCAACAACTCCTCGTGGAAGTGCCATAAGTAGCTAGGCGGATTGTTCACCTTTAATATTAATTTGGCAAATTAGCTGAACTTAGAAGCAGCCTGTGAAGAAGGCTTTAAAGGCTTAGAGCAAATTATTTTAGAATTATGATGCTAAAAAGATATTATCTAGCGTAGCTTAGGATAAAGATAAGAAGTTTTAAAAACAAACGACTACACTATGCTGCTGACGACCATGACATTAGTCTTTTTAGAAGAATACATAGTACCATAGGATGCATGTTGCGCATGGACCCCTAAGATGCGGGGAAGCTATGCCGCAAATGCGATTATCTTAAACTCGGTTTATGTACTGAGTGTCGTCTCCCGAAGAGGAATCTATGCTTAGTCTACCAATGCGTCGTAAGAGGGATGAGAATTATGGGGCTAACCCTGAGATTTGAAGGACCAGAGAAGAGAAGTCCTGATTATTTGATAAGGAATAAAAATACAGGGGAGCTCCTCACGATATTGGACGCTAAGAGCACAGTTAGCCTTGATGAGTTTAACGATCCGAGGGCTGAGGCGGGAGTACTTTGTCAAGCAGCAGATTAGCTTAGAGGCTACATGCAAGAGATAAAAAAAGAGGGTAGATGCCGTTGTCCTTGCATATAAATCTTGGGATGAAGAGAAGTGGAGACTCCCTTTATAGAAATAACTACTTTTATACAAATTTATTTAATTCTAAGTGATTTCTAGTTGAAAGCCCGCGTAGGTCTTCTTGTATATTTCTCCGGATTCGAGCTTCTTGACGTCCCTCCTGTACTTAGCCTTGTCACCAACCGTCCCAGGCTTAAGCTTGCTCCACTCCTCCAAGCTTATCGAAAACTCTCTCTGAACATTGTCCCTGTAGAGCTCAGGCAAAACGTTAAAAGTGCAGAACGGAACAACATTAGGCTCAGGAGTAACATAGTGAACACCGCAATGCATCACCCTCTCAACATCATAATTATACGGATCCATAAAATGCATCATACCTAAATAGTTAAATTTATAATGGAATATGCTTAGTGCGCTGTAGCTTCTTTTTAGGATTATGCTAGTCAGTATTTTCCCCAGGTTGAGGTCTTTGGGCTGTTTCTCCTTGTCTATGAAGCTTCCTAGCTTGCGGACTAGTTCTAGTAGGACCATGTATCTGCTTCTTCCCTTCTCCATTTCAGCGGTTTTCTGCTTTAAGTATTCTGAGAGGCTTTCGACGTCGACGAAGCTCGTTATCGGTACGAAGTGGACGCCGTCTTTAGACTTGTCGAGGTAGACGTATGTGGCCATTCCGCAGGCGGGGTGTATTGGCATGTGCCACTTCTCCTTCCCTTTTGTAAGCTTTTCGAGGAACATTGTTAATACGAGGGTGAAGGGGACGGGGTACCAGGCTTCCCTGCTTATTTCGCCGTTTGTCTGCTCTTCTATCAGTCTGATTACTTCCGGTATTGTTATCCTGTGCTTATCCCTCTCGCTCCTAGGCATTTGGCCGACTAGTGAAACCGGTTGGAAGTTGACTCCTCTAACGATGTCGCTGTTGGCTGCGGCAAACCTGACTATCTTCCCAAGCTCATGAGTATTCCACCCTTTTATGACTGTGGGTACGAGGACGACGCTAGTCATACCTGATTTCCTGAATGCTTCGAAGATGTAGGGTATTTCCCAATGGTTCTTCACGTTTATCCTCGGGTCCAAGCCGTCGAAGCTCAGATAGACGGTGTTTACGCCAGCCTCCCTAAGCTTCCTCGCCAGCTCAACACCGCCCTCTAAGGCGAAGAAGACGCCGTGAGTATTCAGCTGAATATGCGTGAAGCCTTCTTCCTTAGTTATTCTAACAACGTCGACGATATCGTCTCTCATCAACGGCTCTCCGCCGGTTAGCTGAATAGCCTTAGCGCCGTAAGGATACTGCTTCCTCAAATGCTTCATCATCATCCTATACTGCTC
>CAZTSG010000002.1:0-66614 GCA_964616835.1 uncultured Nitrososphaerota archaeon | reverse complement strand
ACCATCCCTCTTCCAATCTTATGGATACGAAGTTCTTCAAGAAGCTGGGGCGTAGCGTATCCAGCCTTGGTCTTGGAACATGGAGAATGGGTGAAGACAAGTCTATGGATGACGCATGTATCGCTGCGCTTAAAAGAGGCATCGAGCTGGGGGCGACGATGATAGATACTGCCGAAATATATGCTAACGGGAGGTCCGAAGAGCTGGTGGGTAAGGCGATAAAAGATTTCGACAGGGATGAACTGTTCATAGTGACTAAGGTCTGGCCTACTCACGCACGTTATGAAGATGTTTTAAAAGCTGCTAAAGAGAGCTCTAGAAGGCTTGGGACACATATTGACCTCTACCTTCTACACTGGCCTTCTGACATACCTATTTGCGAAACCATGAGGGCGATGGAGGAGCTTGTTAAAACGGGTTTAATTAGGCACATAGGTTTAAGCAACTTCGACGTGAAGGGTATTGAGGAGGCAAGGGCCTGTTTGAAAAACAATGATATAGCTGCTGTCCAAAACAGGTTTAGCCCAACTTACAGAAAGGATTATTCTGAAGTAATACCATATGCTAAAAAGGAAGGCATGATGTACATGGCTTATACTCCCATAGAGAAGGGAGCTTTAGCGGGGAACAGGCTGCTTAAGAAGATCGGTGAAAAATACGGCAAAACCCCTATTCAAGTGGCTTTGAACTGGCTTATCTGCATAGAGCCGGTTGTGCCCATTCCAAAGGCCTCGAGGATTGAGCATGTGGAGGAGAACGTTGGAGCAATGGGTTGGAGGCTCAGCCAAGAGGATTTCGCAGAAATTTTAAACAGGCTCTAAAAGACTTTTCATCAATTTTTAGAGGAAAGAATATATCCTCATCATCTACTCTTAATTCCTCATGAGTGTTAAGAGCAGGATGCAAGCTGTTGTATGTTACGGCCCAGGCGACTACAGGCTTGAGCATGTTGACACTCCTAAAGTCGGGCCAGGGGATATTCTTGTGGAGGTTGGTGCTTGCGGAGTATGTGCGAGCGATGTGAAGTGTTATCATGGAGCACCCTCTCTCTGGGGAGGGGAGCATCCTTACGTTAAGCCACCAGTCATCCCCGGTCACGAATTCATAGGTAAGGTTGTGGAGCTTGGTCCCGGAGCGGAGAATAAGGGGGTTAAAGTCGGTGACAAGGCGATAGCGGAACAGATACTCCCCTGCCACGCTTGTCGTTTCTGCAAGAGCGGGAAATACTGGATGTGCGAACGCGGCTATGTTTTCGGTTTCCAAGGAGGGTATGATGACGGTGGTTTTGCTGAGTACATGAAGTACCCAGAGGGATCGATAGTGCACAGAGTCCCCGACGATGTTCCGGACGAGTTTGCAGTAATGATAGAGCCCTTGAGCTGCGCGATTCATGCTGTCCAGAGGGCGAGGATAGAGCTGGGAGATATTGTTGTCATAGCAGGAATGGGGCCCTTGGGGTTATGCATGCTTCAAGTAGCCAAGATGAAGTCCCCGGGCAAGCTCATAGCGCTCGACTTGAGGGAGGAGAGGCTTAGCGTTGCTGAAAGACTCGGTGCGGATATGGTGATTAACGTGGCTAGGGAGGATGCAGTTAAGACTGTTAAGCAGATGACCGGCGGGTATGGTTGCGACGTCTACATCGAGGCTACGGGGCATCCTTCCGCGGTGACGCAAGGTCTTGAAATGGTTAGGAAGCTTGGTAGAATGGTTATCTTCGGGGTCTTCAAGGAGCCTGCTTTAGCAGACTGGTCAATAATCGGGGATAGAAAGGAGCTCGACATATACGGGTCTCATCTGGGTCCATATTGCTATTCGCTTGCAATAGAATACATTAGCACGGGGAAGGTTGAGGTCGACAAGATCGTTACCCACAAGTTTCCGCTCTCCGAGTTTAAAAAGGCATTCGAGTACAGTGAGAAGGGTACGGATGGAGCCATAAAGGTTGTTCTAGTACCTCCCTGACTGCAAAATAAGGTGCGTTTTTAGAAGGCTTGAAATGGGCTTTAGCATTAAGTTTAAATCCGTGTATTTTCTATGCATAGATAGTGATGCTGGTTGGGATACAAGACTATAAGCCTTTCTGACGAAGCCTACGAGAAACTAGCCTCGCTGAAGAGGGAGGGAGAATCCTTCACAGACGTCATACTTAGGCTCTGCTCCAAGGCTCCTAGAAAACCCTTAGCAAGCTTCGCCGGCTCATGGGTCATGGATGAAGACGAGGAGAAGGAAATATTCGGAGAGATCTCGGAGTTGTGGCATAGGTATGAAAAGGGTCTGCTTGGACACTGATTTTCTAGTAGCGTTGTTAAGAGGTCATCCAGATGCTGTTAAGAAGGCTGAGGAATACGATTCCGCTGGAGCTGAGATTTCAACAACATCTATGAATGCGTTTGAAGTCTACTTAGGAGCCTTCAGGTCGAAGCATGCTGAGAAAAACCTTAAGCAGGCTGATGAACTCCTAGGCTCAATAAGGGTTTTAGAATTGAATGCGGAGTCTTCTAGGAAATCAAGCGAAATCCTCTCAGATCTTTTAAGCAGAGGGCTATCAGTTGACATAAGAGATGCCATTATAGCGGGAATATCTTTAACAAACGGATATGCCTTGGTAACGAGAAACTTGGAGCATTTCAAGAGGATTACAGGGTTGAGTGTTGAACCATGGTAGCTTCCATTTCAGCTTGGAGGCATTGAGATGAGTGTTGTAGATTTCGATGAGAAGTCGCTGAGGGTTAACGGTAAGCCGGTGTTCATCTATAGCGGTGAGATACATTATTTCAGAGTCCCCAAGGCATTGTGGGAGGACAGGCTTCTCAAGATTAAGCGAGCATTCTTAAACTCTGTAAGCATATATTTCGCTTGGAACTGGCATGAGCAGAAGGAGGGTTGCTTCGACTTCTCGGGTTGGCGTGATGTCGATGAGTTTCTAAAACTGTGCGAGAAGCACGGCCTATACGTTATAGCTAGACCCGGACCCTACATATGCTCTGAATGGGATTTCGGAGGCCTCCCCGACTGGCTGATAGGTAGAAACATTGTCCCAAGGTCGCTCGACAAGGTTTTCATGAAGCATGCTTTAAGCTACTACGACCATATAATTCCAATAATAAGGAGACATCTTGCAACAAGAGGCGGTAGCGTAATCCTTTTTCAGATCGAAAACGAGTACTTCTGGGGTAATGTTCCATACATGCTCAGACTCTACGAGGCTGCGAGGGAGAGGGGGATAGACGTCCCCATAGTCCACAACGTGAACAGGTTTCTAAGGGGAACTCAAGTAATAGACTCCATAGACATCTATCCTGATCCTTGGGATCTTAAAGGCCCTGAGAAACAGGCTGAAAGCCTTATTGAGGAACAGCCTGATAAGCCTAGGATGATCATGGAATTCGAAGGAGGATGGTTTACTTCTCTCAGCGGGAGGCTTCCCACGGACAGGGGCGATATCCCGGCCGAGTGGACGGATATGCTTTTGAAAACGATGATATTCAAAGGGTTTAACCTTATAAACTTCTACATGTTTCACGGCGGGACAAACTTCGGCTACTGGACTGGTAAAAACATTGCTTCAACATACGATTATCAGGCTGCTGTAAGAGAGTGGGGGGAACTTGGTGAAAGGTACTGGACTATAAGACTAGTCGGAGCGCTCTTAGAATCCTTCAAAGAAATATTCGCATCCTCCACCGTTGACGAGAAGCTGGCAACTTGCAACAATCCCAATATTCGCGTTTCCTCGCGGGTCCACGAGAAAGGAAACTTTATACTTTTAGCAAACAGGAGTCCTGAACCGGCTCATGCAACGGTCTCCTTGAAGGGTCTTGGCGAGAAGGATGTCGGGCTAAACGGGAGGACTGCCTTAATACTGCCTTTCAAAGTCAAGCTGGCGAACGGTTGGGTCCTAGAGTTTTCAACTTGCCAAGTATTCTACTCTTACGACCTCAACGGCAGAACGATCCTTATAGTGTATGGGGATCCTGGTAGTCGGCACGAAGTTACTCTGACACATCCGTTAAGCGGAGCAAGGGAGACTGTGAACTTTAGGATTTACGAAGACGATTTCTTTAAGCTTATTGGCGGAGCCTCTCAACTACTACTAGTTGCTTTAAGCAGGGAGCGTGCAGCCAGAACATGGTTCGTAGAATATTTGGGTAAGAGGATAGCTGTAATCTCCAGCCTCGACCTTTTAAGGAGCTATTCTTCTGAAGATCGTTCTCTAAGCATGAATATGGATTTCAAGAAGGGAGACGGGAGGCTTATTAGAGCAATCGTTCCGTGGAGGCCTAAGGCCATCAGGATTAACGGTAAAAGAGTTGAAGGCACTTACGACGATGAGAAATGGCTACTCTCCCTAGTGATTCCAGATTTAGAATTCAAAGAAGATGCTCTAAGCCTCGATGAGGGTTGGAAGTATGCTGTTGAGGACTTGGAGCGTGTTAAGCTAAGCCATTGGGTTAAAGTTAAGGGGCTTCCCCCACCCGAATCGCTTGGCATGATTGGAAACGGGCACTTCTGGTATTTCAATAAATTCGTTTTTAATAAGGCTGGAGAGGGCAAGATTGTATTATTCATACCGAGGGTTAACGACTACGTCTCGGTTTTCATAAACGGGCATTTTCTAGGTTATGCAAAGCATGTTGCTAGGCTTGAAATTAATGAAAAACTGTTGAAAAATGGGGAGAACGAGCTCATGCTCCTCATAGAGTCGACAGGCCATAGGAATGATGGTATACTTCCTGTAGCAAACGGCTTGAACGAGCCTGTTTTCATCGGTAAGGAAACGACGATTATGCTGAAGAATCCCTTTTTCAAAATCTTGAGTAACGAGCCGTTTCTCAAACCAGGCATCCCAGCCGCAATGGACTACTCTAAGCTTGTGAACAAGCCCATGGAGGTCCTGCCGTCAGAATGCTTTTCAGAAGGCTGGATGGAGCTTAAGAGCCCTGAAAGCCTTGCGGGAGAGAGGGGAATATTCTTATTCAAATACGTGGTTACTATTCCTAAAGAGGACAAAAAGGTTTGCGCAGTCCTACCGCCCGGCCTCTCAGGCTGGGGTAGGCTAATGCTCTTCGTAAACGGTAACCATGCTGGAACAGTCCCCGTCGATGAGGGCGAAGTAGGCATGGATGTAACGCGCCTAGTGAAGCAGGGTGAAGAAAACGAGTTTATTTTCCTCTTAGAGAACATGCCCAGTGCACCAGTGTGGAATAATCCGTGCATAAGGCTCTACGATGCTGTTCTAGACGAGGGTTGGAGTATTTCTCAAGGGCTTCTAGGAGAGAAAGAAGGCTGGTTTAAAACCGGCTTTGACGATTCCCACTGGAGCTCGAGCAGGCTTGGTGAAGCGTTGGATAAAGGCAGATTGATATGGTTGAGGAGGAAATTCGTCTACAGGCTTAGGGAAGACACAATATCCCCATTGATGCTGAGGCTGAACTCGATGGGGACAAAGTGCAAGATATACTTGAATGGCGAGTTAATAGGAAGATACTTGAAGAACGGTCCCCAAAAAGACTTCTACATGCCCGAGCCCTTTTTAAAAGAAGAAAACTCGATTACAATCGCCCTGGAGAACTATGAGGATTCCCGTGAAACACCGTCCATACAGATAATTCCATATTATCTTGCGAAGAAAACCGAGTTGGAAATAGGCTTCTAAAAAAAATCATTGGATTTATAAAGCTTCAACCTTCATGTTCGGTCTTGGCTTAAGCCGCTTGAAGGAAGAATGCCAACTAAAGAAATAAAAATCATCAGCAGAAAAACCAAGATAATCTACGACTCCTTCTTTTAGAGCTATTGTAATCTTATCTTCCAGATACTTTCAAACACCATTAACAGCCTAGAAGACACGAGTATTTCTAAATTCTTAAATTCTGTATATAGAGAAGAAGCTATGAGGCTTGTTTGGAATAACTTCTAATTCTTCTGTAGAACTTTTAAGACGGGAAGACTAATAAACTGATTCAACTTTTTAATCGTCGAAAAATAGTTTAGACAAGGTTCACCACTCTACCACTAATCCTATGAATTCGCTTCTCTCAGAGCCTTCCTGAAGACAAGGTAGCCGATTATTAGGTCGATTTAGTAAACCCGCCACCAGTCCAAGACGCTCGTTAACAGGGCCGCGACTCAGCGTCCGAGCTTAGCGAATCTTTTTTAAATTTAGCGCGCGCTCAGAAGGAGTTTTAAATCAAGGTTTTGAGAAACTAGAAATGAAAGTATTGATTACTGGCGGAGCTGGTTTTATAGGGCATAATATTGCTACCCGTCTTAAGGAAAAAAGGCTTCGAGGTCCAAGTTCTTGACTCTTTCGAGAGGTCTACTGAGCTTGCTGTCAAAAGGCTTAGGGAAGTCGGTGTTCCTGCAACAAAGGTTGAAATCAGAAATATTACCTAGGTTAAGAATGTTTTACATGATGCTGTTGTTCGTGCCACTGCCTCTATTGATGTTACGGAATCAGTGGAGAAGCCTCTACTTTACCTGGATAACAATGTTTTGGGTACAGCTTTCATTGTCAAGGCTTCTCTAGACTCCGGAGTAGGCTTATTCATTTACTTTAGTTCCGCCGCAGTCTACGGGGATCCGATTAAGCTCCCTATAGGCGAAAATCATCCTGACATCTTTATCCTACAAGTTTTTATCTGCAGTAATATTTATATAGCGCCTCTTTGGTAATACATTTTGGGAATACCTATGGGTAAACTTATAACGGTCTCCGCAAAGGTTAGCGAGGAGCTGAAGAGGAAGGCCAATAAGCTTGGGATAAACGTAAGCGCATTGGTAAGGAGGGCCCTTGAGGAAGAGATTAAGAAGAGGGAACTTCAGAACGCGGTCGAAAACCTTAAAGAGGAGGCTGAAAAGTCTCCCAAGATACCTGGAGGGACCGTCGTTAAGATAATCCGCGATATGAGAGAAGGGCATGCGCTTGTCAAATGAGCTCTTGAAAGCAGTCTTAGATGCATCTATACTTATTCAAACCATTGTTAAGGAGAGGTATACGGACGTAGCCCTCAAGCTCGTAAGCGTGCTTAAGGCGATCTACGCGCCTCGGCTCATCCTCTACGAGATGGGGAATGCCCTAGTGGTACTGACATTCCAGAACCTCATCACCAAGGAGGATGCGATAAGAAAATTAAACCTCGTTAGCTCCATACCAACGCTTAACCTCACGGAAATCGCACTCAGCAAGGCCATGGACATAGCTGTTGAACTCCGGATCACCTTGTATGATGCCGCCTATCTGGCCTTATCCCTTGAAGAAGAGGTTCCACTCATCACGGCAGACGAGGAATTATACGAAAAGGGGAAAAAGGTGACTAGAGTGATTCATGCATCGGAAGTGAAGCTATGACTATCTCTATTTTTCAAAATCTGACGGGCGGACCTCACTATCGCGTGGGCTAAAGCATCGAGAACTATAACACGTATCTTCTACCCCTATTCTCATGAAGAGGTGAAACAATAACGCCGTACAAGCACAGCATGTATAAGCTATGCTTTATGTTGACATTGAAGACATATGCCAAGCCTACGAGAGGTCGAAAAAGGAGGAAACAGCCTAACCCACATAGTAAACGTTTACTATCCAAACCCCGTAACCATCCTAGAACTAGCGCAAATAGTCCAGAGAACCGTAATGAAGCTTACGAATAATGCCATACAACCAAGAATAAAGATAGTCGACACGGGACAAAAACCTCTATTCAGAGAAGACGACAAGAACCGAATCAAAGTAAGCATAAAGAAAGCCATTGATTTCCTAGGTTTAAGCAGACTCAAAAGTCCAGAAGAATCAATAGAGGAAATCGTAAGGAGAAGGCTCATAAACACAGCTTCGAATGCTAAACTTTAAGCACGCTTTGATACTGCTTGGAAGCCCCTCTTCTTTCTTTAGAAACGTTGTTGAGATGCAGGAATAATCTTAATGGCTATTGACAAGGTTCTTATGATCATTGTTGTAATTTTCACATCATTTAACTATTTTTAATTTAAGGTTGCAAATCTTCATCGTTGGACAGTGCAATCAAGGTTGATAAGGTGGTCATAAATGGGTGTGAACATGAACTTCCTTACGAGCTACGGGTTGTCGAAAACACTCTTCTAAACGCCTCAGTGATGCCAACGTTTTTCGAAGGACAATTCCCAAACCGGCTTTTCGAAGGATGGATTAACGATAAGGGTGTGAAACTCGGCAAGCTTTTCATAGTGAATAAGCCGATGAAGCTGACGGCTGTCTGGAGAGAAGAGCTTAATTTTAAAAACATAAGCATCATTATTATAATCACGGTCATAGTAATCGCAGCCATAATAGTGGGATTAAGAAGGAGGAGGTTCCTGTAGGCTGTTTAGAAAAAATATTGGATATCCACGTCTTATCTTTTTTTACATGTTTCTTCTTCCGGGTGTGTTGTTGCCTGCTAGTATTAATCGTTTTTTAATGGCTTTTCGAAGATTCCCTTTCTAGGGAAAGAATTTAAAGCTGGGCGTGAACATATAACGTTCGATGAAATACTATAGGCTCATAGGGGTCTTGGGCGCGGTTTTAGCATATCCTTTTATAGCTGTTTCAATCATTCTAACGCCTTGGTTCAATTTCTACGACAATGCTTTGAGCGACCTAGGCAATATTGCTCGAAATGCCCCGGTTGCACACCTGTACAACACTGGGCTAGTTCTCTCAGGGTTCTTAGTAGCCTTTTTCGCGTTATTGACTTTTTTGAAGCGTCGTTCATGGAAGTATTCGTCTTGGTCTCTTCTGCTTACGCTGACCGGCATAGACCTTGCTCTCATCGGCGTCTTCCCGGAGGATGCTGGGAGAGTACATGGATTGGTTTCCGTAATATTCTTCACCATGATGATAATCGTAATGCTCGTATACTTTTTCTGCTCTCTGGCCTTGAAAAACTACGTTACTGGAGTCCTCTCCATAGCTTTAAGCATTGCCTCGGCAATTATTTGGATGGTTGAATGGGGCTGGAAAGGGGTGGCAATACAGGAGACTCTAACATCCCTCATGGCTACGGTCTGGCTTTTAAGAGTGTCTTCAGAGACCTGTTGAGTTTAACAAAACACGTTGGGATACTTCGAGTACTCCTCCAAGTACTCGGATAAAGCATTATTCTCAATGATATCCCTGTAAATGTAGGCGCTTGGCCTTGGGGTTCTCTTCTTAGTATTAATGTCGACATGTATCAGGCCGAAACGCTTGCTGAAACCCATTGCCCATTCAAAATTGTCAATGAGGCTCCAGTGGAGGTACCCTATAATGTTCAGCTTATCCTCCTTAATCGCAAGCCAAACATTGTAGAGGTGGGAGACTAGATACCATGGCCTATGCTTATCTTTAATATCGGCAATCCCGTTCTCCGTAACTATAAGGGGCTTCCCGTATTTTCCGCAAATGTTTAACGCCTTCCTCATACCCTCAGGATATATTTCCCACCCGAACTCGCTAGTGGGCCTTCCCGCCGCTGACTTAGAGCTTGGCTTACAGGAGAAGCCGTAGTCCACCTCACCCTGGAAATACGGCGGCCTGTCAATATGCTTTATAACATTCCTAGTATAATAGTTGACACCTATCCAGTCAGCCTTATTCCTCATATCCTTCCTATTAATCTCTCCGCCTTCAAGATTTCTCTTCACGGTTCCCTGAAGTATAGCCTTGAAAAACCATTCTACTGATGCTTCATGGTAGAGCTTCACAGCCTCTCTATCTTTCTCCGAGTCGGTAAGAGGCTCCCCGGGGGAGACTATGTATATCACACCTATCTTCGCGTTTTTACCCACGATCCTCTTTATCTGATCGTATGCTCTCGCATGGGCTTGAACCATGTTGAACGCTGCCCTCTCCGCTGCCCTGAGATCCATCAATCCGGGCGGGAAGCTTCCCCCCAAGTATCCTAGTGACCAGACGTTGCTAGGCTCGTTCATCGTGCTCCACATATCCGGGATATCTGGAAACTCCCATGCTACGTATGCGACGAATTTAGCGAATTCTATAACGGTCTCGTCGTCAACCCATCCCCGGGGGCCTTCTCTAAGACCAGTGTCCCTAGCCCGTATTGGATCATGAACCCATGTGGGCAAGGGCCAGTGGTAGAGGTTAAGTATTAGCTTCATCCCTCTTGACTTTATGTCTCTGAAAATCTCCCTATAGCGCTTCACTGCGCTCTTATTAGCCAATTCGTCGAGCTTTCTTAAAGCAGATACGCTGACTTCAATACCCTTTATTCCCTCATCGTCATGGTCTACGGAGACTCTGACGCTAGTCGTCGGCTTGGGGAAAATCCTGCTCCACTCAGGGTTCATACGCCAAGTATTAAGCCCCATCCACTCCGCCCAGTCGTGATCCTTCTTGTAGAGATCCCAGTAGCCAGGCCCATGCTCCGGAAAGTCTCCGCTGACTATTTTAGACTCTATGTTCTTAGTGTCGTGAACCCACACGTACCAGTCGCTGTTAGGGTCTAGAGCGTTTTGAGAAAACCCCATTTCATACTGAAAAGCAGCCATAGATATTCCCCATAAGAAGCGTTTTGGAAACCCGTTCATAAGGTTCTTTTCGAATTCATAATTATAAGCCTTTCTAAAAATGGTAGAAGCATGGGATACAGATACTTGTCACATCTTTAGGCGAGACGTTGTGTTTGCCAGCTTTTTCAGAATCCTTATATGAGAGAAGCTATAGGAAATCATTATGAAGGCTGCGTCATTATTTGGGGTTGGGGACCTTAGAATAATTGATAAGGATGTGCCTGAAATAGGTGATGGCGAGGTTCTTATCAGAGTCGGAGCATGTGGAGTATGCGGTACAGACATGCATTTCTTTAAGGGAGAGTGGAAGGTGAAGACGCCTATAGTCTTGGGACACGAGTTTTCTGGAGTTGTTGCAAAAGTAGGCTCTAAAGTAAGAGGGATAGAAGTTGGAGACCATGTGGTTGCAGAGCCGAACATACTGTGTGGAAAATGCAAGTATTGTAGGATGAGTGAGAGAAACTTCTTTTGCGAGAACATTCAGACAATAGGTGTGACGGTTGACGGTGCCTTTGCAGAGTATGTTAAAGTTCCGGAGCAAAACGTATACAGGATACCGGGCGAAATGCCTCTGGAGGAGGCTGCTTTAATCGAGCCCCTTGCCTGTATAATAAGGGGTGTTGACAATGTTGGAATACCTGTTGGAAGCAGTGTTGCAATCGTCGGCACTGGGCCGATCGGCCTGCTTATGATACAAGTGGTTAAGCATTATGGCGCATCCAAGATTTTTGCAATTGACATTATTGAGGACAGGCTTAGGCTTGCTCGCGAGCTTGGAGCGACTCTGACTATAAACTCTACGCAACAAGATCCGGAGAAAGCAATACGTGAAGCAACAGACAACATTGGTACGGATATTTCAATCGAGTGCGTGGGAAGCTCTTCGGCGATAGAGGTTGCTTTTAGACTTGTTAGAAGAGGGGGTAGATTGCTAATATTTGGGGTTGCTCCTGAGCATGACGTTTGGCGCGTTAAACCGTTTGAGCTCTACGATAAGGAGGTTTCAATATTCGCATCCTATAGGAGTCCATATACTTTTCAAAGAGCGGTTGAACTGGCTTCTTCAGGGAATCTGAGGCTCAGGCCAATAGTGTCTCATATTCACACTCTTAAAGAGGCCCCTGAAGTTTTTAAAGAGCTGGCTGAAAAGAAGAAGGGGATAAAAGCTCTCATCAAGCCGTAGTTCTCGTATTTTTAAGGTTTTACTATTGCCGCGTCAAAAGCATCTCCCGCTCCAGTAGGGTCAACTTCACGAACAATGTAAGCAGGCTCTGAAACAACTTCCTGCTCAGTCACCCCTAGGGAACCCTTGTTCCCTATCTTCACCGCTAGGAGACTTGCTCCTTTTTTAAGAATCTCCAATGATTCCCTAATATTGTTCTTACCCGTCAAGTCGAAAAACTCTTTTTGAGAAGGCATAATTATTTCAGCAGTTTTCAAAACGGGTTCAGATAATTTTCTTATCGTCCTCGGGCTTATTAACTCTCTCCTGAGATTGGGGTCATATGTAACAATTATTCCAAACCGGCTTGCTATTTTAACAGCTTTATAGCAAGCTTCTCTAACAGCTTCTCCGATTGAAAGAGTTGATCCCATTATGTGAAGCACCTTAAAAGATTTCACAAAATCTTCATCCACATCGTTGGGCTTTATTTGAGCAGCTGCGGAATACTTCAAGTAGAAAACAAATCTCCTACTCCCATCAGAATAATAGGTGACAAAAGCGATACCGGTTGTATAGCCTTCTCTAGTAAAAAGGTACTTGACGTTAATTCTATCGTTGACGAGCCTGTTTCAAAACTTTCCCGAAATCATCATCCCCAATCCCACCGATTATGGCTGCTTTTAAACCAAGCCTGGAGGCAGTATCTATGAATATTGCCGGAGCACCGCTGGGAAAAGGCCCCGCGTATTCTCCAGTTTCATGGTGAGGCTGGTTTCTCCTTCTTCTTATAAACTCTACAATCGTCTCGCCGATTGTTAACACATCCATCTTACATTGTTTTTAGATTAAACCATATATCTTTTACCTCCGCTTTAGAAATATTAATTTAAACAACGAGATCCCTCACGGCTTCAGAACGATTTTTATGACATCATAATCCTCCTTATGGAGGAGCATGTTGAACGCCTCCTTATATTCTTCTAGCTTCATGATATGAGTGATGAAAGGCTTCACCTTGACTTTTCCGCTAGCTAGTAATTCTACTCCAACCACGTAATCCTCATAGAGATGATTGGCCGAACACGTAAGAACCCTCTCTCCTCCAACTAGGTCCGTAAGATTTAACTCTATTTTCACAGGCGTTACTGCAAGCATTATAAGCCGACCCATTCTTGCAAGCATGCTCAAGCCTGCTTTCACTGTCTCATTGCTTCCAACAGTGTCGAAAACCACGTTTGCGCCGATTCCTTGAGTTAACTTCAAAACTTCGTCTACAAAGTTTTTGTTTTTCTTAACGTTTATGACATGATCTACTCCAAGAGCCTCCGCCTTCTCTAAAGGCTTATCCCGCGTGTCTAAAGCTATGATTTTCGAAGCTCCTCTGATCCTCGCGACTTGAGAAACCATGAGGCCTATTGCTCCGCACCCTATTGTAACAACGTTTTCAGTCGGGGAGACGCCTGCTCTATTGTTCGCATGGATTGCTACTGCTAGACCATCTAGCTGGGTGGCTTCTTCATAGGATACATTATCCGGAAGCCTGTAAGCATTATTCGCCCATATCTGCATGTACTCTGCATATCCTCCCGGCGGATAATCAACATCTCCCCACCTTCCGTCATGCCCAATATGTAGCGTGTGCTCGCACAGGTTTTGAAACCCTCTTTTACAATAGTAGCATTCTTCACATCCTTTGAAAGCCAGTACCCCCACCCTCTCGGAAACCCTGCTACTCTTCACCCATTTCCCTGTTTCAACTATTTCCCCAGAGACTTCGTGGCCGAGTATGAAGCTCTTAGTCTCCTTAAGATCTCTTCCCAGCGTATGAAGCGCCCATGGGTTTTCGCCTAAGAAATACCTTACATCGCTCCCACAGATACCGACTGCTTTAACACGTATCAAAACCTCATCCTCCCTAGGGACTGGTCTCGGAAGCTCTACCATTTCAAACCTGAAAGGGCCTCGGAGAACAACCGCCTTCATAGCATTGTAACGCTTAAACATCTATAATAAGTTTCTCATTCAACTCGTATGCAACTATTGTGATCTGCTAAAACCATAAGGGGTTTGTTTCACACGCTTTCTCAGGAAAATTTATATTCCATTGCCCTTTGCCTCACCTTGGAAAAAGCAATGCTGAAAAACAGGAATAGAGTCGTGCTTCTGCTTCTTATAGTAGTTTTAGACTTCACAGAGCTTCCCATATTTTTGAATCATTCGATTCCACATGGGACGAAGTTAGTAACCGTCGCGTCCGCTTCTCCCGAGATATCAGTGCATGTTAGGGTTTTAAACGCTTTTACTGAGCAGCCTGTTCAAAACGCAACCATAGTGATATGGGACCTCCGTACTCTTAAAAAGCCGGAGAAGGGTACCGGCATTTATTTTACGAATGAGAATGGGGAATGCGAAGTTCCCGGAGGGTATTTGAAACAAGATCGTACATACTGGTTGTACGCTTATAAGGGCGATTTTAAAGACAGGGTGGAATTCGCCCCGGTTAAGAAAGAGATCTTTTTTGAAAAACCCGGTAGACTCGACATTACTTTACTCCTGGTCCCCGGGGCCGTTGTTAAGCTGGAGGGCTCTCCCTACTTGGTTCAGGCGGCAAGCCCTGGGGAGGGGTATATGGTGATTAAAATCCTAGTTAAGAAAGAGGGTTTTGACATCCCGTTTATAAAAGAGTATGGCGATGCAATAGATGTCTTCTACTTAGGGTTAGATAGGAAAACTGTTGTTGTACCGGCTGGCATCCCCTTCGACCTCGAAGCAACTATTTCCATCGCCTCGCTCCAAAAATGGTCTATAACAGAGATTTCCGAGGTTTTCTACATCAGCAACGGTACCTTCCCCTTCCTAATGCCGCAGGGGGGTTCAACCTCGGTTAAGATACCTCAATACAGTCTTGAAAGAGGGCTAAAATACGTTGAGTCAAGGCTTTTGGAAGCCTCGTCGATGCTCGACGAAGCTCAAGGAATCGGCTTCATGGTCTTTGAGGAGAGAAACGTGCTTGCACGGGCAAATCAAAAACTGGGGGAGGCTAGTGCTCTTTTACCCATCGCAAAGACGGATGACGACTTTGACAAAATATGGCTTACGCTTCGCGAAGTGCTGGGTGAAATAAATCTAGTGACTAGAATAGTGCAAGACAAGTACTCCGTAGGAAAGACGCATGCTGTCTACCTCTCAGCAGTAGTGGCTGTGTTCAGCGTCGTGCTTTCCTTCTTTTTCTTCGAGAACGAGAAGAAAAAGGCTGTCTCTCTAGCCATTTTCTACATACTCATATTATGCAGCTTATACTTTATCAACCCGGGTACTCGCGTGATAATTTACGAGAATTCCCTGCTTTTCATCGGGTCCGCGGTTGCCTCTCTCGCAGGAGTTTCCGCCATAGTTTTCGGCATACCGCGTGTTTGGAAAGAGAGGGCAGTGGAAGGAGAGGTCTCGTGGAGAAGCGCTCTTTCAATAATATTCTCCATGAGCAAGCGTCAAATAAGACGCAAGAAGATACGGGGCTTCTTCACGATATTCTCCATATGCATGCTTGTCTTAGCCTTCACAGCATTTACAACATTTGGAACAGCATTCGGAATAGTTTCCTTCAAGATGAACGCGATTCCGTCTTCAGAGGGTGTTATTGTAAGACGTATGATTAACGGTTCCTCGCTGATGTTCTCTCCCCTAGGGATGGATGATGCTACAATGCTTTCAAAGATAGTTCGTGTGAGCAATGTTGCTTTGAGGATGAAGAGTATTCCTAAATATGGTCCTGTCGCCAGAATTGTTAATCCTGCTACTGGAGACAGCTATCCTATTTTTGGCGTGGTCGCCGTATCTCCAGAGAAAGAGTCTCTTTATACAAATCTTAACAGTATTGTTGAAGGCAACTACTTAAGCGAAAACAAGTATGGCGAGGCGCTCGTAAGTGTAGGCTTGTCGAGGAAACTAGGGCTGAGACCAGGTAGCAACATGACTTTAGAAATCCTAGGTACTGCCATAAGCAAAAGCATTGTGATCAACGGCTTCATTAACGATGAGGAATATGAGGAGTTAACTGACGTCGACGGTAATCTTTTCGGTCCGGCTCGCCTCCTCCAAGACGGTTCCCCGAGGAGATGCAACGCCTCAGAAACACTGATTATCAATATTGAGACGGCTGAGAAGATTCAGAAGGAGATTAACGATTTCTACGGTAGAAATGCTCCGCGTTTCCTAGTGCCGTCTGAAATCCTATTCAGATTGGATGAGGAAGACGTTGAGACTGCTGTTAGAAGCATAATATCCTTCTTCAATTACGATGTTTTCATCTCCTCTAAAGGTGTTGTGAATTATTATTACATTGGTTCATACATTAGGTTTGACGGTACTGCGGAGTTACTGATTCCCCTAGTGATAGTGGTTTTAAGCGTAGGTATGGTTATGGCTAACAGCGTTTACGAGCGTGGAGGAGAGATAAAGACGTTAATAACGCTCGGATTAAACCCGACACACGTAGGATTAATGTTCTTAGCCGAGGCTATAGTTCTGGGGATGGTTGGGGGAAGCATCGGCTACTTGGCTGGACTGGGCTTCTACAGGGTTCTCGTCCTGCTTGGTCAAAGGCTTGTTGAAAACCTCATGGTTAGGGAAAAGCTTGAATGGTGGTGGAGTGCCTTGGGTTTCTCACTTGCAGTAGTTGTATCAATAATCTCCGCCATAAGGCCCACAGGAATGGCTATTCGCGCGTATACCCCGTCGATGATAAAGAGAGTTAAGAGACCGACGGAAGAGAAGAAGGAGCGCAGGGAGAAGATATTCAAGGTTTATAGAGCTAGGGAAATAAGCATGCCGGTGAAGATTTTCCTCAACGAGAAGGAGTTCTTCACGGGCTTTCTCCTAGACTATTTAAAACAATTGAGAGGAGGGCGTATGGAAAGGGTTGAAGATATTGAAGACTTGCCTGAGACCGAGGACCCTGTGAGCGGGTTGACGAAGATAGTTAAATTCAAATACTATTTCATAGCGAAGGGACAGGAGAGAGGAACTAAAAACAGCCTTGTCATGACGAAGGCGCCGAGTGAAGAGTATTACCGTATTAGGCTCGTATCAGAACCAGTGTCTCCAGGGCTTCCTGAAATGGTTATAGATAGGACTGTAGACTTTGTACATTGGATACTCATGCAATGGGTTAAAGATAAGAAGAGGATAATGGGAGCTCCTTAAAATCGCAGATATTAAAGTAGACTTCTTTAACTAGGCTGTTCAACGGGATCTTAAATCTGGTTCCAATAAATTTTAACACGGTTTAATTCTAAAAGCATGGTTCCTTCGATTTATTTTAAGAATTTTAAAAACTATAATTTTTTAAAAGAGGCTTCGGCTATCCGTCGACTTCCACGTTATACTTCTTTGCCAGTATCTCCATCTGCTCTTCGAAATCCCGGATTCCCTGGAAATAGAGCTTAGTGGCCTCATCATCCACCCTTTCCTTTCCAATCCTATCTATCAGGATTTCAGCGATTCTCTCAGCTTTCGTCTTCTCCTTCTTCTTTTTGAAGAATCCCATTTTTAGCCATACCCTCGTTAATATGGGGATTATAAAGTTTTCTTCTAGTATTTAACCTACTTGCGAACCATGTTGATTTTTAAAAAGGTTTTTATTTCTCACATGAGAAAAAACTGTGTCTGGAAAGACTAGAGTGAAGAAATTATAACTTCTAGAGCAGCTCAATCTCGTTAATAAGCCCAAGTTTTTTAGTCTTCTCGTAGACCAAGGTTGCTGTAACCAAGTCCTGTATTGCTAGACCAGTAGAGTCGAAAACTGTTATTTCCTCATCACTTGTTCTTCCTGTCTTCTTCCCAGCTATGATCTCACCAAGTTCAGCATATATTTGCTCGCGCCTGAAAATTCCTTTTGAAAATGGAACATTCAGCTCGCCGTAGTGGCATGCCTGCTCATAATCATCTACAACTACCTTTGATCTTCTTAGTATCTCAGGATCAAGCTCTTCTTTGCCAGGTGCATCGGCTCCTATGGCGTTAATATGCATGCCCTGGGTAACCCATTCGCTCCTAACTATTGGCTGAGTTACTGGCGTTGTTGTGACTAGAATGTCACAACCTTCTACAGCCTCTTTCACACTGTTCTTAATAAAAATTTTTAGACTAAGGTATTCCATATCTCTTAAAAATTTTTCACACTCAGCAATTGTTCTTGCGCAAACTCTGACCTCTTCAATCTTGAAAACCTCGTTTAGCGCTAGAAGCTGAGTCCTAGCCTGTGCCCCTGCTCCGACCATTCCGATCACTTTAGAATCTTTTCTAGCAAGGTATTTGGCAGCTATCCCGCCAGCAGCCCCTGTCCTCATATTGGTGATGTGTGTCCCATCCATTATTGCTAAGGGCCTTCCGGTTTCAGGATCTATAAGAACTATCGTAGCCATGACGGTGGGTAGACCATGCTTACTAGGATTATTAGGATGCACGTTTACAATTTTAACACATGACATTTTAAGATCAGGCATGTACGAAGACATCGTCCTAAAATCCCCATTCGGGAAAACAATGTACGTTTTAGTTGGCATTTGCACCCTTCCTAATCCCTTAGCTCGAAAAGCGTCTTCCACAGCATCCATGACTTCTCTCATGGAGATGCTTTTTTCAACGCAGGCTCTGGGAATCAGCGAAACCTTCATCTTTTTTCTAAGTTTTTAAACAGTTAACGGTTTATTAAGTCTTTTAAAATGTAAATATTTCCCCCTAATGTGCTCTCTTCGAGTATGAGGTTGCGATCGATTCCTTTACAGTTAGGTTATTTACCGATTTTCTCTTCGACTTCTTTCCTGCCTTCCTCCAATTCGGAAGCTTGTTCCCTATCTCTCTTCAGAAGGAGGGTTTGAAACTCTCCTACATGAGTCTTCTCCTCTTTCGCTATATCCATCAGAATCTTTTTAATTTCTTCATCGTCAGTTGCCTGAGCAAGCTGCTCGTAAAGATTTATTGCGTCGAGTTCAGCAATTATTGCTGCTCGAAGTATCTCCTTATTAACCTCTTCCTTCCCGACCTTCTCTAAATAAATCGGGACTTTCGAAATCATTTCAACAGAGTGATGGTAGAAGGCTTCTTTTAAGTTTTTATAAAAAACATTATTGCAAAAGGTGTTTTGAAACCCATTCTATCATTTTCTCTCTGTGAACGCTCACGCATTCGTGGCCCATTCCAGGATATATTGCTAGCTCCTTAGTTTTGGAAGCTAGATGGTTGAACGTTGCGAAAATCGTTGAGGGCGGGCATACAGTATCAACTAAACCTACAGACATGAGGATTGGGCAGTTAACGTCTGGAGCGAAATTCATAGCGTCGAAATAAGAGAGTGTTTCGAAAACCTTTTCAGTCTTGTCGGGGTGCATTTTAAGGTAGCGAGGTATCTCCAAATAGGGATCTGAGGCCGCAACCTCAACAGCCCTCTCAAAATGGCATAGAAAAGGTATTTCTGGTAATGATAATGCGATTTTCCTCTCAAGCGCAGAGACTACTAGGGTTAAGCCTCCCCCTTGGCTGGCGCCGGTTACTCCAACTCTATCCTCGTCGACGCAATCCATTTGGTAGAGAACTTTGAGCGCGCGGAGACAATCCATGTAGACATACCTGTAGTAATAAGTGTTTTTATCCAGTATGCCCTTGGTCATATAGCCGGTTATGCTTCCAGAAGGATACTTTGCGAAATCAGGTGTGTCTCCGAACTGCCCCCTAATGTCGATTGCGAGAACAACAATGTCTTGGAAAACCCAACCAAGATAGTCGGAGACCGTGCCCCTGTGCCAGCCGTAGCCATGGGGTATGAGGAGCGCTGGAAACGGCCCCTTGCCCACGGGTTTCAGAAACCAAGAGGTTATCGGAGTCTTGTCTATAAAGCCCTCGAAAGAAAGCAAGTATGCCTCCAGCTTTCTGACAGGGTATTCCATCCTTTTTAAAACAGGATTAAGGAGCTGTTCGCCTGCAAGCTTTACGTTCTCGTCCCAGAAGCTTTTGAAATCGCTCCTCCTAGTTAACGGAGGCTTGTAAACCTTGAGTTGTTCTAAAGGGAAATCTATTATCGGCATGTCGAACAGCATAAGTAAGGAAATATATAAATGCTAGTTTACTACTACCTAGGAAAGTGTTTCTTTCGAACATCGTTGAGTCTCAATAAGCCTTAAATATTTTCGTTCCACCATCTTTCTGAAAAAGAAAGATTGAACAAGAACACATGTTTCATTGGGGTAGATGTTGGCACGCAAAGCATGAAGACTCTGATTGTAGATGGCGAAACGGGCTCTGTAATCGGCAAGTCTGTTGAAAACTACGGGCTCATAGAGGGGCTTCCCCCGGGCCATAAGGAGCAGGATCCGCAGGTTTGGATAGACGCGTTCCGAAAAACGGTTAGAGAGGCACTGTCCAAGTCTGGAGCGGATCCTCGAAGCATTAGGGCAATCGGCGTATCGGGACAGCAACATGGTTTTGTATCGCTCGACGAGAAGGGTAGGGTAATAAGGCCTGCGAAGCTCTGGAACGATACTAGTACCGCTAGGGAATGCAAGTATTTAACTAGGAAACTCGGAGGCATGGGGAAGGTCATAAGGCTAATAGGAAATCCCTTTCTACCAGGATACACTGCTCCGAAAATACTGTGGCTTAAGAGGAACGAGCCTAAGAACTACGCGAGGCTCAAGCACGTTCTTCTCCCGCACGATTACTTGAACTATTATTTAACTGGCAACATGGTTATGGAGTATGGGGATGCTTCAGGTACAGCAATAATGGATGTTAGGAGGAGAGTGTGGTGTAAGAAGGTTATAGACGCGATCGACCCCGAGCTGGAGAGCAAATTGCCTCCTCTTCAAGGCTCCGACAAGCCTGCTGGAGTGATTAGGAAGGAAATCGCTGAAGAATTCGGATTCAGAGATGACGTTATAATTAGCGCCGGCGGAGGCGACAATATGATGGGTGCTATCGGAACAGGAAACATCAGGGAGGGCATTGTTACAGCGAGCTTCGGTACCTCTGGAACAATATACGCTTACTCTGAAACGCCTGTCGTAGATCCTAAGGGAGAGATAGCTGCTTTCTGCGATTCTACGAACGCTTGGCTCCCCCTACTGTGCACTATGAACGTTACCGTTGCAACGGAATACGTAAGAGAGCTCTTCAACATGACGTATGATGATTTAACAAGAGCTGTTGAAGAAGCTCCAGTGGGTGCGAACGGGCTCCTGTTAATTCCTTATTTTGAAGGCGAAAGGACTCCGAACGTTCCAGAGGGTACAGGCGTGTTCTACGGTTTAAACAGTAAGACTTTCAACAAGCAGAATATTGCTAGGTCGGCAATGGAGGGGGTTACGCTAGGTATGAATTATGGTTTAAACAGGATGAGGGAACTCGGTATAAAGCCTAAGGAGATAAGGCTGACCGGCGGGGGATCTAAGAATAGGGCTTGGAGACAAATAGCTGCAGACATTTTCAATACTGAAGTAGTTTGTATAAAGGTTGACGAGGGTGCTGCTTATGGTGCAGCATTACAGGCAATGTGGTGTTATCTCAATCACATCGGCTCTAAGACAAGTATCGGCGAGATATGCGACAGGTTTGTGCAACTGGATGAGAGCACTAGGCTCAGCCCTAAGGCTTCTAATGTTGAGATCTATAAGGAGCTTCAGGAGCTTCATAATTTTGTTAGCAAGAGCCTTAGAGAATCCTTCAAAATACACAGGAGTTATCTCGATAAGCATGTTTCGTAAATTTGCTCTACAAGAATCCCTTATTATTTTTAAAGGATAAGCTTTCCTCAGCGAAAAATTATTGACCCTCCTTTTTTCAAATAGCATCGATGCAAGAATTCTCAAAAATACTAGATAAGGTTCCCGCAAGATATTCGGATGTAAGGATTCTGAAACAGAGGATTATACAAGTTGCTCTGAGAACAGATTCTTCAGACTGCTTTGAGGAAGAGTGGTCTCGTATTGTATGTAGAGTCGTATCAAGAGGGTATGGTGTGGCCAGCACCGATAAATTGGATATGTCCTCTATAGAGCGTACGGCACTATTGGCGTTAAGAAACGCGAGACTATGCAGTCAACCAGTTGAACTCGTGAACGTGCCTCCTGAGAAAGGTTTTGTAGAGCATTCTATTGTCGAAGAGTTCGAAGTTGAAAAAGTTCTAGGTTTCCTAAAGTCCATCGATAGGGAGATAAAGTCAAGAATGAGTATTCGTGTTAGAACAGAGCTTGTTGCATCGCATTATAGGATTGATTCTACACTCGTAACATCTGAAGGCACTGAAGTACGTGAGAAAATCCCGTTGACAGACCTCGCAATCTACATTCTTTCAAAAGGATTGTCTGTAGGCTTCGCAAGCAAGATAATCGGAGGCATGGGCGGTCTGGAGGTGTTGAGAAGCCAGCAGTGGGAGGAAATACTGGAATGCCTAGTTAAGAGGGCAAGCGATTCTACAAGGGCTAAGCCCTCGATCTCCCTCCATTTTTCATACCCTTATCTCACTGGAAGGTTTAAAGTTATTCTAGACCCTGAGGCTGCGGGCGGTCTCGCGCACGAGATAGCACACTTCCTGGAGGCAGACGTGTATCAAGAGCGTTTCTTTAAAGGCTTGAATTATGGGATCAGGCTTGTCGACAATCCTCTTTTGGAGGGTGCCTACGGCTCATTCTACTGGGATGACGAGGGCATCCGTTCTAGAGAGAAAACACTGCTCGGCAAAGAAGGCATTAACCTTTTACATACGAGATTAACTGCGAAGAAAGATTCGGATGCTGGGAACGCTCGGGGGGTACTGAATAAGCCGAGGCCGATGGTTAGCAACATATACATACATCCTTCTGACTGGAGTAGAGAGGAGATTTTCGCGGACACTCAGAACGGTGTTTATGCTGAAGGCTTGGTTAGGGCTGAGTGTAGAATCGACGAGGGAAGGATCGAAATAGAACCGGAAATAGCATATGTTTTGAAAAACAAGGAGTTGATAATGCCTATAAAGAACTTGAAAATAATCTGTAGTATTAGAGACATCAGCAGAATAGACGCTATAGGTTCTTCCGTCCAGTTAAGGCCCTCTTATGAAAAAGGCTTTGCAATATCTGAGGGAGCTCCATACTTGAGAATAAACGGTGTAATATGTAGATGAAAACTAGCTTTTCTTTTCTCTCTTCCTCCTTTTCAGATAGTGTGCGATAATTGTTGCAACAACGAGAATTATTGCGATCAAGACTACCCACGTATAGTCTCTACGCCATTTCGCAAGAACTTTCTTGGGCTTGTCTATGATGATTGTTGCATTCAGGTCTCTAGAGTAGGAATCTCCTTCCCATCCTTCAAAAACATACGGTATTATGTGGAAAGAAGGCGGTTTAACTCCGAAGGAAGCGCAGGAGTTGCTTGAGTACCATCCGCTTCCCCAAGCTTCACCGTATTCAGAGCTTACATTAAGATAATACTCTGTCTTCCAAACGGCTTTTAAAAACACTGGTGACTCTACTTTAATAGTGATGTTGTTACTGTCTTCCACTAAGATTTCCTCCCAGCCTTGGAAAACATAGCGTACGACTGGAGAATCATAAACCACAGGTTCTAAGAATACGCTTGCTATTGAGGAAACATTATACCATCCTGCTCCCGAAGGCTTTCCATGCTCTGTTTCAACGTTTACCAGATATTCTGTCCTCCATATGGCTGTCTCATTAATCTGGTTTCTAACAATTATTGTTAAATTCGTCTCCGTGCCAGAATAGCTTCCTTCCCCCTCGCCAACCCATGCTTCGAAAACCCTCCTAGTGCCGTTTCCTAACTCTACGACGCTAGAATTTATTCTTAAAAAAGCTGTAGAGTTCTCATCATACCATCCGCCTCCATGCACAGTACCGTAGGGAGAATCTACTTTAAGCAAGTATTGTTTACACCATAATGCTTCGATAAATCCCGGCTTATCCACAACTATTTCTATATTTGTGTTTGTAATATTGTTAGACCACTTTTTGAAAGCAAGCCTCTCACCAAACTTTAAGTAAATAAATGGTTCCACTGAAAGATTTAATACTGTTCCATTCGGATACCAGTTTGAAGTCAAATTATCCAGGTACGTCTTGAATGTAAACAAGTACTGGACTTCGTAGATTGCTGTCAGAAACATGTTTTCCCTTACTGTTATGACCCTGGTATTGTTTTCAACACCATCACTCCATCCTTTAAAGAAGTATCTCCCACCTTCCATGAATTCAATAGTTTTCGGCACGCTTACGTTGTGCACTGTTTTCTTAAGCCATTCGAAAGTATTTGAAGTAGAGTATTTAACGCCGTCTACGATTATTTCAACTCCAGGGATATTAGATGACAGATTTATTTTCAACTTGGGAACTATTATTTTCACTATCGTAGTAGGTGACCATGGAGAGCTGGCGCCACGTTTATCTTTAGCCATAACTCTAACACTGTATTCTCCAGGCTTAGACCACGAGTGGGTCAGGCTTATCTGGGTTCCGGAATCAACATACCTTGTTGTTGAAGTAGTACCATCTCCCCAGTCGAAAATATACATGAGCTGGTCTCCATCAGGGTCTTCAGAATAGGTGGTGAAAGTATGGTTCTCATCAATATGCCCGAAGGCTGGTCCAGATGGTTTCGCAGGCCTATAGGGAGGATTATTGCTTGGCGTGTAGCCTCCTCCCCCTCCGCCGCCCCCTCCCCCAGAACCAGAGTCATCATATCCTCCAAAGTCTGTCGTCCAATACCACTTATAGGTTGAGCCTGCCTCATATGCTAAACCTATACCTATTACTTTGAAACAGGGGTTGAGCATATTTTGATTGTGTCCAGGAGAATTCTTCCAAGCCTCAAAAACGCTTTGAGCTGTGCTGAAGCCTGCAGCAATGTTTTCGCCGAGGCAAGTGTTATAAGTATAACCTGCTTCCCTTATCCTATCTACGAAAGTCTTTCCCTCAGGGGTTGTATGGGAAAAGTAGTTTCTCCGGGCCATGTCTTCACTATGCCTCTGTGCCGCGATTGTGAGAGCATTGGAAACGGAAAGGGGTGGGAGACCGTTTTGTTGCCTATACTGGTTTATCAGAGTCAGAAAGGCTGATTTTTCCGATTCTAAATCGGCTTCACACCGTTCTATTTTAAACAGCGGTGTCGAAACAATTACGAATACTGAAGCCAGTATTATTAGAATCCATTTGCCGCGTTCTATTCTTATGAATTCTTTCAATAACTAAAGACCAGAAACGTCTTTTTTGAGTTAAGTATTTGTAAGTTTCGTCTATGACAAAAATCGATAGCTTAAATACTGACCAGTTAATTGGGAGAAAAATTGGGAAAAACAAGGTTTAAACTATTCGAAAGATTTCGTGAACACTTCTTCTATTACCCCACGGTTCTTATCTGGGCTGAACATTGCGTCTACGATTCTGCTGTAATCCTCATAGCTTATGTTGTTGAGTCTTTTACATGCAGCTCTCATAGCCCTCATGTTAAGCTTTAGAGCAACGTCAACCGGCATCCTTTCAGGATTTATGTCTATTCCGAAATACTCCTTATAGCCGTGCATTTTCAGTACGAATAGTGCTGCGTAAAGCTGGTCTAAAGCCAATACTCCAACGTTAAGATCCTGATCATAGTTTCCAAGAGGCTGGCTGTTCCAATGCGTATGCGCTAGCCTACCCTCTCTAAGTATTGAAGCGAAAGCGTACGCAAGCTCTTCGTGCCCCATTAACACGTGTCCAACCTCCGGGTTTAAGCCGACCATTGCATGACCCTGCTCAAGCAACCTCTTGTTCTCGCTGGATTTCAAGAGCTTCTCAACGTTTCGAGCCATTAGAATACCGTTTGCAGTGTTTCTGTAAATGTTGTTTCCCCTTGGCTCGTAGGGTTTAGGCTCTATCGCCACCCTTACTCCTGGAACCTCGTCCATTGCCTGCGCTAAACCTGTTTCAAATCTCTCCCACATGCCGTAAAAGTCGGTGCCGAAAGGATTCTCATATCCGTCGATCCCCGGCCAGACCACCATGAAATGCGTGTCAAGCTCCCTGTTCATCTTAAGTGCTTTAATAGTTCTATCGATAGCGAAGTCCCTAACCTCTTTAACGGGGTTGGATAATGAGCCGAATTCGAAGATTTTATCGTAGAAGAGATTCGGAATAACTGTTATCACCTTTATCCCCGTCTCTTTCTCAACCTGCTTATACTTGTCAACATTATCTTCGTTAATCTCATTAGGATAGTGCGCTTCGATGCGGAAATCGCTCCCTATAGTTTTCTCATCATACATTTTAAGAACTATTCCTAGCCTTTCTTCTATGCTCAGCGTTCTTCCATAATCGTCGTGGAACCTTGACCTAGCTGGTGAGAAATACCATATTCCTGCTGAAAACTTTGGCTCCAGTTTGAATTCGATAAGCTGCTTGAGAACCTCTTCTCTATTCATAACCTTGGCCTGCGCCCTAAGGTCCCTAATCATTTCTTATCGAATTTTTTATCTAGAATCCGACTATTAAACTTGACGCGAAAAAACATTAAAAAGCTTTAAGACTATTTATTTGCGTGCTCAGGCATGATGAAGGAAGTAAAGATATTGGTTGCATACGATAGTTATACTGGGAACACTGAGGAAATGGCTAGGGCTGTTGCAGAGGGTGCGGAGAAGGCTGGTGCTAAAGTCGTTTTAAAGAAGGTTGATGACGTTACTGCTGAAGATTTCTTTGAGAATGATGGGTTTGCCTTCGGAACCCCAACGCATTGCGGGACAATGTCGAGTAAAATGAATACGCTTTTCACCAAGGTTGCCATGCCTGCATGGGGTAGGATGAGGGGTAAGGTTGGTGTAGCGTTCAGTAGTTCAGGTGGTTTCGGCGGAGGCAACGAAGTTGCATGTCTTTCAATAATCTTAACAATGTTGAATTACGGCATGCTTGTATTTGGTATTCCAGACTATGTCGCGCCAGGAGTAACGCTGCACTACGGTGCTGTTTCAGTGGGTAAGCCTAGAGAAGAAGTGTTGAAAGCGTGCAGGCTATTGGGTGAGAGGCTCGTCGAATATACTCTGATAGTTAAAAAGGGGATGGAGCAGGTTTGAAACACTGCTTAAACTAGAAAGATAAGAGTAAAGCTTTTGGATTAGCGTTAATCTAAAACTGTTCGTAAAGAGTTGAACGAGCTCGAGAAGGCTTTGAACGAGGCGATGAGATGTAAGAGATGCAGATTATGGAAGAGCAGGACTAACGTAGTGTTCGGAGAAGGCGATTCAAACGCTAAAGTAATGCTCATCGGCGAGGCGCCTGGTTTAAACGAAGACAAGGAGGGTAGGCCGTTCGTAGGCCAGGCTGGCAGGCTGCTTAACGAAACGCTTCTCAGGACTGCGGGATTGGAAAGGAGCCAAGTGTATATAACTAATGTTGTAAAATGCCGTCCTCCTAAAAACAGGGAGCCTGCTGAAGACGAGGTGGAAGCCTGCTTCCCATATTTAAACGTTCAAATACAGTCTATAAAGCCGAGGCTGATCATAACGCTTGGCAATATTGCTACTTCCACTTTGTTCAGAAAATTCAGCCTTAAGCTTGCGTCGATGAGCCAGATTCACGGTAAGGTTTTTAATGTGAGCACATTATCGTACGGAAGCCTTAAAATAGTTACTTCTTACCATCCTGCGACTGCTCTGTATAATCCTCGTGCTTTAAGCATAATGATAGAGGATTGGAAACTAATTGGTGAGATAATTAAAGATTTCATGTGATTTTCCCTATAAAAAGATGTCTTAATAAAAGTTTTTCCCATATTTAACGCTGGTTTAACGAAACATTTTTTACCCCCTTGAGCAAAGGGGCGGAATAAACTGCATGAAACAATTGATTCATAACGGCGTCTATATTCCTCCATACGAGTATAAGGGTCTTTCGATAATCCTCAACGGTAAGAGGATTAAGCTGACGCCTGAGCAGGAGGAAATGGCTATAGCATTCATGAAACAGCCTCAGGAGAGACTGGAGGATAGCGTTTTCGTTAAGAATTTTCTCAAGGATTTCTATGCTGCTTTAGGCATAAATGGTAGTCCTCAAAATAATTCTATAGATTTTTCAGAGGTAAAGCAATGGGTTGAAGAAGAGAAGAGGAGAAAGGAGAATCTTACAAAAGAGGAGAAGAAGGCTTTAAGCGAAGAGAGAAAACGCGTTCGAGAAGAGCTTAAGCAGAAATACGGCTACGCTATAATAGACGGGGTTAAAGTAGAGATAAAGTATGCTGTCGAGCCTCCGTGCATTTACGTTGGGAAGGGCAAGCATCCTTTAAGAGGAAGATGGAAGCCGAGAGTAAGCTACAGTGATATAACTCTTAATCTCTCTCCCGATGCACCCACGCCGCCTGTTCCAGATGGCGGAGAATGGGGTGGAAGAGTATGGGATCCTGATGCTCTCTGGATAGCCCGCTGGAGAGATAAGCTTACTCGGAAGATGAAGTACATATGGGTTGGGGAGACCGCGCCAGTTAAACAGGATAGGGAGAGAAGCAAGTTCGACATGGCGATGAAGCTTGAAGAAAACCTAGGCGAGATAAAGCAGCTTGTAAGAGAGGGGTTAGAGTCTAGTGATGAGTTTGAAAGACAAGTTGCTACAGCAATCTTTCTAATAGATCTCCTCAAGCTAAGGGTCGGAGACGAGAAGGATAAAGATGAACTAGATACTAAAGGAGTGACGACGCTGACTAAGAGCAACGTTAAGATATTAAGCGAAGACACTGTTGAATTCGACTTCTTGGGGAAGGCTGCTGTCAGATTCCATCGTAAAGTAAAGCTTCCCCCGATCGTGGTTAGAAACCTTAAAGAATTGATGGATAAAACCCCGGGTAAGAGAATATTTCCGAAATTGAGGTCGGAGCATGTTAACGCCTTCTTATCGAAAGTAATGTCCGGATTAACATCTAAAATATTCAGAACCTACTACGCGTCTAAAGCGGTCTTAGAAAAACTCTATAATGAGAAAGTACATCCTGAGGATCCTGATTTTTACAAGGTTTTTGTAGCAAAGCTTGCCAACCTAGAGGCAGCTAAGACGCTGAACCATAAGAAAAAGCTTCCTAAGAACTGGAGGGAGCGTGTTGAAAAACAGGTTCAGAGAGTAGAGAAGGTTAAGCAGGATATAGAGAAGGTTAAAGAGATGCTTAAGATGAAGCCTACTAAAGCTAGGAAGAGAAGGTTAAAGAAACTAAGAGAAAAGCTTCAGAAAGAGAGAATAAAGCTTGAGTTGATGAGGAGAACAAGAGACTATAATCTTAACACCAGTTTAAACAGCTATATAGACCCAAGAATCTACTTAGAATGGTGTAAAAAAGCTTCGCTAGATATAGGTAAAATCTACTCAAAATCGTTGCAACGGAAGATCTCATGGGCTCTTCAAGACTTTTGAACAGAAGATAGTGAATTAAATTTAACACTTTCAGCACGATACTATTAAGCTAACAACATGGTTGTAATGTTTACTTTATACTGCACAAGAATATACTTGGTGTTTTCAATAAGCGAAGCATAAGGTTGTATTATCAATGTATTTAAAAGGTTTGATAGTACAAAACAGAGTAATCAATAAGGTTTGTTAAAAGATTCGATGCTTTAACTAGAGATAAGCTTCAATATTTCATCAGCATCATAAAGCTCTAAGTTTTCCGGTTCCTTCTCTAAAACTTTTTCATCAGGTACTATTATCATTTTTCTGGCGTTACTGAATTTTGAAAGCTTCTCTTCAACAGACTTTATCTCACTTCTATTAACGAATTCTTTCCATTTAACTTCCCCCACTACCTTCAATTTTTTAAATTCGAAAAGAGCTATATCTATCTCGAAATCTTTTTCCTCTATTATCTTTGAAACGAGCCCAAGTTTTTTAGATAATAGGTTTCGGAAAAACCATTGTACATAAAAGGGGGTTTTAACGTTAACAACTTTTCTAACTAATTCTGGAGATATCTCTACTTCACTATACGAATATTTCTCCTCCAAGTAGTAATGCAGGTCAAAAACAGGTGAAGCATGATAATACTTGAACTTTTTTCTTCCGAAAACTTCAATCTTCTCTATTATTCCCATTTCAGTAAGTATGTCCAAGTATTTTTGCATAACCCCCGGATTATCCTTCAGCAATAACCCTCTTGAGAAGAGGAGAGACGATATTTCCGTACTCACGCTTTTTCCATCGGCAATGGCTTTAAGAACCCCTTCATAGACTTTAGTAAGTTCCCTTTCTTCTTCTGTAAAGATCTCGCCTACTAAGCCTTTAATGAAAAACCTATTTTGATAGAGAAAATTAGTGAGAAACTCATTTAGAGGTGGTTTAAAGCTAGGTATTAGGGACGGTTCTCTTAAATAAACGCTTGCTTCAATTAATTCTCTACCCTTAAGCTCCTTAGAAAGGCTTGTCAAAACATCCGCCTCATCGATCAACCCGATTCTAATAGGTGAAACAAGTCCTATGAGCGGAGACCCTTTAGCTAGCATATTTTTAGCAAGCCAGAGGGTTGAAGTTATGAGAATCAGTTCTCCCCTAATACCAATGGAGTGCAAGTAATCTAAGAACTCGCCTGGGAGGCGATGAAACTCGTCTATGACTATTCTCTTATTCCCCACAATCTCCTTAAAAACTTTGAAAAACTCTTGCCAACTATATTTTTCCATAGAGTTTTTCTCCAATATGGTTGCGTCTCTGTTTACGAAGAAGAAATTATCGTACTCCATAAAGTTTTCTACGAAAAAGGTTTTCCCAGTTTTTCTTCTTCCGTAAAGCATTTTCCAGGGACCTGCTTTTCCACATGCTTCTAATTCTATTCTTCTGGGAATTATTCTCATGAGAATTATTCTTAAAGGAATATGGTATATAAGTGTTGCTTAGGGGAAAAGTTATATATCGACGTCGATATCGCCTTTGACATGTCTAGACATTGGATAAGACACATTGCATGCGCACCAAAAGGCCTCTTAAAATACCTGGTTTTGGAAATGCTAAGCAAAAAACCCATGTCAGGTTCTGAACTGATGGAGGAGATTGAGAAAGATACTCAGGGAGCCTGGAGACCAAGCCCAGGCTCAATATACCCATTGTTAACATGGTTACAGGAGAAAGGCCTCATAAAGCCTCTCCCTAAGGATGAGAGCGGTGTGAAGCGTTACGAGTTGACTGATGAGGGTAGAAAGCTTCTCACGGAGAGGGGAGAGATTAGAGAGAAGCTGTTTGAGAAAACTGCTTTATTCCCACTCATGATTCATCCACCGCGTCCTCCATTTATGAAAGGCCTCCCTCCAATGGGAATAATGGAAGAATTGCATATGCCTATTCGAAAACTCTTTTCTGCCTTTAGAGAGTTCATGATTCTTTCAAAAGGAAAACCTTCTAAAGATATCGTTGAAGAAGTAGGCAGGATTCTTGAAGAGGCTGCAGACAAAATAGAGGCAGTGAATAAGAGGATTAGAGGTGGTTCGAATGGGTGAAGAAGTTATTGTTACTAAAGGTTTAACCAAAATCTTCAACAAGACGCTGGTTGCAGTCGACCACGTTAGCTTCAGTGTTAAAGATGGGGAAACATTCGGTTTCCTAGGGCCTAATGGCGCAGGTAAGACAACAACAATAAACATGTTGATAACAGTTCTAAAGCCTACGGAAGGCTCTGCATCAATACTCGGCTACGATATTGTGAAGCAGGCTAATGAGGTTAGGAAACTAATAGGTGTCGTACCGCAAGAATACACTGCGGACGAGGATTTGACTGGTTACGAGAACATAATGCTATGTGCAGACTTGTACGGTGTACCTCGTGAAACGGCTAGAAAAAGGGCCTTAGAGCTTCTCGAGCTTGTTGAGCTCGTTGACTTCAAGGATAAGAAGGTTGAAACATACTCTGGAGGAATGAGGCGTAGGCTTGAACTCGCATGCGGCCTAGTAAATAGACCAAGGGTTCTCTTCTTGGATGAGCCGACTCTGGGCTTAGATGTTCAAACAAGAGCTGCGACATGGAATTATATTAGGCGTTTGAAAGAAGAGTATGGGATGACTATCTTCATGACTACGCACTATTTAGAGGAAGCAGACGCATTATGCGATCGTATAGCTATAATAGACCATGGTAGGATCGTGATAACAGGCTCTCCCGAGGAATTGAAACATAGCTTAGGTGGCGATATTATAACTTTAAGCATTAAAGAAAACAGTGATGTAAGCGAAATAATACGTAGTGTTGAAAACGTTAAGGATGTTGTTAAAATGGAGAATGGCTCCTACAGGATTAAAGCAGAATCTGGAGAGGTTACAACCCCTCTGATAATCGAAGCATTGAGGAGCAGGGGCTATACTGTAACTAGGCTTTCGCTTACTGAACCTACTTTAAACGACGTTTACCTAGAGTATACGGGTAGAGTCATGCGTGATACTGAAGGGTCTAAGGAGGAGTTCCGGATGCAGAGGATAACCCTAAGGAGGGCGAGAGCAAGATGAGTAGTCCTAACGATTACCATCCAAGTATTTCACGTGGTCTATGGGCTCTGACGGTTAGAGAGCTTAAGAAATGGCTGAACGATCCGGTGATGCTCTTAATGTTCGTAATTCAACCATTGATCTGGATGGGGCTTTTAGGGAAATCCATGAACTTGGGAGCAATGTTCTCGCCTGGAAACCTAGGGAACATACCGATTCCGGATAGGATTCCGATATCCGGAGACTATGTGACACCCAAGGTTAGTGGATACATTTACATTAGTGGAGCATGGCTTTCCCAGTCTCTTCAACAAATGTTCTCCAGTATTGGAGAAAACGTTATGAAAAACATTTTCGGCGTCTCAGACTATTTTAGCTACATGTCTATTGGAATGATATCTATGATCGTAATGACCACTACAATGTTCAGCGGAATGTCTATAGTATGGGATAGGCGCTTAGGCTTCTTAGACAAGGTCTTGAGCACTCCAGTTCCGCGTGGAGCAATAATTTTTTCAAAGGTTCTTAACGCTGCTTTAAGAGCAATGCTTCAAGCAACAATAATCCTGCTCCTAGCGATTTTTTTCGGGCTGAAATTGAGCCCAACCTTCAGCATAATCAACATGCTCGGAATGTATACTGCAATATTCTTGCTCAGCGTTGGCCTTTCATCAATATTTATTGCATTCTCATTGAGGGCAACTAGGCTTGAGAGACCTATGCAGATTATAAGCTTAATCACTATGCCGCTAATGTTTGCAAGCAATACTTTCTTCCCCATTTCCCTAATGCCCGACTGGTTGCAGTCAGTTGCCTACGTAAATCCGTTAAGTTATTTAACAGATGCTTTAAGACAGTTGACAATTCTGTCTCTAGATGTTTCACGGCTTGTGGCAGACTTCCTGTATCTAGGCGGCTTTGCAACAGCGTTTTCCTCCATAGGTATCATACTTTCATGGAGATACTTAGCGAGATAATTTTACAGCAGTTTCTCTTAATCAGAATCAGGCTTTTTATGAAAATGGGTAGAAAGGGGAAAGCATATAACTCCCCATTGGAATATGGTGGAAGGTAAGAAAACTTGGTTAATGAGTTGAGGAGCTTGGGTATTCCTGTAGGTGGGCCAAGCCTTTTGAAGAAGCCTGTAGTTACGTTAGTTATAATAATTGTTAATGTCTTAGCATATGTTGTCACCTCTTATGAGAATCTTTTTACCGAGATCGGCGACTATTGGGTGAGCTTAGGTGGTTTTGTTCCTTCGCTGATTGAAAATCCTTCGCAATGGTACAGGATATTCACATCAATGTTTCTACACGCGGACCTGTTCCACATATTCTTCAACATGTACTTCCTATATCTTTTCGGCAGGGCTGTTGAAAGCGTTTTGGGCAAATCGAGGTTTCTAATACTATACTTTGCTTCAGGCATCGTGGCATCGTTATTCCATACGGCATTTAGCTTCATAGGGGGGCCTTCAGCATATGTGATTCCTGCAATAGGGGCTTCCGGGGCTATTAGCGGAGTTTTAGGAGCATACCTAATACTTTACCCTGGCACGTATCTCTTAGCTGGATTCGGCTTTCCATTCCCCATATTCTTTCGAGTAAAAGCTTCTTACTATCTTATATTCTGGTTTGCGACTCAAGTGTTTTACGGCTTCACTAGGGCTGCAGGAAGCACTGCGGTGTTTGCTCACGCAGGAGGGTTTGTAGCTGGAATCGCGTTTCTCCCCATAGTGGTTGATAGGGAGAGGGTTATTCAGTTCAGGATTCTAAGGCTTTTCAACATCCTTCCCTATTTAACACCTGCGCATTTAAAGACTATGGGTCTAGGTTTTTTCTCTAAAATAGTTTTGACCATTCTCTTTGCTTCACTAGCGGGCGGTGTTACTTATGCTCTGCTAGAATCGCTTTCCTACAAAGGCATTAAGTCGACGATTATCCAATACGATTGCGGAGGGATTTCCTATATGGGTTACGCTGGTTTCCAACTGCCTGATTTGGAAACTCAAATTTCCCTTATTTCTCTCGATACTACAAGAATATTACTGAACAGGTTGAACGCAGCCAAATTGCTTTACGACACGAATAACTCTAACAGAGAAATATTTCTAGAAAACTGGAGCTCTAAGCTTCCGGTGAAAATAAGAATAGGGTCGACCGTCGACTACGTTAGCGTGACAACTACAATATATGGTTTCAGAGGCAGCTATGATGAAGACGGCTTCTTAACGTACGGTGAAGGCGGCTTGACGACGAGAGCAGTAAACATCGTGCTCTACGGACAGCGCTATTCGATTGTTGAAGGAGACCTGTTAACCTACAGTTTTAGAATAGTGTCACAATCAGTGAATATAGAAAGGCTTACAAAATACACGGGAATACTATCTTTGCCGATGATTTTATGGGCTGTGTTCACGGTTGTTAAGAAAGATAGGGAACTGGCTCTAATAGAAGAAGCATAGAGAGTTGTTAGAATTTTAAAGAATGGAATAAACACAATTAGTTAAGGAGAAAACTTTAAGTCTGATCATATTCCTAAAAGCGAAGTAAAAATAATTCCTACGTACTTGGCTTAAGAAGAATGGATCCTTGGCGGCTTAGTAGGTTTATTCTGCCTAATCCCAATAATATATTGGGTTATCGCAATACTGCTTTGCATTTGGGTCTATAGGGATGCTGAATCACGGGGCATGAACGGAGTTATGTGGCTCATTGTTGTACTCATTGCAGGAATCATCGGACTAATAATCTACTTGGTTGTGCGGAAAGAAAAGCCACCCACTCCCCCACCACCTGCTTAGAAACAATTTTAAAAGTCTTTTTTATCATAATTTTATACAGATGTCGATATGTGAGGAGGTAATCTGGCTTTTTAACTTTATTGGAAGCCTTGTCTGCCACCAGCAGCCTGACAGGACATTATGGGTCGGAGGCCACTACTTGCCGGTTTGCGCGAGATGTACTGGAGCCTACTTGGGGCTTATCTTGGGCTATGCTTTACTACCTTTTTTAAGCAGGAAGAATGCAAGGGGCCCTCCTTTTCATATCGTTAATTCTTACCTTGCCCCTTTGGGTTGACTTGATTGGGCAGGCATTTGGGTTTTGGAGCAGTACAAATGATGCTCGATTAATTACTGGGCTGTTCTTCGGCATCGCCTTAGCTCCGCTTCTCGTGTACGTGCTTTCCATGCCTCCTTTTAAAAGTAGGATCCCAGTGTTGAAAAGAATACAGCCAGAATGCGCTGTTTTAGACGATAAGGATTCTTGGTTTAACGCTAAGGCCCAGTTTCTAAGCATAATATTCTCAATTATCGTTTTTTTAATGATAAGGTTAATAATTGGCTCCAATTCCTTTCTATTTTACTGGGTGTTGAGCATACCGATATTCTTAGGAATAGTATTACACTTCTTTGTCTTGCCTATTCTCTTAATAGGTCTTATAAGTCAGCTTTTTCTCGCAATACGTAAAAAGCGAGTGTGTATGAGAAACTAGACTTTCATAACTGCATGTCTTGTTGCTAAGACAAGAGACAAATGAAGGCTTTGGTAAATCATCAGAAACTTAAAATGTTTGTTTGAAATATCTGAAATGTTTCTTCGTTTCCAATTTCTCCAGCATGGATAGAAGAGCATCTATGGCTTGGTTTGCTTGTTCTGTTGATTTCTTGTTGAACACAATTGCATTTCTGTTTGCAAAGGAAAAAATATCGTAATCAAGAAACACATGTCTGGCTTCAAGATAAACGTATTGAAAAATGTTTAGAATCAGCAGAGGGTACAGAATCCGTCTTAGGATAAATGTAGTGAAGCAGACCAATGAGGTTAGAGAAGTCGTCGGTGTTGTGCCATAAGAATACACTGTAGACGAGGAATTAACCGGTTACGAGAATGTAATCATAGAAACCGCTAAGAAGAGAGCTAGTTGAAAATATTGGAAAATTCACTTGAATAACAGACGGTCATCATGTAAAGGATTAAGAGCGCTTAGAGATGGCTAAAAAATTGATTAAAAAGTAGCATAATCCTTAAAAGCGCGCGCTAGAGAGACCTCTTGAGACAAGACAAAACAGTTTGCTTTTTTAAATCACGATTCGCAAACTGTTTTTAAATATGTTCTTCAATGTGGTGATGAAAGCATGAAAACTAGAGTTGAGGCTGTGACAGAAATAGGTGCTCTAGAACATATGTTCGAAAAAAACTTTAGTTAAGGCAGTTGGTCTCAGGAAGACCTACAAGTCTGGAGGTAAACAAACCGTTGCGCTTCAAAGTGTTAGCTTTAACGTTGGAGAGGGCGAAATAGTCTGTCTTCTTGGGTCGAATGGAGCAGGTAAGACTACGCTAGTCAAGATATTAAGCACTCTTCTGTTTCCTGATGATGGTCAGGCAAGAGTTATGGGTTACGATGTAGTTTCTCAGACTGATAAGGTTAGAAGAATAGTTGGTTACGCTGGTCAGGATAGTGAGAGATCCGTATTCTTCAGGTTGACTGCAAGGGAGAACCTTCTCTTCTAACCTTTGCGTCGCCAGTCTCAAGATATCTCTACATGCTTTCCTCATCTTTTTCTCAAGCGGTTGTTGGAACACTTTTCGGCATAATTCCCATGTTTGCGACAGCGTTTATTCTCCTTGGCGACCTGCCGTCTCCATTAGCACTTTTAATGACTTGCACTACACTGTCTCTAACCTTCCTTGCCCTATGCCAGATTGGAGTGATAATGTCTAGTGCAATACTGATTTTTAAAGACATCTCGGCGGTAATGTCCATCCTAAACTTTCTCTTTCAAATAGCCACAGGAATGTTTGTTCCTCTCCAGTTTATGCCGGACCCCATAAGGATACTTGCGTTTCTCATCCCCGTAACCCATGGAATAGATCTTTCACGCCATTTCATACTTGGAACCAGTACTGTTTGGCCGGTGGAGGTGGAGCTAGGAATGCTATTTGTCTTCATAATCGGCATTGGCCTACTGGCTAGAGCATCAACACTCTATCTTGAGAAGAAGGCTAAGAAGGAAGGGCTTGCTCTAGCATAAGACTTATTTAAAATGTTTCGCCATCTCTAAGTTCTCCGGCATTAAAAGAAGATCATCTATGACTTGGTTAACCTGCTCTGTGGAATTTGTCCTAGGGTCTGTTATCAACCATTCGAAAAGAGTATCTCTACCGCCTTCTAAGAATGCTTCTAGAGCCCACTCCATTCTCATCATCCGGGGGCAAAGAACATAGTTTACCACGCGTTTCGGTAGTTTTTCAACCTGCATCCCGTGAACCCCCTTACCGTCGATCTTCGCGGGTATTTCAACAGCAACATCATCCGGTAAACCCTCTATCACTCCGTTGTTTAGGACATTAACTTGGTAAACACCTTCTTCATCATTTACTAGGGAATTTATGATTGGGACAACCGACTCTAAGCTTAACTGTGGAGGAAGTACTGTTGTTAATGGAGCCTCACCCCCTATGGCTGAGGCTATGGTGTCGAAATTATACTTTAACATGTTCAAATAGACTTCCCAACCTGTCTCCGAATCTGGCCCGGCGAGTGAGCCATACCATTTTCTCTTCGTCTCTAGGTTCCAATGATACTTCCATGTTCCTCCTCTTACGGTGTCACCGATTGGGAAAAGCCCATAGACCTTATACATGTCTACAGCCGCGGGAGACATTTGTATGTTAAACGGGTTAACCTGCTCCTCGCGCCAAATCCTCCAGTACTCTTCAGCATTATTCTCAATCCAATCATCTATCAGAGGGTAGGCATTCTCACCCCTGTGCTTAAACCTAGTTAACCAGATGACATGGTTAAAGCCTATTGCTTCGAAATCAATATCTCGAACATCAAGGCCAAGGATACTCGCTATCTCCATATACCCCAAGTGCCCGTGGCAAAGCCCTATTACTCTCACCCTCGTCTCCCTGCTTATTAACGTGGTTAGTTCGAAAACAGGATTCGCAAGTTGTAGAAGCCAAGCATTTGGACTCAAATCCTCAATATCTCTCGCAACGTCTAGAGCCAGCTTAAACTGGTAATAGCCCCATATAGTGTGATAATCGGAAACCATGTTCCACTCAACGCTATTTATACCCCTGTAGTAACCATGCTTCTCTGAAACGCTTCTCATCTTCTCATAATAGGAGTGTCCCCCAGCCATCGCCGTGTTTATAACTACGTCTGAATCCCTTATCGCCACCCTCCTGTCTAGAGTTTTTTCGAATACGAGTTTGGCGCCTGTTTCAGAAGCGTATCTTTCTGCAAACGCGTGAATAAGTTTTAATCTTTCTTCATCTATATCCATGAACGTAATTGTCGAGCCTCCTAGGCTTGGAGTTAAACAAAGGTCTCGGACAAGCGTTGCAGACCACGCTAGGCTTCCTGCACCGATTACAGCTATCTTAACCATGACTACTCTTCTTAACAGGATTATTAAAGCATATGTCAGACCGCAAGTCCAAGCAAAAAATTAAAATATCTAGGGTTTTCGCATAAACTTCATGGAGTGTAAGAAGGAGAGGAACCTGAAGAACTGTCCGTGCACATGGCCTGATTGTCCGAGAAAGGGAATATGTTGCGAGTGCATAAGCTACCATAGGGCACACAACGAGCTTCCGGCTTGCTTCTTCTCTAAAGAGGCTGAGAAAACATATGACAGGTCGATAGAGAGCTTCATAAGAGACCATTTCCCGGGTTTGAAAATCAAATAGGCAGGAACATCACATTGCCAATTATTATTGAAAACATTCTGTTTTTCCTTACCAATGGTCCACTGGACTCATAAACCATGTTCTTCTGGGGAAAAGTGCTTGAATCATAGAGAGTACTCTCCCGATGTATTGAGTAGTGTGTATTCTAATCATGTTTTCAGCAACAAGGTCGTTTATCGTCTCTACCCCGAAGACCATTCTTGTGAAAGAGTTTGAATCAAAAAATATTTTTACAGTAGGCTCTTCGTCAATAGAAATATTCACTTCTCCTCCACGAATACCAAGCCTGACACTTCCGTAAGGTGTTTCAAACTCTACAACGATTTTTCCTCCTGGGAGAGGAGTGAGGCTCAGCCTGCTTTCGAACTCGCTCTTCAGCTCTTCGAAAAGCTTATGGATCAACGGTATGTGTGTCATGAACATGCCCTGAGGCATTTGCCTAAACGGCTTGAAAACAGTAAGATAGATATCTTCAAGCGGAGAAGCTACTTCACACAACTTAACATCCTCAGATATGAAGAAATCCATTACAGCATCCACTAGGCTTATTAGGGACTTTAAACATCCTGGTTTGAAAACCAGTTCCCTTATTAATGCTGCTTCAGGAGGTCTGAAGGGGACTTTTTTCTTCTTACAGAGCGTGGTGTAAGCATATCCAGTTACTTCTCCGTTTTCAACTGCGATGAAAACTTCTTCAAGGTCGAAGTCTCCGTAGAAAAAAGTATGAATGGCACTTCTTTCAACAAGCTTTCTCCTCCAATACTCGATGCTTCTCTCAACAAGCCCAGTGTAAGACCTGCCCCATTCCAAATAGGTTTTAAGCATCTTTTCCTCATCCCCATATTCATAATGCCTGATTACCACGCCCCTCGTTTCGCCACAATTATCTTTGACACGTTTCATCTCGTCAACGGTTCCGACGAGAGCCTTGCATAGAAAGGTGTCTTCATAGCCTGCTCGCTTATACATTCTGTGAGCAGCGCTCCCGTAGCTTGTGTAAAGACCGCTCAAAGGTATTCCTTCGTTTAAACACTGTTCTATCGCATTCATCAAGAGTGTTGTTCCTATTCCTCTTCTCCTCATCTCAGGCATAGTCGAAACATTAGCTATGCCCCCCATGCTCACGTAGCAATTATCTCCAATCTTAACTCTTCTATTGATTATCTGAACATAGCCAACTATTTTCCCCTCGTATTCTGCCACTATAGCGTTTTCAGGTTTAAAGCCGCTATCTATCTCGCCATATCTCAACCAAACCTCTTTATTAATACCGTATTCGCGGAAGGATTCGAAACTAGAACATAGGAGTGAAGCAATATCTTCCTCGTCCCCCGGCCTATACTTCCTGAAAATTATCCCCGGGCTACTCATCTTACGAATATTTTTTCGCGTCACGGGTTAAATAGTTTTAAAGACTTAAGATGAGGGTTAAAGTTTCTCCAACAATGCTTAAGAGGAGTGCAGAGTTCAAAGGGGTTGTTACAGGTGGAACCATATATCAGGCAGCATATTCTATGCAGGCGTCGATAGCCTCCCCGTTTTTCAATAACAGGGGTTTCTCTCCTAGTCAAATAGGGCTGTTTAACTCGGCAAGTTGGGGTATAATCGGTTTTGCATCAATGCCTTGCGGCAGGTTGTCTGACGCCACTGGGAGAAGATTCCCCTTAATGCTCTCCAGCTTCTTAAGTATGGTTGCCTGCATGCTCGTTTACTGGGCAGTAAATCCTTTAACAGTCTTCTCCTTATATGTTCTAATTGGTTTTTCAACAGCGTTCTTCACTCCGAACACTAGTGCACTAATATTTGAAAGCGTTGAGTCCCAAGGAGCCCCGGTTTTCTTCGCAATCTTCTATCTTGCAACATTAGTAGGGGCGTCTGTCGGGTCTTTCGTATCCGGATGGCTTTCGAAAAACATTATGGCTGAGCTTCCCTTTCTCGCTTCATCCGTATTTTTCCTCGCCTCAATACCCATTTATCTCTTTTTCATCAAAGAGGGTAAGAAGACACCGGGTGGTAATGAGCTACGGATTCTTTTGCGTTCATTCGACGTTAAAGCAATGATCCGTATGCTAAGGCAAAACCAGCGCCTGTGCTTCTATGGCTTCTCCTTATTCTTCCACGAGCTTGGTTTCTTCATGATTAATCCCTACATAAGCCTTTTTGCGCAAAAGGTTGTTGGTCTAGATATGGGTGAGGTTGGAATGGTTGTTGCAATGTGGAACATTGGATCTGCAGTGGGCTTCTTGCCGTGGGCATTCGCCACTGCGAAGAAGGGCAGCTGGAGAATACTGCTCGCGCACCTTTTAGTCTCATCACCAGCTTGGGCTATGCTCGCATTATCTAACAATCTTTGGACAATGCTTCTCTGTGTTTTTATCTTCGGGTTCGTGGGGGCGATGGATCTTCCTGCGAGGAGGACATTGACTGCAGAGATTTGTCGCGGTGAAAACCTCGGGGAGGCAATGGGCTTTATAGAGCTCAGCAATGGATTGAGTGGGATGCTTGGCGGAGCTGTAGGCGGCTTCTTCTGGGAGTTATTCGGGCCAGCGTCAATTTTCTATACTTCAAGCATCCTGACCCTTGCCTCCGCACCACTCCTCTACCTGACAGTTAAAGACATGATTTAAAATCCTTGAAAAGATATAAGGGGTAGAGTTGCCTTCTCCTCTGAGAATGCTGAGTAGACTGGTCAGGAACCTAAGGATATGTGTCACAGAAAAGTGTAATCTTAAATGCTTCTTCTGCCACAGGGAGTGGGATCCTTCAAGTAACTGTCTCTTAGAAGCCAAGGATATTGTGAAAATCGTTGAAGCTGCCAGTAGCTTGGGGATTAAGAATGTTAAGATAACTGGGGGAGAGCCGCTGGTGAGAAGCGATATTGTCGAAATAATTAGTGGGATCTCCCCTTTGGTTGATGAGGTTTCTTTAGTTACAAACGGCGTCCTGCTGGAGGATTATGCATTAGACCTTAAGAGAGCAGGCTTGTCGAGGGTTAATGTGGGCCTTCCAAGCCTCGATTCGTCGAAGTACGAGAGTATAACTGGTGGTGGAGACATTAGTAGGGTCTTAAAAGGTATAGAGGCTGCAAGAGAGGTGGAGCTGAACCCTGTTAAGATCAACATGGTTATTCTAAAAGGCATCAACGAGAATGAGGTGGAAAAAATGATGGATTACGCTTGCAATATCGGCGCTACTCTCCAGCTAATAGAGCTTCAACCAATTCCAGAGGGTGAGCAAGTCTTCGAAAAATTCCATGTTAGCCTAAGGCAAATCGAAGAATCTATAGCTTTGAAATCCGTAATGAGGACGTTGAACCCGACTGGTCAGCGCGCTGTTTACACGATCCCGAGGAATGGTGGTAAAGCGGTTGTTGAAATAGTGTCTCCAGTAAATAATCCTGATTTCTGCTCAAGATGTTCCAAGCTAAGAGTGACTTGCGACGGAAGATTGAAGCCATGCCTATTGCGGAATGATAATCTCGTCAACATTTTTGAATCAGTTCGTTCTGAAACCGGTTTGGAAGCTTTAAGAGAGAAGTTTATGGAAGCGATCTCGTTGAAAGAACCGTATTGGAAGATTCCTCAAAAGATTTGAAAGCAGGCCCCTTTACTCTCAGATGTTTCTAACTTAAAAGTTTTAAGCTGCAGAAAAGGGTTAAGACAGATGAAAATACTGGTTACTGGCGGAGCCGGGTTCATAGGCCATAATCTAGCCATTTACTTAAGGAGCAATGGTTTTAATGTTATTGTTGCCGATTCGTTCGAAAGGTCTACTGGTTTCGCTGCGAAGAGGCTTCAGGAAGAAAACATACCTGTAGTAAGAACATCAATAATGAATATGGAGAGAATAAGCGTTCTTCTTAAAGAAACAGATGTTGTAATCCATGCGGCAGCTTATGTGGATGTAGCTGAGTCGGTGGAGAAACCCCTAATGTATTTTGAAAACAACGTCTTGGGGACAGCCTCCGTAGCTAAGGCTTCTTCAGAAGCCGGTGTTAAACTGTTTGTTTACCTAAGCTCAGCCGCGGTCTACGGTAATCCAGTGGAGCTCCCCATAAGCGAGAATCATCCTACCAAACCTATTTCTCCATACGGTTTAAGCAAGCTGATGGGTGAGGAGGTCGTAAAATTATTTTCAACATACGGCCTTAAACAAGTTGTCTTAAGGCTTTTCAACGTCTACGGGCCCGGTCAGAATGCTACCTACGCAGGAGTTATAACTCGTTTTCTGGAGAGGGTCAGGAAAGGTCTTCCACCGATCGTTTATGGAGACGGTGAGCAGACTAGGGACTTCATTCATGTCGACGATGTTGCTGAGGCTGTTAAACTGGTTTTGGAAAAAAGATGCGTGGACGAGGTTCTCAACATAGGCTCCGGCAATCCCGTTAAAATAAGAGACATGGCTCTCATCACTATGAAGCTTTGCGGGGTCGATGGAGAACCGATTCACGTCGGCGAGAGGCCCGGTGACATAAAGCATAGCTACGCCGATATTTCTAAGGCAAGAAGCCTACTAGGGTTTAAGCCGAGAATAGGCTTAGAACACGGCTTGAGAAGAATGCTTGAACAATATTAGAGCTTTAAGAAACAGGTTCAAAAAGTATTCCAAGCTCTCTAGCATAGTTGTAGGCTTCCCTCATCTCTTGTGAAGACGGCCTCCTAGCTATATCCGGGTATTTCTCAGGGTTCTTCGCGACTAAGTAGTCCGGATGATACTGCTCCATTATGTTCACTAGGGTCATCGGAGTATTCTCCGATATCCATTTTAAAACGGGCTTTGTGCAGCATTCAACATGGTTGGGTAGGACGAGATGCCTGATTATCATATCCCCGTTCTCGTAAGCTATCTTATGGTTTCTCGAAACGATTTCAAAGTAATTGCCGACTTTAGAAAGCCTTTTAGCACATTCGTCGTTACCATACTTGAAGTCAGGTAACCAAATATCTATGACCTCTGCCAGCAGCCTCATGGTTTCCATACTACAGTACATATTACTATTCCAGAGTTGTGGAACGTTAACGTTCAAATGCTTTAGAGACGCCAGTATCGTGTGGAGGTTTGGAGTAGGGTCTCCGCCAACATAGTTTATGTTGGCTGCGCCCTCGGTCCTCAGCCTCTTACTTATCAGAGCTAAAGTCTGGGGATCGACCTCTGCGCCATTCTCCGGGTCCGATGAAATGTCCCAATTCTGACAGAAAACACATGGGCCAAAATTGCACCCTGCGAAGAATATTGTTCCCGAGCCCCCTTCCCCTATTAGGGGCGCCTCTTCTCCGAAGTGGTGGAACCAGGAAGAGACCCTGCTCTTGTAGCCTATTCGGCAGAATCCGAGCTCCCCTTTCTTACGATTAGCTCCGCACCTCCTTTCGCAGAATTCACAATGCTCTATCATTTTTTCAGACAAGGCTATTTTAACATCGAGGAAGCTTGGTTCAGCGTCAATAAGCTTAACAGGCTTATCGCCTTTAACAGATTCATAAACTTCTTTGAATTCTGAGCCAAGCCTATCGTGAAGCTTCCAAAGCTCTTCCTCACTCATTTCTCTAAGTTCAGAGCTGGATATGTTCGCACGGATGCTCCTTGCTATTAGAAACTTTGCAGGCTTAAGATTTATCATAACGGCCCTGTACCAAGAGAGTCTTTTCTCAACATCCTTATTGTCCCAGACGGTTAAAGCATCTCTTCTTAGAAGCCACATCACTACTATATGTTGCGCGAAACCGTTTTTATGGTTTTTGAAAGCTTTAAAACAATAAAGCAGCATGTGTTAGACGGGATGAAGTACTCAGGGGTCCTCTTGGACGAGATGTATTCTGGCCTCAAACCTTTCTTGAAAGCATTGGGATGGAGTGCTCAATCTGTGGAGGATGCGGGTCTAAAGGGAGCGGAGGACATTAATATTGTTGAACACGCTTTAAGAAACGGTCTTGTAATTGTTACGCAAGACCAGTTGACGGCAGACCTTGCAAGGCTTAAGGGTGTTCCCTGTGTATTGATAAGTCTCGTCGAAATAGCTAAGATGGTTGACGAGAAGCTTAGGGAAATAAGCGAATAACCTTACTTTGTATTGTTCCAGAGCCTTTCGCTCCAACCTGAAACCTTCAGAATAGGGTAGAGTGCTTTAGGACCATGTAGCCACCTGTAGTAGGCGGCGTAGGCTATTAAGCTGCCTATGCGGACGAGACGCTGAAAATCCCCGTTAGTCCATGTCTTTACATTATGGTTCCAACACGTTGAGAAGACTTCCCAGTGAAGCTCCGTAAGGCTAGTGAGGTCGGCATGCCTCTCCCTGTTAAGTATACAATCCATTTCGGAAGTGAAGAGTAGCGGCACGTAGAATATTCTCGAATCCTTCAATCTGTCTAGAAGCTCGAGCGTGGCGATAACGTCTTCCTGTGTCTCACCAGGTAATCCTGTTATTAAAGTGGCTAAGGGGTATATCTGGTTATCGTTTAATATTCCAAGTGCTTGAACAACAATGTCGGGCCACTGCTCCGGAGGGTAGGGAAGCATCTTACCCCTCATGTATCTGCCTATAAGTTTCACGCTTCCTGTTTCAATACCTATTTCAAACGTGGCATACTTCTCATTATTTACATACACCCATCTTGACTTCTCAACAAGCGTCGGAGCTATTTCTTCAACTATTCTAGGATCGTAAACAACGGGGGCGAGAGCCGCATGAGCTATCTGAATGTACTGTACCCCCTCGACTCTGGCGATAGATTTAACAAGCTCAACTATTGCTTCTCTATTCGGAGTAAAGTCAGGGTTAGTCTTGTATAGAAAAATATCGTCTGTCTGCAGTGTTATCATCCTAGTGCCGTTTTTAGCATTCAACTCAACTTCTCTCAAAATATGGTTAAGGGGGAACGAGTATCTTTGTCTAAGGGTTGGTGAGCAGAACTGGCATCCTCTTCCGCAGCCCCTGGTTACTTCCACAACGCCGAAGAGCGAGGGCTTCTTGATACAAGGTATGTTCTCGGGTTTAGGTTTCCGGCATACGACCTGCTTAGGAAGCCCTTCCCTGTTCACAGCCTTCCGGAAGACTTCTAAAACATCTTCCTCAGCTTCACCCATTACCACAGTGTCTATACCAAACTGATCTTGGACTCCCGCCTTGACTATCTGCCACGCACCGCTTCCTCCAACTATTATCTTTGGCCTATACTTTTTCAGAGAAGGGTTTGAAAGCAGGTCTTCAAATTCCACCGCAGTCATCGGCTTCCCGCTTATCCCGATGAAACTCGTATACGTTCTGCTTACAAACCCCACGCCAAGCGGGTCCATCGTAGATATTCCAACTACCCTCGTATCCTTTCCCACGAATTTTTCAAGCATAGAGGGATACGCTGTTGCAACATTTTCTTCTCCAAAATAATCTATAAGTATGGACTCTATCTTCCTAAGACCGTAAGGAGCGAACTTTGCCGTACCATCTTCGTTGAACGGCGTTGGAGGATAAAGCCTTCTCCGAAGAAAATCCTTTGGAAGAAACATGGGGAAGCCTCCTGAGAAAGCTATGAATGGATTTAGATTAAAATCACTCATCTCTATCGCAGAAGCCGTTAAGACTATCTTTTTACCACCGTCATGATTGTTTGCAGCGTTTTTCTTCAACAATTCCGTTTTTCTTCCCGTCAGCTTCCCACATAAATGTTCACAAGTATATATGTTTTTTCCTTTTGTTTGTTCGACTAGACGTGAAGGAAGTTTCGAAGAAGTTGATTAAATCAAACTAAAAGTTTTATATTTCCAATTCTCTTCCAAGAGGAGCATGATTTCAGTAAGTCTAGATGGAGAATGGTTTTTTAGAGAATGTGGAAAAGAAGAGAAGGAACCGCCAACTATCGATTCGGGTAGATGGTTGAAAGCAATAGTCCCTGGAGTCGTCCACCTAGACCTTCAGAGGAACGGGATAATTCCTGATCCCTTTTTCAGGATGAACGAATTGGAAGTGGCTTGGGTGGAAGATAAGGATTGGTGGTACGTGAAGGAGTTTAATCTTGAAAGAGATTTTCTGAAACACGATCGTATAGAACTTAAATTCTACGGCATAGATACTTTCGCAACAATCTGGCTAAACGGCAAAGAAGTAGCTAGGACAAGCAACATGTTTCACGAACATGTGTTCAGCGTTAAGGACATTCTTAGGGAAGGTAGGAATACTCTAGTGGTTAGAATAGATTCTCCTAAGAGGGTTCTTGAGGAGATGTACAGTAAGGATAGTCTTAAACTATACAGTGCTTTCTACCCTCCAGTAGTCTACGGGAGGAAGGCGCAATATTCTTTCGGCTGGGATTGGGGTCCCAGATTAGCAACATCTGGGATCTGGAGAAGCGTAGTGCTTCAAGCCTACGATGTCTGTAAGATCGAGAGCTTCTATTTTTCAAGTGGCTTAAGCGAAGACTTGGAGACTGCAAAGTTGAATGTAAAAATCTCTGTCGAGATATTTAAAAAAGAACATGTTAAGGTTAGAACACGTATAAGCGGTTTTGGCGATAATCAGGTGAAGGAGGAGTCTAAAGACGTTTCCCCTGGTTCCAATAACTTTGTTTTCGACTTCATTATTAAAAAGCCAAAGCTATGGTGGCCCAATGGATACGGCGATCAGAACCTCTACGACTTGGAAATAACCATCGAGGGTCCCAATGGGATTCTCAACAGCATCAGGAAGAAGGTTGGTATAAGGAGGATAGAGGTTGTTCAGGAGAAGGATGAGGAGGGCAAGACCTTCTTCTTCAAGGTTAACAACGTCCCGGTGTTCTGCAAGGGTGTTAACTGGGTTCCTGCAGACTCGTTTCTCCCAAGAGTCACTAGAGAGGTTTACGAGTATCTCCTGAATATGGCGAAGCAGGCTAACATGAATATGATAAGGGTGTGGGGCGGGGGTGTTTATGAAGACGAGGCTTTCTACGAGCTTTGCGACGAGAAGGGGATAATGGTGTGGCAAGACTTCATGTTTGCATGCGCAGAGTATCCTGAGGAGGAATGGTTCTTCGAATTAGTTAGAAAGGAGGCTGAGAAAGTCGTGAAGAGGTTAAGAAACCACGCATGCTTAGCAATATGGTGTGGAAATAATGAGAACCATGTTTTCTTTAAATGGGTTTGGTCTAGGATGAGGAACAGGTTTTACGGTGAGACGATTTACCATAAAATACTTCCTGAAATCTGCGCCAAACTGGATCCTGCAACATTTTACTGGCCTGGTAGTCCCTATGGTGGCGACGATCCGAATTCGCAGAGTGAGGGTGATAGACATAATTGGGAAGTATGGTCGATGTTCAGGGATTATTCAGAGTATCTTAAAGACAATGGCAGGTTCATAAGCGAATTCGGCTTCCAGTCTATGCCATCGATGGAGACTATAAAAAGATTTACTCTTCCGGAAGACAGGCATTTTCAGAGTAAGGTCATCGAGTTTCACAACAAGCAGACGCTCGGGCCGGAGAGGCTATGGTTCTTCCTTTCCTCACACTTCAAGCTCCCTTCTAACCTGGGAGAATTCATCTATTTGACACAAATCAACCAAGGGGAGGCGTTGAAGACCGGCATAGAGCATTGGAGAAGGAGAAAGTTTAAGACGGGTGGAGCATTGGTTTGGCAACTTAATGATTGCTGGCCTGTCTTAAGCTGGAGCCTCATCGACTATTATGGAGAGCCTAAGGCTTCTTACTACTATGTTAAAAGGGCATTCGAGCCTGTAAACTTCAGCTTAGTCGTTGATCAAAGCTCTGTTGAAGCCTGGGTATGCAACGACCTGTTTAAGCCGGTTAGGGGGAGAATCAGAATCGTATCGTTTAATTTAAAAAGCGAGAAGCTCTGTGAAAAAGAGGGGAAAATCATTGTAGAAGCTAACTCGTCGAAAAAATGCGTGGAGACAACTCTAAGCGAGTTGAACGTAAAAGACAGATTCGACAGTTTTATAGTAGGCGTTTTAGAGACCGATGGCGGCGAGTCTAAGTATGATGTTGTTTTCCTCGAGAGGCTGAAATACCTGCAGCTTCCAAAGCCCAGTATCAAGCTATCTTTAGAAAGGGTTGGTGAAAAGAAGTATGTTTTGAAAATGGTTTCAAAAAACGTTGTGAAAGCATGTGGAGTAAGCGTTAGGGGTGTGAAGGCAAAATTTGACGATAATTTCTTCGACCTTCCACCGGGAATAGAGAAAAGGGTTTTGATAGAGCTTGAGAAACCCTTGTCTAAAACCGAATTAAGAAGAAGAATAACTATCAATTATTACTCAGGATAGTTTTCAGAAAGCTTTTAACCATCTCCATCTTCCCATTAAGTATAAGTTATGAGGATTGAGATAAAATATTATGCTTGGCTTAGAGAGAAGATCGGGGCGAAAGAATTGCTTGAAGTCGAAGACGGGTCAACTCTTAATAAGGTTGTCGAGAAGCTTATGGAGAAGCATGATTGCCTGAGGTCAGAGAGTTTTCTCGTAGCGGTCAACGGTAGGCTTACAAACCCATACACAACCTTAAAAGAAGGGGATGCTGTCTCATTATTCCCCCCGGCTGGAGGCGGTTGAATTGATAAAAATAGTTGAAGAAGATTTTTCGATAGACGAAGTTTCTCTGAAGCTCAGAAATGAGGAAACCGGTGCCATAGTTTTTTTCCTAGGTATTGTTAAAGCATTTAGAGAAGGTGATTCCGTCAACGAGCTTATTGTTGAAGCATATAGAGAAGTTGCGGAGGAAAAGCTTAGAGAAATAAGGGAGAGGGCTTTAGAGAAGTTCGAAATAAGCGACGTTGCCATAATCCATAGGGTTGGAAGACTAAAACCACTTGAAAACATTGTTCTAGTAGCGGTTTCTGCAAAGAGTCGTAAAGAGGCTTTTGAAGCCTGCAGCTGGGTAATTGACGAGGTTAAGGCCCAAGCCCCCATATGGAAGAAGGAAATTACTCCGAAAGGTGGAAGATGGGTTAAGGAGAGTTTTAAGCCTTGAACAATAGTGGAAAAGGGTTTGGAATGGTAGATATAGGCTTTAAGAAGCCTTCTCGTAGGAAGGCTGTTGCGAAAGGGTGGATAAGGCTTAGACGTGAAACAATAGAAGCGATAAGAGCTGGCAGAATCGCCAAAGGCGATGTTTTAACGGTTGCTAAGGTTTCGGCAATCCTTGCAGTTAAGAAGACGTCAGAGCTAATACCTGGTTGCCACCCGATTCCTATTACGCACGTAGCTGTAGCTTTCCAGATGGAGGAGGACAGGATTTCCGCGGTATGCGAAGTCTCTTCAGAGTCTAAAACCGGTGTTGAAATGGAGGCTTTAACTGGAGTAGCCATGGCCTTGCTGACAATATGGGATATGGTTAAGGAGGTTGAGAAAGATGAAAGCGGGCAGTACCTTCATACAGCTATTGAGAGCATAATCGTTGAAAGAAAGGTGAAAGAGTAATGAGCTATGTAAAACATAGAGAGGAGGCTCCTAAAAACCTGTCTTTCGCAATAGTAACTATTAGCGATTCAAGAACGCTCGATACGGACGAGTCTGGAAATACTGCTTTCAGAATCCTTGTTTCAAACGGGTATGACGTGATTGAGAGAGTACTCATACCTAACGATGCTGGAAAAATAAGAAGGAAAATAGGAGAGCTCATTAAAGACAAGAGGGTTGACGTTATCATCACCATAGGAGGCACAGGCTTGAGCAGGAGGGATCTAACTGTTGAAACCATTTCAAAAATGGTTGAGAAGAAGATTAATGGTTTCGGAGAGCTCTTCAGAGCTATAAGCTATAACGAGATAGGTGTGAGCGCAATGCTTTCAAGAGCATTCGGAGGAGTTGCCTCAGACAAGATAATACTCTGCTTACCCGGTTCTCAAAACGCTGTGGAACTGGCAATTAGAAAACTGGTTCTTCCTGAAATAAGACACATGGTTAGAGAAGCAAGAAGATAGTTAAGATGCTAGCGTATCTCTTTTTCTCGATTAGAAAAGTTTAAGTATTTATTAAAAGTTTTTGAAACATGATACTGACGAGTAATTTTGATCCAAAAGATAAATTACTAATTATTCATGCAGATGACGTTGGCATGCGTCATCCTGAGAATATGGCTACTTTCCTAGGTTTTAAAGAGGGCATTGTTTCCAGCTGCAGTATGATGATGCCTTGCCCATGGGTTCTTGAAGCAGTTGAGTTTTTCAAAAACAATCCTCACTACGACTGCGGTGTACACTCAACGCTGACGAGCGAGTGGAAGCTATACAGGTGGGGGCCTCTGAGCCTTAGGAGCGAAGAGCCGACTCTGATGGATGACCAATTAGTCGCGTCGAAAGAAGCGTTCAAAATCGTCGAGGAACTGGGTTTTACACTAATCGGCTGGAGAGACTTAAAAGAGAGGAGGGTTTAATATGGCTAGGGATAAGGCTTACAAGACACCGCGCGGAGCTTGGTACGCTGTCTTCGTATTCTTCATCTTCATGGTGCTCCATAATGCTGACAAATTCCTGATCTCGCCACTTTTAACTTCGATAAGGGATGAGTTCCTACTTACGTATACTCAGCTTGGCGCTATACAGACGGGTGCCTCAATAGTTGCCGTACTCTTCATGCCCCTGTGGGGTTATTTTTTCGACAAGTATGCTCGGCCCCCCTTAGCGGCGCTTGCAAGCGCTATCTGGGGTGGTACAACGGTTCTCTCCACTTTTTCAACAAACTATTTGGAGCTGGCTTTCACCAGAGCGTTGACAGGAATCGATAATGAGGCAACAAGCGGAATCCTCTCGTTCATCGGTGATAATTTTCCTCCGGAGAAAAGGTCTACTGCGCTCGGAGTCTTAAATACTTCTGGAGCACTCGGGGCTCTTATAGGAACTCTCATCGGAGCGATCATAGGCGGGTCTCTAGGTTGGCGTAGTGCATTCCTGATAACCGGAGTACCTGGCTTACTGCTGGCTCTTTTAATAATTACAACGTTGAAGGATAAGCCTAGAGGATCTACGGAGCCCGAGCTGACTGCTGTGAAAGAAAAATTGAAGGACACGTTTAAAGGAGAATCGTTGGTTGAAGTGCTTAAGAGGAAGTCGATGGCTTTCCTCTTCGTTCAAGGGTTCTTCGGAGTCTTCCCGTGGCAGATAATAACCTACTGGTTCTTCACTTATATGACTGATGTTAGGAGTTTTGACGAAGGGTCCCAGATTCTCGTTATGCTAGTCGCGCTTTTAACGATGGTGGCTGGTAATTTGGTTGCGGGGTTGATAAGTGACTGGGCTTTTAGGAGGACGTTGAGGGGAAGGGCTATCTTTGCAGGACTATCGGTAGCTTTAGGATTAGTCTTTTTCGACATGACGATTTTGATTAAGAGCGGGCTGGAAGCATTTATCCTACTTGCAGCGTTAACAGGCTTCTTTATTCCTATGGCTGGGCCTGCTGTAGTAGCATCTTTGCAAGACATTTCCCTGCCAGAGGTTAGAAGCACTACTCACTCAATACAGGTTTTTGTTGAAAACGTTGGATCAGGGTTTGCACCTTTAATAACAGGTTACTTGGCGGATACTGTGGGATTAGAATGGGGTATGGTGACAATAATAACAGTGACTTGGTCCATATGCGCCTTCTTTCTAACAGCCGCTTCATTAACCCTGCCGAAGGACATAGGGTGGAAACGTGCAAAGCTAGCCGAAAGAGCTAAGAAACTATTGTAACTTGTAGAGCTGATTTCTCCCGAGGATGTGGAAATTTAGAATTCTTAACGGAAAATTTAATAATGAGTTTTTTAAAGCGGCGATTATCATGCTAATAAAAAACGCTAGAATAGTTAATCCCTGGGGGGAGACCCTTGCAGACATTTTAATACAAAACAGTAAGATCAAGAAAATAGGTGAATCGTTAACAGCCAATGGAGTTGAAAAGGTTAACGTGGATGGGGACATGGTCTTCCCAGGGTTCATAGATATTCACATACACGGTGGAGGCGGCGCTGATGTTCTTGACGAAGATGAGGAAGCAATTAACACAATATCTAAAGCATGCGCTGAGCATGGAGTAACAGGCTTCCTTGCAACAACTTTCTACAAGATTGGGCAGGAAAACAAGCATTTGGAGGCTGTTCTGAAAAGGGTTTCAAAAGGCTTAGATGGAGCCCGTTTTCTAGGGTTTCATCTTGAGGGCCCATTTATTTCAAAACATAGGAAAGGAGGTATCCGCGATTCTTCAATCTGCAACCCTTCTCTAAGCGTCCTGTCCAATATAATGGATAAATGTAAGAATTGGCTTAGGATGATGACAATAGCGCCTGAGCTCGAGGGCTCTGAGGAAGTGATTAAAATCCTTCTGGAAAAAGGAGTTGTTGTTTCCTTTGGCCACTCCTCGGCTGATTACGAGCAGACTCTTCAAGCAATAAAAATGGGTGTCAAACACGTTACGCATCTTTTCAACGCAATGCCCTCTATCCACCACAGGGCTCCCGGCCCCCCTCTAGCAATATTCGAATCTAAAGACGTGACTGTGCAAATAATATCTGACGGTGCCCATATACACCCCTCTATGATTAGGTTTACAGTTAATATTCTGGGAGACGACAGGATTATCCTAATAACCGACGGAGTAAGATCCACAGGGCTCCCGGACGGCAAGTACGTATACGACGGCATAGACTACATATCCGTAAATGGTACAGCGAGATTCATAGACGGCAGGCTTATCGGGACATCGGCAGGCATGAACGAGCTGGCTAGGCGCTTCCTAGACTACACTCGTCTCCCCCTAAGCTCAGTGGCTAAAACGGCTTCTCTAAACCCTGCCAAACTGCTTGGAATACATGAGCAGAAAGGGAGTATAGAAGAGGGTAAGGATGCAGACTTAGTAGTAATCGGAGAAGATTTCAAAGTACACATGACCCTCATAGAAGGAAAAAGGATAAATTAAAGAAATAATCAATAATACTAATCGTTTTCGAGTTTAAAATGGTTTTAAAACATTTTTTAGATGAAAAAAGTGAATTAAAGGTTGTTTTTTTAAAAATTTTTAAACTTGTCTTTAAAAGTTTATATCGAGGAGAAAAAGAAAACTACTCAGCTGAATAATGTTGAATAAAGTAAGGATAGTTTCGGGCTTCTTAACAGTAATGATAATCATATGCTCAACAATACCCTACGTTACGAGAGTGGCTGGCGACGGCATAGCCCTCCTTACCAGAACTTTCAGCCCTACAGACGATGCTTATGTTTACGAAGCAACTCCCAACACTAACTATGGGTCATCAAGTAACTTAATAATCTTCAGTAAAAATGGTTACAGGGAACGTGTTTTCATAATGTTTGACTTAACAGGCATCCCTCCCGGCTCAGTCATAGATTCCGCCACCCTCAAATTATACATGTATTGGCCTCCTACTGCACCTAGGACTTTGCAATGTCTTCGCGTTACAGCCTCTTGGACGGAGTCTACAGTAAAGTGGAGTGCGATGCCTGCTTCAGGGCTTCCTGTGTCTTATAAACCGGTCGGTACTTCTGCAGGTTGGCTTGAAATAAATGTTAAAGAATCTGTTGAAAAATTTACCGCTAAGGATAGTGCCACATCCATAAGGAACTACGGTTGGATGCTGTGTGATGGTTCTGAAGGAACCGATGAATATGGTTTTGCAATGTATTCCAAAGACTATACTGATTCAAGTAAGCATCCCCTCCTTGAGGTTAAGTATTATCCTCCCCACTTAGAGCTCAGCCTTACAAGTACTACGCTTAAAGCCGGTAATTGGGTCAAGATGACCGTTTCTAGGAAAACTTATAACGGCGAAGCTATAACCCGTGGAGACCTTAAGGTTCAGCTCAGCTCAAACTCAACATCTGCCAACAAGAAGTTCTCCCTAACTCAGGGCGGGGCCGCAATAACCGAGCTTACGATACCTAATGGCTACGACCATATGGATTTCTACTATTACGATGACAAGGCTGGCACATATAATATTCAAGTTGGTACGTTGGATTATTTGTATGTCAATCGCGTTGGCGACTTTTTCATTATTGTACCGAATTATGGAGGTGATAGTAAGCAGTTAACGGTTACACCGGGTCTGCTGGACCATTTCGAATTCGATACGATTTCTTCACCGAAGCAGGTTGCAACACCTTTTTCAATAACCATAACTGCCTACGATGCTTACAACAACATTAAGACGGACTATACTGGAACAAACTCCCTCACGGACACCACTGGTACAATCAACCCCACGATAACAGGTGCCTTTGTGAACGGTAAGTGGACAGGCATGGTCACTATAAACAGGGTAGGCAGGAACGTTAAGATTACTACAAGCGGGGCAGGTAAGACTGGGGAGAGCAATGCGTTCGACGTTAAGGCTGGTCCCCCTGCTAAGCTTGCTATAACGCCTTCAAGCTTCACGATGGCTGCTGGAGTAACGTATTCCTACCTCAACATCTCGCTGAGGGATGCTAACAATTTTGAAACAACCCATACCTCTAACGTAATCGTAAGCCTTTCAACAACCTCCCCGGACGGCGAGTTTAGGGAATTTGGGACAACAAACAGGATAACTGGCGTAGTCATCCCCACTGGCTCAAGCTTCGTCAAAGTAGACTACTACGATATTAGGGGTGGAACACAGACTCTGACAGCCTCAGCCACCGGTTTAACCTCTGGAACCGCGACAGTAACCGTAATACCTGACACAACTCCGCCTGTCACCACGATGACAGTAGGCTCTCCGAAGTATACGAGTGGCACAACAACCTATGTTTCCGGATCCACTGTCTTCACGCTTTCAGCAAGCGATGACGCGAGTGGGGTTGAGGAGACTAAGTACAGGGTTGACGGAGGTTCTTGGAGTACTTACACGGCTGGGTTGACTTTTTCGACTCTCTTAGACGGTTCTCACACAATAGGCTACTATAGTAGTGACAAGTCGGGTAACAATGAGGCTGAGAAAACCCTAACCATCGTGATGGATAAGACTCCTCCGGCGATAAGCAGTGCTTCACCCACTGGAAGCTTGATACAGCGTTCGACTTCAGTAACCTTCACCGTCAGGGTTGAGGACTCTGGCTCAGGGGTTAAGGAGGTTAGGCTAACGGTAGACGGCATCTCCCAGGGATCTATGACTGCTGGTAGCGACTACTTTAAAACTATAAGCCTTTCAGAGGGCTCTCACACCTGGAGCATTGAAGCCGTAGACAATGTTGATAATACTGCAACGTGGAGCGGCTCCTTCACGCTTACTGTAGACACTGCCCCGCCCACGATCTCAGGCCTGTCAGCCCCGTCAAACCCTGTTTTCGGAGAGTCAACAACGATAACTTGTCAGGTTTCAGACGAGCTCTCAGGCGTTAGGGAGGTTAAGCTATACTATTCTACCAACGGAGGCTCCTCGTGGACGGAGGTTGTAATGAACCTTCAGGGAGGCTTTTACACAGGCTCAATACCTTCACAGATGCCTTTCACAAGCATCCAGTACTACGTTAAAGCCGTGGATAATGCTGGCAACGAGCACCAGACAGCAATTTCAACAATCACCATCGGAATACCCACATGGCTCTACATAGCGGTAGTAGCAATAATCATCATAGTGGCTATTGCACTCGTCTTAAGAAGGAGAAAACCCGCATCCCAGACAGCGTATGCTCCCCCCTCATATCCCCCGCCTCCTCCACCAAGATAAGCAATAGAGTACTGTTTATCCTCGTTTTTCTCTTTTTAACATGCTCTTCGCTTGGATTCGTGGCTGTTTCTTCGAATGATGCGTAATCAGCATGTTCCGGCTTCAGGGTTACTGTCTTTTTACGAAGGAAACGTTTCTTTAAACGCTTTTTCACAAAACTAAGGCTTTTAAAGCGTTAAGGCTCTAGTAGTTCGTTAATATTTTACTAAGGAAACTTAATATACGCTTATGTGTGGTTATTATGTGCAAATGGATCTGGATAGGATCCTTGGCGTAGTGTTCGGCTTGATGATTCTACTAGCGGTTTTCCTACTTCCTTTCGGCAGTTTTACACTGCCTTCTGGCCAAGTCAGCGAGAAGACCTTTTTCCTCACGGTGAGGCAATTAGTTGAAACAATTATGGCTGATACGCAGCAACCGATGAACTTTCTGCTCTACGAGGCTATGCTAATAGTCTCATTTGCATCCCTTATTGTTGCAGGGATACTCGGCTTCTACCCTATGCGCTCTGGAGCAATAGGGATACTTGGAATGGTCGTTGCGACAGCTGTGTCTATGTTTCCTCCCCAACTAGGCTTCACCATCCCCCAGTACGATGTTGGCTACTTTGCCGTCTGGGGTTTTTCCATAGCAGGTATTGTAGTTGGTAAACTCCAACCCTTCATGAGTGGGAAACTCTCTTTCCTTTCTCAGAAAAAGGCTTCTCAAAGAGTGGAGACTACGATCGAACAGCCCGTTGAAAAAGCCACTCCTCCTGCTGAACTGTTCCAACCTTTGTCGAGACCAGAGGAGCCTGCTCCTTCAGAATCCTCCTTAGAGGAATCAATCTCTCCTCCCACCGACCTTTTCTCATCACTTTCACTTCCCGAAGCTGAAGAAGAATATCAACGCCAGCCGGTCGTCCACTTCCCTTCTCCACCTGTTGAAGTCAACGTTATAGATGAGGAGATCGCCAGGGTTAGAGTTTTCTTAGCCCTCATAAAGGAGGAGAGGGATAGTGGATTATTGTCGGAGGAAGCATATGACAGGCTTAAGAGGAGGTTTGAAAAAATACTGGATGAGCTCAATGAGGAAAAGGGGAGGGTTGTCAAAAGCAGTTGACTTGAAAAATCCTTGAGTTGAATCTGAAGATATCTAAGAAGGTTTTCTTAACGATAATCCAACTATTGCTCGGGATAGTGATAATCGTAATACTGCTGCAACAAGCCGATACAAAAAGGGTTTTCGAAATAATTTCTAGGGCAGATCTTAAATATGTTATAGTAGCGTCCCTACTTATCGTTGCCGCCTCCATGATGATAGCTTCATCCTTTTTCTTCATCATGTCATCTCTAAAATATAAGGTTGGCTTTCTAAGCTGTTTTCAAGCAAACTTTGCGGGCCAGTTGGCTAGCGACATAACTCCTGGACGCGCCGGGTACTTCATAACACCATTCGTGATGGGTGCTCTCAGCAATACGCCTTTCGAAGCGTGTCTCGTCGCCACAATAGTGTCTGGGATGGCTGATTTTCTCATAAGGGCTCTTTTAGCAGTATTATCGGTAATATGCCTTATTGGCCCGGTGGAATCGATTTCAGGTGTTCAGTGGATTGTAGTTGCAAGCGCTCTCATTCTTGCTGCGAGTGCGCTCTCGTTCGCAACACTGCTCTGGTCAGATAAGCCTAGAAAGCTGTTGTTCAAGCTCAGGAGGTTTAAGAGGCTAAGCATGTTCTTAGACCCCTATGTAGCTAGGTTTGAGAATTTCCAGAGGGAGGGTGTTAAGGCGAAGACATCCCTTATCCCAGTATTCTCAGCAATGTTTTCAACATGCATATTTGACTCGGCGGCTCTCTACTTCTTCTCACTATCGGTTGGGGTTGAGCTGCCTCCCATCTTATTTCTCTTCATACACTCGCTTGTTTCAAGTTTCACATATTTGCCGCTTACGCTCGCCGGCTTGGGTGTGCAAGAAGGTGTTTTAGCAGCCCTGCTCCAAATATTTGGCGTCCCCCTTACTCAAGGCTTATCCATATCGCTGTTATTCAGATTCTTCTACACGGTAACAGATTTCATAGGTTTGCCACCTATCTTGAAAATAGGTTTCTCAAAGGTTTTTGAAGAAAGAAAGCTATGATTTTTCAGAAATACTACTTGATGAAAAATAAATTAATCGCCTACTTAGAAAGGCTTAAATAAGGCTGTCATTAGCGAAACGCATGGTCCGATTCGATTCCAAAAAATTCATCGAAGAGAAAATAGCGTTTATTAAGAATGAGGTGGGAGGCAATACGGCTATTGTTGCTCTCTCCGGCGGCGTAGACAGCTCCGTAACCGCGGTATTAGGCTTTAAAGCGTTGGGAGAAGGTCTGAAAGCAATATTCCTCGAAGACGGTTTCATGAGAATAGGCGAGGCGGAGAGAGTTCGCAAAGTCTTCAGTGGAATCGGTATTGACGTGAAAGTTTATGATGTTCAAAAAGAGTTCCTAGCATCATTAAAGGGTATTAGGGATGCTGAAGAGAAGAGGAAAGCGTTCAGAGAAACTTTCTACAGAACCTTCTCAAAGATTGCGAGAGAACTAGGGGCGAGTGTAGTCCTGCAAGGCACTATAGCTGCGGACATAGTTGAGACCGCCGGCGGAGTTAAGACTCAGCATAATGTTCTGGAGCAAATAGGAATAAACCCCTTAGAGAAGTATGGTTTTAAAATAGTTGAGCCCCTGAAAGAGCTGTATAAGAATCAGGTTAGGCTCGTAGCTAGGGAGCTTGGGCTGCCGGATGAGATAGTTAACCGCAGGCCATTTCCGGGACCCGGCTTATCCATCAGAATACTGGGGGAGGTTGACGAGGAGAAGCTCTCAGTAGTCAAGAATGCAACGCTGATAGTTGATGAGGAGCTTGCAGACATCAAGTGCTTCCAGGCTTTCCCAGTGCTCTTAGAAGGGAGGGCCACGGGTGTGGGCGAAGACTCGTCTAGGAAATACGGCTACATTATTGCGCTGAGAATAGTCGAGTCTGATGACGCTATGTCAGCTAAGTACGTTAAACTAGACTGGAATCGTTTAGAGAAATTGAGAAACAAAATACTGAAGGAAGTGCCTGGCGTTACTAGAGTGCTCTACGACATTACGGATAAGCCTCCTGCAACAATAGAGTTCGAGTAGTTTTAAACAACTATTTATATTGCAGGCTTTAGCTATCCGACTCATGGAGGAACTACACTTATTCATAGAGAACGAGGGGGAGAGAATATCCACTGTAATGCATATTCCTGAAGAAACACCGGCGCCAGCAGTAGTCTTCTCACACGGTTTTACTGGTAATAAGATTGAAGCACATAGGTTATTCGTACGTGCCGCTAGGAAAATGAGTAAGGAGGGTTTCGTAGCAGTAAGGTTCGATTTTAGGGGTTCTGGAGAAAGCGACGGAGAGTTTGAGGAGATGAGCATCTCTTCAGAGATTAGTGATCTAAATTCTGTGTTGAAGTTCCTCTTGGATAAGAAGGAGGTTTCTCGAGAAAAGATCGGTCTGGTCGGTCTGAGTCTCGGAGGAGTAGTCTCTATTCTAACAGCTGCGAAGAACTCGATTACAAAGGCGGTTTGCACATGGTCTTCACCGGCATGCCTCAGACTCTTATCGAGCCTCAGAGACTCGTTCGGGGTAGATTTAAGCCAGATTGAAAAAGGTTACATAGACCTTCCAAGCGGTTATAGAATTGGGAGGGTATTTTTTGAAGACGCCTTAAGGCACGACATACTTGACGATTGTGCAAAAATCTCTCCTAGGCCAATGCTCATAATACATGGTTCTCAAGACAGTGTGGTCCCGGTTGAGCATGCGAGAATGTTATACGATAGGGCTGGCGAACCCAAGAAGATCATCATAATAGAAGGTGCGGACCATACTTTCAATCGGAGAGAGTGGGAGGATAAAGTAATAGAGCTTACAATAGGATGGTTTAAGGAAATTTTTAAACTATGAGTTTTGCCGCGAGGGATACCAAAAGAGGCAGAAGCAAGTTATCTTCGATAGCATACGCCTCGACGATCGCGGCGACAATAGTAAGAATAAGCGCGTTCAATGGCAGTACTCCGATTAGGACAAGGACTATGAAGAACAATATTGCTCCGGATAAACTTCCCTCAAAAGACTTGTCGGTAAAAGGTAGCTTATGGGCTCCCGCTAAGCCTCCTACTATCGTAGCTAGAAGATCAACAGTAGCTAGGGAAACCACTCCGTAGAAAGCATGTTTTCCGAAAAGAAAGTAGGATATTGTTACTCCAAGAACACCGTAGGTTAAACCTATGTATCCCCCTCTCTTCTCATAATCCCTCTCCATGGCTGACAACTGGCTATCCACGAGTTCTTCGATCCCCCTAATCTTCTCATCAATCTTATCCAAAACGTGGCTTGTAACCTGGCTCTTCAAAGGAAGGAAGTTTTTAATCTCTTTGAAAAACTTCTCCCTGCTTTCCCTCATGAAGTTTTTAACCTCGCTCCGTAGAAGGGGCTTTTTAATCTGCACTGCGTTCCAAGTCAAGGCGAGTATACTTAGGATAGAGTAGAAGACCGCAATATCTACATCTATCCCAAAACTGCTCAGCATAAATGGCAATAAGAGTATCAATGAAAGAACTAAGTGAACACTCTTCCTTAACGCTTCTCTATAATTCAAACCCTGCTCTTAATGTGAACAGCACCTAGTTTAAAGGTTTAAGTCTTCCACCCAGTTTTTTAAAGACCTTCTCCCCCTTCTTATAAGAATAGATGTAGGGTATTGCGAAATCCACCCTATCGTTTTTCTGAAACTCCTTGAATATCCTCTTGTTTATCTCATGAGCTATCCCAGGCCTATCTACTGCCCGAGTCATGTATCTCAATCTTAGATAAACACCATAGTCGTAAATATCGGACCTTACATACGGCTCCTTACCGGTCTCCCTTATTATGTCACCAGTCACCTCCCTAGCTACTTTGAGCAGTATTCTCTCCGCTTCATCCCAGTCTGAGTCGTAGGTTATTCTAACGATAACCTCGTCCAGTATGTATGGTTCAGAAGTCTTAGCCTCGCTCGTATAGTTTATTACGACGTTTGAGAAAAGTATTGCATTAGGTATTAGAATGCGTCTCCCAGAGGGTTCTTCGCTTCCAACCGTTCCACCGACCTGGTTGAGAGTAGTATACATCATGCCCACGTCTAAAACGTCTCCTACGAGCCCCCAAGCCGGTAGAAATATGCGGTCGCCTACTTTAAACGGGCGCCTTATGTTTATTAAAAACCATGCTGCCAGTCCAGTGACTGGTTGCTGTAGCGACCATCCTAGGAATAATCCCCCGAAGGCTCCGAAAGCGGCTGCGAAAGTCCAGCCTCCTCCAGCGAGTATGCTTACGATCAATAAGGCCCCTATGAAAAATATGATTGAACGGAGAAAACTTGTAAGCATCTTAACGTCTCCTGGTTTCCCCCCGGAGCGAACTATTGCAGACGAAATAGTGTATGCGAGAATTATGTAAACTATGTAAAATCCCGCTGCAACGAGCAGAGTCTGAATTAATATGGGCTCTACTTCCTCAATTTTTGGAATAGGTGTTTTTGGAAGTAAGGACAGTGCCTCCTTGCTGTAAATCAGCAGTAAAGCTAGGAGTAGCAAGGAGGCTATCACCAAACTTACTGCTCTTATTTTCTTCATTGGTTAACGCCCTTCCACAGGAAATATTTAAGCCTCTTTTAATCATAAGTTAACAAACACAGCTAAAGACCTCTTATTCGCTAAATTTGTTATTGAAGAATAGCTTCTTCACTGGGCCTCTCCAATCCTTCTCCATTGCTTGCAGCTTCTTCAAATAATATTTCGTAAAGCACTGATTCGAGCTTTCTCCTAAGCCTATTGTAAGCCTCTTTAGAGATTAGACCCCACCTCTTCTCGTTGTCCAGCATGGCGAGATACCTCTTAATCCTATTAGCCTCCTCTTCAACGACACCACTCTTAATCGGCACATATGGCTTTTCCAGCAGTAAAACTGGAGGCTTTAACAGTTCCCCATAGACGTAACCATGCGCTTTCTTGCTAACCCGGATCCTAACCTGAATATTCATAACCGGATTATACGGTTTCACTCTAACAAGCTCTGCTCCAAAATAGTTTTGAGTAACTACGACGATTACATATTCCTGCTCTAACCAGTCGCCTGTAAGATTGTCAACTACCCTCCAGACCTTTACTGGAACAGGGTTTTTACCTTCATGAACCCTGCTCTCTACCGGTTTCCTGAAAAAACCAGTGTAATTATGCACGTAAACTGTAAACCCTTCTTTAATAGTGGTGTCGCCAACTACGATATTTTCATTACCATCCGCCACTGGAATGATGTAGAAATTAATTAATCCAAGATCCCTTTTGAAATCAGGTTTGGAGGTGGGGAAGTCAACCTCTTCCCACGCCAATCCGGAGAATCTCTTGTGCAAAGCGAGGAGGCTGGCCTCCCCCACCTCTATCCCCCCTCCCCCCGCCTTCCTTGTTGTTCTTCTACAATAAATCGTTTTCTTTCAAAATTGTTTTCAAAATGTTTTCAAAACGTTTTTTACAGAATCGTTTAAAATATGGATGGTTTATGTTCCAGTTTTTGGCTGATAGAGTGCATATTAAACCGCCATAAAAAATAAATCCTTTTTGATATATTTGGAAGAGTCTTTTCGGAATGACGGTTGATGATAATCTCGGAACTAATACTTGTGGGAACAGAATCACAAAGCATAAAGCAAATAAACAGCTTCTTTTTTGCTGTTCAGATGCCGAATAGTTCAAAACACCTCTTTCGGAGAACCATGAGTTATGTTGCGCAAGAGAAAAAACTATTGTGCGTAGTTTTGATACTGATTATGCTAGGTACTCTTCTAAACATTATTGGTCCAGTGATAGCTGGAAGAGTTGTGGACTTGGCTGTTGTAAAATCTTCTTCAGAATTATGGGTTTATGCAACAGCTATAATACTTTTAACACTGTCTTCTGGAGCTGTTTCATTCCTAAGAGAATACTTAAGTGGATTAATGTCTCAAAAAGTTGTTTACAGGATAAGGATTAGCATATACAAGCATTTGCAGGACTTGTCCTATAGTTTTTACGACAAGTTTGACGCCGGCCAAATCATAAGCCGGGTTTCTAGAGACACTGAGAACATTGGTGGAATGCTTGGCTTTGCAATCCCGAATATCGTAGCTTCATTATCCACGCTTGTAACTGTAGCGGGAATACTCTTGGTAACCAATCTAAGGCTTGCGCTCGTTGCCTTAGCAATAACTCCCTTCATATTACTGGTGTCTCTGTTTTTCAACCGCTTTGTAAGACCTTTGTTCGAGAAGAATTGGATTGGAATAAGTGGGATGAGCACAATCATTCAAGAAGGAGTCTCCGGGTTCAAGGTTTTGAAAGCGCTGGGGGTTGAAGACGAGATGTTTAAAAAATTCAATAGAAAAAACGTAGAAATTTACAACATAGGGATGAGAATCACTCTTCTAAGCTCAATAACTTGGCCCTCGCTAGGACTAATAGTTGGAGTAGGCTCTGCAGCATTATACTGGTACGGAGGTATTCAGGTAATAGCTAGCGGTATAACTCTGGGTCAATTGGTTACTTTCACCATGTACCTAGGCATGCTCGTCTGGCCCATAATGTCAATAGGCTTTGTTCTTTCCAGGTACGCGGAGGCGATGATTTCTACAAGGAGAATATTTGAAGTCTTAGACACCGAGCCTGAGGTTAAGGAAAAGCCTAACGCGATAGAGTTGGAGAAAGTTAAGGGAGAAGTGCGTTTTGAAAACGTGACTTTTGGATACGGAGACCAGCCTATCCTCAAGGGGCTAAGCTTTGAAGTGAAACCTGGTGAAAAAGTTGCTATAGTAGGGGCAACAGGCTCCGGTAAAAGCACGATAGTAAAACTGATACCTAGGTTCTACGATCCTCAAGAGGGCCTTATACTCATAGACGGGATCGACATAAGGGATGTTAAGATAAGCTCTCTTAGAAAGAACATCGGCATAGTGCATCAAGACGTATTCCTTTTCCCAACTTCAATAAGAGAGAACATTGCATACGGTAAGCCAAACGCTACTTTAGAGGAAATCGAGAGGGTTGCGAAGATTGCTCGAATACACGACTACATAATTAGCCTCCCGAATGGATACGATACGGTAGTAGGTGAAAGAGGTGTAACTCTCTCAGGCGGTCAGAGGCAGAGGATAGCAATAGCTAGAGCCCTTCTAGTAAACCCTTCAATACTGATACTGGATGATTCTACTTCAAGCGTAGACTCTGAAACCGAGAGGGAGATATACGATTCCCTTAAAGAACTAGTTAAGGATAAGACTGTATTCATCATAACTCAGAGACTGTCCACGCTTAAGCTTGCTGAGAGAATAATAGTTGTTAAAGACGGTAGGGTGGTTGAAGACGGGACTCATGAGGAGCTTATGAGGAGGGGAGGAGTATACGCCCAGTTATATTTGACGCAATACGCTACTCAGGAGGTGGTTAAGTAAGATGGCTTGGCATTTTCGTCAAGCTGCTGAAGCTGAGGGGAAACCTAGAGAAGTAGCTTCTAGAACACTTGTCTTATGGCTTATTCGTTGGCTCTCACCTATGAAGGCTAAGGTAACTCTGCTAGCGATAGTTGCGTTAATATCGCTCTTGGTGAACGTGATCAATCCATACATAGGCAAACTACTCATCGACGAGGGTATAATGCGTGGGGATATCAACGCTGTTAGTAAGTATGCTCTAATTCTTGTCTTAATCGCTGCCGGAGGATGGTTCCTAGGGTTTTCAAGAGGATTTTTATCAGGAAGTCTGAACCAGAAGCTTCTCTACAACATGAGAAACACTGTCTTCAGACACATGGAGAACATGGATGTTGATTACATGAATGTTGAGAGAACCGGGAAAATAATATCCCTCATAGTTAACGATATAGGTGCCATCGGGGACGTGACTACCTCCGGAACGGTAGAAGTTTTGATAAACTCTCTTACGCTATTAAGCTCCCTTTTCATAATGCTCAGCATGCATCTGGGGCTGAGCCTCGCTACTATTTCAGTAGTGCCTTTAATGCTTCTACTGTCCAGCTACCTGGCTAAGAAGACGAGGCAAGCATATAGGCTTACCAGAGAAAAGCTTAGCGAGCTGACTAGCAGTGTTGAGCAAAGTGTCTCAGGCTCAAGGGTTTCCCAAGCGTTTGTCGAGAGGAGGAGCGTTGACATCCAATTCTTCGACAGGCTTAGTTCCGAGACGATGAGGGCAAACGTTAAGGCGAGAATAGTCTTCGCAATCATTCAACCCTCGCTTGACACTGTTAGAGCACTATCATACGTCATACTAATACTCTACGGGGGGAGTTTAGTAGCATCCGGGGAAATAAGCATCGGAGTATTGATTGCCTTCTTCGGGTATGCTGAAATGTTCTACCGACCGATAATTACGCTAACAACCTTCTACAGCACTTTGCAGGCGGCGCTAGCAGCGGCTGAGAGAGTGTATCTCTTCCTGCAAGCGAAGCCTAAGGTTAAAGAGTCTGCTGAAGCAAAATGGATAGAAATAAAATCGGGTGGAATCGAATTGAGAAACGTCTATTTCGATTACGATGGTAACCCTGTTTTCCAAGGTCTAGACTTCAGAGTTAAGCCCGGGGAAATAGTTGCAATAGTTGGACCCACGGGCGCCGGAAAAACAACTTTAACCAATCTGATAATGAGGCTCTACGATCCAAAATCCGGAGAAGTGCTGATAGATGGTCACAATATTAAGGAATTCACATTCCAATCGCTCAGGAGACAAATGGCTCTAGTACCCCAGGAACCTGTGCTCTTCAACGAGACCGTCTTGGAGAACATAAGGCTGGGGAATCCTGAGGCCTCTGATGAAGAAGTTAAAAAAGTCGTCTCAGAACTCGGCTTAGATGAGCTTATAAACGGGCTGCCGCAGAAATACGATACAGTAATATCAGTCGGAGGAGGAAACCTCTCTGTTGGGCAAAGACAGTTGATAAGCTTTGCCAGAGCAATGTTGAAGAATCCTAAGATACTAATACTGGATGAAGCAACGAGCAGCCTCGACTCCTATACTGAGGCTCTCATCCAGCAGGCGATGGCGAGGCTGATGA
>CAZTSG010000001.1:0-82689 GCA_964616835.1 uncultured Nitrososphaerota archaeon | reverse complement strand
GACGCTCCGAAAATAATCAAAAAACTATACGAGGAGTACGGAATACTTATTGCGAAAGGAATGGGAAGACTAAGAGATGAAACCACTAGAATAGGAAACGTCGGCTACGAGGGGAGGAGGGAAATAGAGTACTTCCTCAAATCGTTTAAAACTTTGCTAGATAACACGAGCTAAAGCAGAGCATGTAAAAGAAGGGTTGTCTAGATCTTCAATCGGTTTGCAGCTGTAACATACGTCCCTTGAAACGCTGAGGTTTAGTAGAAGCTGAGAGACGAGAATCTACGATAATCGAGCCCTTGAGCCTCTTCTAGTAAGGAGAACTAGCTTTAATCGCTTTAAGAACAACGGCAACAACAGTATTACTCCGATAGCAAAGACGATAAGCTGGTCCATATACTCAGATCCTGAAACCCCTTGGGAGAATATCCTTAAACCTAAAAACGAACTAGGAGGGTTAAAGTTTAAAAAGATAATGTGAATACCCCTATGCCTTATTTGAAGAATAGTGGTGAAAGACCCTTCATAACTACTTGTCTCAACACCAATTACAGACTGGTTCTTCAGATAGGGCTCGATTTCTCTCGGCTTTAGGAAAACGAGAGTTGAATTAACATTTCCGGGAACATTAACAGACAGGACAATGCTCTCCGAGCGTGTAAAAAAGAAAATTTCTCGGGACGTAGTATTACTCGGCTCTGAAATCATCCAACCTGTAGACCTATGAAAGAAAGGCTGGCGTGCAAAGATATAGATTACGGATAATAGGATTAAAAAGAACCCTAGTCTTGGTAATGGATTCAACCTACTTCACTTCATAAAGACGAGTGAAATAAATGTATGCAGCGAGTAGGAACGCAACAGAAATAACCAAGGTAGTAACTAAGGCTTCAATGCCCACGTGGGGGACAAGAAGAAATTCTTTTGTTGAAAGAGGAGGAATGAAGGATAAGAAGGATATCTCTTCAGAGACATGAAAAGACATCGTGTCTAACGAGTAAAAGATTAATGCAACCGATAACATAGATATTATGCTCCTTTGGGAAACTACAGATATGAAGATGCATATGGATATAATGAACAGCATCTGAATAAGCGCTGGGAGAAAAAGAACTAGCATAGAAGCAATGGATTCCACTAGCCACATCCCCCTTAGGTTCTCGATAATGAGTATCAGCGTCGCAGCGGAAAAATACAGGATGCTTGCAAAAACTAATGCTAAAAATTTCCCAATAAACAGTTCTTTTCTACTGTGAGAATAAACCAATTCTGTATCTAAGACCCCTGTCTCCCGTTCATACACAAATAAGACTGTAGCTAGGACTCCAGTTACTACTCCTTGCACCATGAAGCCGCCAAGCATCGAAAACAAAACATTTCGCACGAATGCTTGAATGGAAGAACGAATCGTAGATTCCAGTAATACTAAGTTTGGAAGACTTATTGTTCCACTGAAAATAATGCTGATAATTACAATCTCAGGTATGGGAAACGACATGAGTTTCTTCAGCTCCCAGCAGATGCTTTCAAGGTTCAAGCTGAAACCCCTTCCATTATTTTTGCATAGGCGCCTACCGCTGTGCCATCAGGCGAGAATTTTTTAACGAATCCTTCTAGGGTATCTTGAACAATGATCTTCCCCCTATATATCACGACTATGAAATCACACACCTGTTGAAGCTCCTCCAAGATATGGGATGAGATTATTACGGTCCTATCATCACGTTTTATTTCCTTAATAAGCTGAACCATTTCAACCCTGCCGATGGGGTCTAGGTTTGTCGAAGGCTCGTCTAGAATGATGAGAGAAGGGCTTCCAACTAATGCTTGTAGGAGACCTAGTCTCTGAACCATGCCCGCGGAATAAGTACCTATCTTCCTCTGGAGAAAATCGCCTTTAACGATCGGATGGTGGATAATATTCGGATTCAAATCCACCTGTTTCAACTTGGCTATATGCTTTAGATATTCTATTCCAGTCACCCACTTGGGGAAAGAACATTTCTCTCTAAGATAACCTATCTGGGAGCAAACCTCGCCGTGACTGTAGAAAGGATCCTTACCGAACACTAGGACTCTGCCTGATGATGGTTTCTGAAGCCCCAGCATAATTCTGATGAGCGTTGTTTTCCCAGAACCATTTGGTCCTATTAGCCCGTAGACTCCCCTATTGAAAGTTATGTTCACCCCGTCAAGGGCAAGCAGATCCCCGAACTTCTTAGAAACATTTATTACCTCAACCGGTTTCATGAACAATTAGGTAATACACTTCCAACCAATATTTATAGTTTATGTTTATCCTTATCTTTTAAATCTTAGAGAGCTATTTTTAAAATGATTATTACAAAGACGAAAAGTTTAAATAACACTATTTAAGAAAACTATAAATGATGAAATAAGAAAGAAAATGCTTCTACTTCTAACACTGGCCGCACTCTCGTCAACTGTTGTTTTCGTCGCTGCTCAAAAAGTCTGGGATATTTTCGGTAGACAATTATTTGTGTGCGCATACGCCTACATTGGTCGTTATTAGCCGATTCTTCATCTTTTTCTCTATACTATTGTTTATTGCTGCCTGTCTTACGTGTTTCCCTCAGTCGGAGCCCGCGTGGCTTAAGCCGGGATTCTACGCTGAGTATTTTCTTGACTCCGCGCCTTTTGGGCTTATACTGGTTCCGAACTCGTCACTAGCGAACTCGCTAGATTACAAATACTCTCCCCTTTTGAAATGCAATGGTACTTACCGATTTGAACTTCTACACATTAACGCTTCATTTGCACGATTCAACGTCACTCTTGATCTCACAGCGTGGAAACCGAGTAAGCCGGACATAGCTCCATGGGAGGAGATAGAGTGGATTGAATTCAAGCTGCTTCAAGTATCATCCGTGTGCGATGTTGATTTAAAGACTCTTATAGCTTATAAAGATGGGAGGAAAATCGGAGCCTTTACGTTATGGGGGGAATTCCAAGCCGCCAGCGGCAAGATTCCTCGTTCCTTCTTTGGGAGAGAAGTCGAAGCAAATTATTACTTTCTAGATGATCCTCTCTTACCTGTTAAAACACCCCTCGGCAAGTTTAGGTATAGGTATACTACTGTTATCTTTATGGAGAAGCCGCCGTATTTTCCGATCCAGCTCAATCAGCCATACTATATTATAAATACATCATATGACCGCGATACTTGTCTTCTAATACACGGATATTATTATACCGATGAAATATTGTTGGAACACGGAATATTATTTTTTACGGAAATGTACATTAAGCAAACCTCAGTTGAATTTCCTCAGCTGAAAGAACAATCATATGGTTTTGAAGCTTGGCACATCTATTTGGCTCTTATGCTCGTCGGATTCTTTTTGCCCTTGATTTACGGAGTGTTGAGAAGAGTGAAACTCCTTAAAAAAATTAATGTAGCAAAGAATTTAGTAGCGCAAATATATGATGCTGTTTTCCGATATCTGTGGTTTTAAATGGGTTTTTTAATGGAAGAAAATATCGGTTTTGCCTTTTTCAAAAATGATAATGTTGATAAAAGAATCCCGATGGCAAGGAGGATAAGCAGATCCGTATACTCAGATCCTGAAACCCCTTGAGAAGAAATTATAATGCTTAGGGACTGTGCAGGGCTGCTGAAGTTTAAAACAATAGCGTGAATACCTCTCTGAGCTATCTGAAGAATAGTGGTGAAAGAACCCTCGTATCTACTTCCTTCAACCCCGGCTAGGGACTGGTTTTGCAAGTAAGTGTTTATTTCATCGGGAGTGGTTAGGAACATGAGGGTTGAATTAACATCTCTAGGAGTGTTAACAGAGATTGTAATACTTGCTGCACGAATAAAAAAGAAAATATTTTCTTTTCCTAGCGTATTGTTCCATATAGGCATTTCTGAAATTATCAGATTTCCAGGCATGTCGAGAAAAGGCTGACGCGCAAGCATCAACGTCAGAGAAATCAGGATTAGGAACAGTCCAAGCCTTGATGCTAGGTTCAATCTTATTTCACCTCGTAGAAACGGGCGAAGTAGATATAGGCGATTAAAAGGAATCCTAGGGAAATGATAAGCGCCGTTAATAAATTTCCAACCGGCATATCTTGAAGAAGAATAGATGCGGATGTACACACCGGTGGAATGCTGTAGAGAAGAGACCCTGGTTGAGGATTGGAATATCTAAGTAAATTGTCTAACGAGTAAAAAGTTAAAGCGCTAGACAAAATCGATATAACAGTTTTCTCTGAAACTACGGAAATGAGAACGTTTAAAGATATAATGAATATTATTTGGATTAGTGGCGGGATGCCAAGCGAAAGCAGAGAATAAAACGATTCTATTAACCAGCTTCCCCTTAAGTTGTAAATGATAAGTACAAGGGTTGAGGTAAAGAAGTACGCGATACCGATGAGAATTAACGCCACTAATTTGCTCATGAATAATTTTGTTCTATTCTGGGAATATACAAGCTCCATGTCTAAAATGCCGGTTTCACATTCATATGCAAATACGATTGTAGCCACAACCCCCAGAGCTATTCCCTGAATCATAAAGGTATAATAGGTTACTAAATGTAAAATGTATTGAACAAAATTATAGATTAGAAAACTTCCTGTTGGAGAATAAAAGGTAGATAGTAGTAATACGACGCTTGGCAATATTATTGTCCCGTTGAAGATTATACTGATTATCATGATTTCAGGTATTGGAAAAGTTAAGAGTTTTTTCAACTCCCAACGAATACTTTCAAGATTCAGTTTTAAGCCCCCCTCATAATTCTTAAATATGCATTTGACAGGGTTCCGTCTGACGAAAAGCATTTAACGAACTGTTTTAAAGAGTCTTTGACGATAATCCTACTATTTTTCATAATTACTATGAAATCACATATTTGTTCAAGTTCTTCCAGAACATGTGTTGAAATTATTATAGTCTTTTCATCACGTTTTATTTCCTTAATAAGCTGAACCATTTCAACCCTGCCGATGGGGTCTAGGTTTGTCGAAGGCTCGTCTAGAATGATGAGAGAAGGGCTTCCAACTAATGCTTGTAGGAGACCTAGTCTCTGAACCATGCCCGCGGAATAAGTACCTATCTTCCTCTGGAGAAAATCGCCTTTAATAATAGGGTGATTAATAATATCTCGGTCTAAATCCACCTGTTTCAACCTAGCCACGTGCTTTAGATACTCTATCCCAGTTGTCCATTTGGGGAAGGAACACTTTTCTCTCAAGTATCCAATTCGAGAACAAACCTCGCCGTGGCTACGGAAAGGATCCCTACCGAATACTAGGACCCTGCCTGATGATGGTTTCTGAAGCCCAAGTATAATTCTGATGAGTGTAGTTTTCCCAGAACCATTCGGCCCCACTAATCCGTAGACACCTCTGTTGAAAGAAAGACTCATATTTTCTAAAGCAGTTATATTCCCGAACTTTTTAGAAACATTTAATGTTTCCATTAACACCATTTACGATGTTTAGTTGTAAAGTAGCTCTATTTAACCTTAGTCTTTTTTTTAAAATAATGCATATTAGCCCGAGGAGTAAAATTTATATATCGATGTCCATTTAATGTGTGCAAGTGATTAATATGCTATGTGATAAGAAGTTTATGCTTATGATTTTAATAATCCCTTCAACAGCAATACTGATTACCGCACAAAATATCGGCGATCAATTCTACAGTTGGGATGACGATTACAGAAAAGGAGAAGGCCCCCTGTATAGTTGGTATGCATATGCTTATGTAGGAGCTCGTTACGCACCTAATATTGGTCTTTATTTTGACTTTACGCATAAGGGTTATGGTGGAGGCAGTTGTCCCTCTCAACCCAGTGCCAAGTTCTACGCCCAGATCATTAGGGTTTCAGCTCCAGAACTGGGAGGATACACGCTTACTAAAGTTTATGTATCGTTAGGAAATAATTGGATTGGGCCCATTGGATATGCATACGCTGGAATTGGACGGTTTACTGGAGTTATGTAAATCGTTTTGGAGAGTGTACTATCTTTCAAGGTTCTTAATTGTAGTCACGTTCTTCTCCATTCTTCTTCAACCCGTTGATGTTAAGCCTAAGCCCGCTTGGCTCAAGCCCGGGTTCTACGTGGAGTATTTCGTTGAAAATATGCTACCACCTGGAATTCTGTTTGTCTCTAACTCATACTTATATAATTTGTCTTTGAAAGATGAACGTTATCCTCCTTATTATTGCAACGGTACTTACAGATTCGAACTCGTAGGTATGAATGCTACTTTTGCACGTTTCAATGTTAGCCTCGATCTTAACGCATGGAGGTCGAATCAAACGAAAGTGATGCCTGGAGAAAAAATAATCTGGGTAGAGTTTAAACTAATTCAAACATCCTTCCTGTGCGATGTTGATATGGAGACTTTAACAGTTTATAGGGATGGAAGGAGAATTGGCTTCTTCCCTCTTTGGAGAAGCTTCGCATCACGTTCCGGTAAAATTCCTCTTTTTCTAGACTTCTTCGGAAGGAGGATTGATGCAAACTATACTTTTTTAGAAAACGTTATTCCATACGAGACTCCTATTGGAACTTTCAAATACGTGTTTGTATCATCATCCTTTGTTGAACCGCCATATAATATTCCATATCTTTTAATGACCCCCAACTTTTTCATACCGAACAACGTATATGACCGGGATACTTTACTATTGGTCTGTAGTAGAGGATATATGGATGAGATATTGTTAGACCATTGTATTGGCATACTGTACTTTGATGAAGTCAATATTAGAAAGACTAATGTAGTTTTCCCCCAGTTGAAGGAGGAATCTCTTGAAGTTTATGGCTGGCAGTTTTTCCTAGGCCTTCTAATAGTGGGGCTCCTCCTACCACTGCTTTACAAGCTGTTTAGAAAGATTAGAATGCTAGAGCTTTTAACGAAAAATAGGTTTTAGTCATTAAGATTCTATTAGCCTACGCATTAGACTTATTTTATTCGATCTCCCTAACGGCTACTTCAGCCCTAGTTTCAATCCTCTCGATCTTGCCGTCGCGTAGCCAGAATATCCTGTCGCTGACATCGATCATCTTTAAGTCGTGTGTTGCGTTTATTATAGTGACTTTCTTCTCCGTGTTCAGCGTTTTCAAAAGATTGATTATTTCAAGCCCCGTGTGTAGATCAAGGTTTCCAGTGGGCTCGTCGGCGAGAACTATAACAGGGTCGTTTACCAGCGCCCTTGCTATCGCAACCCTTTGCTGCTGCCCGCCTGAGAGTTCCCCAGGCTTATGGTCCAGTCTTTCTCCAAGGCCCACTCTCGTAAGCATTTCCCTAGCCCTCCTCATCCTCTCATCCCTTTCAACGCCTGTGAAAATCATCGGTAGCAGAACGTTCTCCATGGCTGTTAGCACGGGTATTAGGTTGAAGGTCTGGAAAACATAGCCTATTTTCTTAGCTCTCAGCCACGCCAGCTCGTAAGCGTCTAGGCTTGCTATATCAACTTCGTCGATGAAAACCTTTCCCCTAGTAGGTCTGTCTAAGCCCCCGACCATGTTGAAGAAAGTAGTCTTTCCGCTTCCTGAAGGCCCCATTAGAGACAAGTATTCTGACCTTCTGATCTTTACGCTTACGCCGTCCAAAGCTTTAACGGTAACGGGACCCATTATGTAGTATTTCGCAAGATCCTCGGTTTCGACAGCATATTCATATCTCATAGCCATTTGAAACACCTCCTAAGCCTCATATCTCAAAGCCTCTGTTGGGCTTAGTTTAGCAGCAATATAAGCCGGCACTATTGACGATATTAGTGCGATGAATACGCTTAGAGCTATGCCTATTAGTGGATTCGATAAAAAGACCAGCGGCTCATTAACGTTGAATTCTAACCACAGTCTTACCGCGATAATAAGTGCCTCAGTCTGTGCAGACCCTTGTTGCGTCATTAGGGGCAGTAGATATTGCCATAAGGCGGCGATACCCCAGCCGCTGATTGCCCCTATAGCACCACCTATCAACCCTAGGAAGAATGCTTCTATTAAGAATATCTCCAACACATGCCTGTTCCTCGCGCCCAAGCATTTTATGGTGCCGATCTCTTTATATCTCTCTGTTACGCTCATCAACATGCTGTTCACTATCCCCACTGCACAGATGAGTATTGCTATAATTGCCATCCATATCTGGTATGCTTGTACAGCGGTACCAGACTGTTGCTGCATAATTGACACTATTCTCCCGGTGGTGAGAAGGAAGGATAGGAACGAGATCCCAAGTATTATTGAAGCCATGGTTACGAGGGCCCTGCTGAATCTTCGTTTAATACTCTCTAGGCTGAACGCAAATGCTTCAGAAAGCGGGAATTTGACACTCTCTTCCCTGCTCAACTCTGCTCCACCTATAGTTGTTTCTCCCACCAATTTAAAGCTTATTAACCTTTGTTCCAAGCCAATAGGACATGGGTTTAAGCGATTTCATAGGTAATTTAGAGAAGATGACGCTTATCTTAGCGATCGCTATCCTAATAGTAATTATCTATTTCATCGCTAAGAGAGCTGCTAAACGCTAGACAATGGATGTGCGTAAATATCTTAAGCCACTTATTAAACTAGGGTTTAGAATGGGAGAGGGGGCGGATGTCTAGGGAGGAGCTTATCCAAAGGTATATCGAGGCTATTCTCGAGAAGAAAAGAGACATGTCTAGGGAAGAGCTTATTCGGAGAATAGAGGAGAAGAAGAAGCATGCACGTGTTAGCGAAGCCTATAGGGAGGTTTGGGCCGTCTTCAGCGTGGCGAACGAATTAGGAATAAGACTGGAAGAGGTTTCGCTGGAGAAGGAGATCAAGATTGGAAGCATTGTTTCAGGCCTTACGAGCGTATCGACGCGTGGGAGGGTTATTGCAATCTTAGAGCCGAAGGAAGTAGAGTCTGCTGACGGCAGGATTCTGATAACGAGAGCTATAATAGGAGACTCCTCAGGATGGGGCTACCTGTATCTTTGGAGAGAAAAAGCAAACCTGCTCCGAGAGCTCGGCATCAATGTTGGGGATGTGGTTAGAGTGGTAAGAGCATATAGTAAAGAGGGGAGGCTGGGGACCATAGAGATACATTTAGGAAATGCTGGAAGCATGTCGAAGATTGAAGATAGCCCTGATATTCCTGCGAGAGAAGCCTTCTTTAAAAAACTTGGAGAATTAAGTCATGATGATAATGTTGTTAACGTTAAGGCTGTAATAGCGGGGGTTTCGGAGGCCAAGAAATTTTCAGACCCGATAAGAGGGGAAGGCACTGTTAGGAGGATAGTCTTAGCAGACGGGGATTTGAGGATGCCGCTAACCCTTTGGCATGAACATTCCACTAAAGTAACTGAAAAAGATGTTTTCAGTACTGTCCTAGTTGCTGGAGCTAGAGTTAGGAGGGGCTTAAGCGGAAGCCTGGAGCTGGAGCTCAATTCAATGGGGTGTTTAGAGATACTGAGCAAGACGGGGGAAGCAGAGTATAGCGCTCTTTCTAAAGTAGAGTCGGGTAAACTTGTTAATCTGAAGCTTCATGTGCTTAAGATGTTTAAGGAGAACGTTATTTCCCTAGGCGGCAGAGTGAGGAGGATGATGGACACTATTGTTTCAGACGGCGAGTCCTACGCTGTATTAACATGCTGGGGCAGCATTATAGACAGGCTTAAACAATTAGAGGCTGAAGGAAAGAAGATAGCTTTTCTAAACGTTCTCACGAGAAGCAGGGGAAAGCAGATTTTGTTGAGTACAACATCATCCACAACGATAATTGGTGTTGAAGAAGGGTTTTCGAATGTGAAGGTGCCTGAGGAAACTCGTAGAATCAACGAGCTTGAACCCGGGATGAGGAAGATTCATGTTGAGGGCGTTGTTTCAACAAGCCCGGAAGAGCAAGAAGTTGTTTTAGCATCTGGTGAAAAGATAAGAGCATGCCGCCTAAACATAATGGATGACACGGGGATGGTGGAGGTAGTGGCTTGGCGCGAAAACACTAGTAAAATACTTGGTCTACGGCCCGGGATGGGGTTAAGAATTAAATGGTGCAACGTTAGGGAAAGGGGTATAGGTAGATTATGCGTTGAGGTTACTGGCGACAGTGAAGTGGAGATGATGAATATTGGCTAGCGAGGCTGTGGTTATAGTGGGGAGGAAGAAGCCTTGGAACTATGTTACCGCATGCATCACCGTGTTTAATAGCGGGAGCAAAACCCTCATCATAAGAGGTAGGGGGGAGAACATTTCTAGAGCTGTTGACGTTGCCAATCTTCTGCGGAGGAATATAGCGGGCATGCAGATAATTGAAGTAAGGATTCTAGAGGAAAGCGGGGAAGGCTCTTCAAGAATAGTGCCTGTGATAGAAATAGTTGTGGAGAATCCTCACTTAAAGGAAGCCAAGCAACAAAGTATTCAGTAGTGTTATAGCAAGAAATAGAACACGTATCACTCTGTCACAATACTCCACGAAGTTCATAAACCTATCGAAAACCTCCCCAGTAACCTTGACCCCATCAACTCTCCCGGTCCAAGCATTCACTGAGCATGGGGAAAGACTCTTCATAGCACTATTAATAGACTCCATGCAGGATTGAAGAATAAGCTCTCTACCTGTCTTAGAGCCTATTGGGAAATATCCCTTCCTAGACTTCCTAACACCGGTTAGGAGGTGAGTGTCTGTCGTAACGACCTCAAGCGTTGATAAACCGAGTATGCTTTTAAGGTTGTTAACGAGGTAATTACGTAATCCGCTAACCATATTGTTCCCGTCAATTAATACGAGGACATGATTCTCATCCCCAGTATTGAAAACTACGGTAGATATTCCCCCAGGCCCTATTTCGTCTCTAGGAAGAATGGTGGGCAGAAGCCTGTTAAACCCGATTTTCAAATCTTTTTGAGGCATTTCCTTTAGGTTTCCCAACGCACTATGCAAGAGCCTTGAGAAGGTTTCCCTATTAGGTTCCGACATTTTCCAATTTGAAGAATCTATCGAGTTATGCGCATCAGTAACTATTAGCGCAGTTAAGCCGTGGTTGCTCACAATATCCGAAAACACTGGCAACCATTCCGGAGGAAGGTCTTCCACAGAATGCCCTGGGCATGATAATAAAACAATACAATAGGAACAGATACGGATAGCGGTGATGCAATACCCCTCAGCCTCTTTTTGAATTATGCTTGCCCGACACTCTCCCAAGGGTTCAGCGGAACTTAACGCTTCCAACATCTTCTCCCTAATCTTCTCGACTTGTCTCCATGAGGGGAGGTTAAAACGGTGGTCTGAAAGATTACGGAGCAGAACTATTCGAAAACCATTGTTTTCAAACTCCTCGATTAAACGACTCGGCAGTGAACTGCTGCCAACCGTGCCAAATGGCCCGAAGTGAGCGGATAAGCCGAAGATTGACAGGCTTTCTCCAGCCCGAGGTGTTAGGAACAACAGGGACAGTGCTAGGTCCTCTTTCCTACTCATTTCCTCAAGGATGGTTTCAAACGGCTCAGGATTCTTGTTTAAGTAGTATTCCAAGTATGCTTTGAAAATCTCTAACGGATTCTTCGAAGAGTATTTCTCCCATTTAAGACGTATAGTAAACAAGAAGAGTAGACATGCGGAAAAAGATATTGAAAGTGGCAGAATTGTTTTGACCCACGATCCAACCAGTATTAGACTTAATATGAGCCAGCGGGATGATTGTAAAAACGCGTATAGCAAAGATATTGCGAGGACAATAGGAGTTTTTCTCCTCAGGAAGCCGAGCATTACTAGTGTAGAGGTGAAGGATGACAAGGACACACCTATTGAAACCATGAAGAATATTGTAGAGCAGGAACTTTGACCAAAAACTAGAGCAAGTAAAAATCCGATTGAAACAAGCAGTATGTAAAGAACCTCTTGGATAGATTGAAGCGCCAGCAGTCTCCTTAAGGTTAGGATTTTATCTCCCCGAAGAAAAACCTCATAGATGAATACTGAGTATAGCGTTGGTGAGAAAAATAGGATTAAAGTTTGAGGAATCCCTCTGAGAATAGGACACGAAACCAATATAAATATTGAAATAGTTACCTCTAGCAAGAGGTTTACAGGCGCTAATACGTGTAAAGATGGAAATGAAAGGAGGAACTTGGCATAACGAGATGCGTCTCTGGAGGACAATCTTTTATATTCTCAACACAAGCATTAGTACGCTGAGTGCTACAAAGATTATCGATAGAGCGATTACTATTATGGGCTTAATCTGAAAACCTTTACCTTTTTCACCCAGGGTGCTGAATAGTCCCGCGGTTCCCGCAGGGAGGCGGGCAGACCTACGTCCTCCTTTTTTCTTAGAACGTTCTTCAGACATTTACAACAGTTATTTTTCTACTCAAGGTAAATAAACTTATCCTTTATCGGCTTTGAAAAGAATAAAAACTCTACTGTTCAATTTCTAACGGTTGAGTCAGAATAAGGAGGTTGTCAAGAGGAAGATACTAGCAGAAGCAACGCGCTTGGGGATGCTTCTAAACCCGGAGGCACTTTCAATTCTTGTTGAAAACTACGATGAAAAATCGATTCACACGATCCTTAGTAAACTGGTTGAAGAAACCGGGAAAGAGGGGGTTGTTGTCTCGAAAGAGGCTGTTGAACGAGTTATAGGTAGCACTATGAAGACAGAGGTGTCGTTGGGCGTGCACAATCAGGTTTTAGCTAAAGACATTGAGGAAAGAATCAAGGTTTTAAAGTCCTACGAGGCTAGGCAGGCATCGGATGATCTGGAGGCTAGGAGAAGGTATTTTGCAGACAGGTATTCAAAGATCTCTTCAATATTAAGGAGCAGAGTGGACATGGCTCCGTATTACCCGTTGAGAAAAGCATGCAGCCTCCCAGACCGCTCAGAGGGGAAAACCATAGCCATGGTGTATGAGAAGCGTGAAAACTACCTTGTAGTGGAGGATATTGATTTCACTACGAAGATAATGATCCCTAAGGATTGTGACAGAGATTTGAGGGAAAAAATAGGCAGGCTCTTACCTGACTCGGTGGTCGGAGTGTCCTTTTACGTCTCTAACTCTAGGCTTTTCTGCAGGTCGCTGATTTTTCCAGACGTGCCGATAAAGAGGTTTAAGCCGGCTGAAGAAGACGTGTCGGTCATCTTAACCTCCGACATCCATTATGGGAGCCAGAAATTCTCTGAGAAAGCCTTCTTAAGAATGATACGGTGGCTTAGGGAGGGGGGTCTTACTGGGAGGGAGAAGGAAGTATCTTCCAGGGTTAAGTACATAATCATAGCTGGAGACCTTGTAGACGGCGTTGGAGTCTATCCTCAGCAAGAAAAAGAACTGAAAGCGAGAAGTGTGGAAGAACAGTATGTTGGTCTTTCAACTCTTCTGAGTCAAATACCTGAGTATATCAAGATCATAGTTATACCTGGCAATCATGACGCTACCCTAAGAGCTATCCCGCAGCCCCCGATATTTGACGAGTATCTGGAGAAGCTCGATAGTAGTGGAAACCTATTATCTCTTAGCAATCCCTGCATGGTGTCGCTGCACGGTGTTAAGTTCCTAGTGTATCATGGCACAAGCATGGAGGATATTGCAACCTTCGCCAAGAACGCGAGTTACGATAGGCCTGAGAACGCTATGGAGATAATGCTTCAACTCAGGCACCTAGCTCCAGTGTACGGTTATAGAACACCTTTACTAGCACAGGGTCAAGACGATCTTGTCATAGATGAGGTTCCGGATGTGTTTCATACAGGTCACGTACATGTTTTCAGAAACGGGGTTTATAGGGAAATTAAGCTAATAAACAGCGGTACGTGGCAGGAGAGAACCAAGTATCAAGAGCAGCTTGGAATAATGCCGACTCCGAATATTGCTGCAGTGCTCATGCTTAAGAACGGAATGGTTTCTCAAATAAGATTCGCTTAAGCCTACTCCAGCCCTAAAAACAGTTTAAGGTAGAAAATGAGTAGAGCCAGTATTGCTGCGGCTAAGCAGATAAAATAGTCTCCCCTTCCAAACTTTAAAGGCTTGTAGCTTGTTCTCTTGGGCGAGGCCCCGAAGGCCCTAACCTCCATCGCGTCGGCGATCTCATAAGTCCTCCTTATTGTCCCGACGAGAAGGGGGATTAGAATCGGCATAAGGTTTCTTATTCTCGTCCTGAAGCCTCCTTTTTCAAGCTCCAGCCCACGTGAACGCTGCGCATCGTATATGGATTGGAACTCGTCGTAGATAACAGGTATGAAACGGATGGCCATTATGAAGGAGAAAGTAAGCTCTATGGGGATTCGCGCAGCGCTCATAGCTCTACCAATATCCTCGGGAGTAGAGGAAAGGAAAAACCAGGACATCGACGATGATAATACTATAAGCCTTAAGGAGAGTATGAATCCTGTGAAAAGGCTCCCGCCGAATAGTATTTGCGTGATGAATATTATTATGAAAAAGAAGATTAACCCCCTGAGTGAATAAACCCATTCTCTAAGAGTCTTCGCCAAGCCTAATAGGGTTATTTGAAAAATTAGGATTGCAAAGAGTATGCGCAAATCAAGAAACACTATTGAAAAAGACATTAACACTATTGAGAGAAGAAACTTAGACCTGGGATCCAGCCTATGTATTAAAGAATCCTTCCTCTTGTATTTGAATGCTCTTAGGAACGACATTTAGGAAACACCCTCGTCAGAAAATCGCATATCTCGTCGAAATCCTCCTCCATCTTTGAGAAACCAGCCTCTTCCTCAAGCTCGATCAAGAAGGGCTTTCTCAAGGAGGCTTTCTCAACAACTTCACTATCTGAAAGAAGCTTGCGTAAGCATCCGTCTCCAATTACTTCACCCCTGCTTAGGATTATTGCTCTCTCGCACAGGCTTGCAGCAAAATCAACGTCGTGAGTTATCACAACTATGCTCCTGCCTTCTGAAACCAGGTTTTTAAGAACTCTTTGAATATTCAGCCTCTGAGCATAGTCCATGCCTATTGTCGGCTCGTCCAAGATCAGTAACTCCGGGTGCCAAACCATTATCGAAGCCATGGCCAGTCTCTTCTTCTCTCCACCGCTCAGTTGGAAAGGGTTTCTAGACCTATACTCCTCCAATCCGAATGTTTTCAGAGCCTCCTGGACGCTCTTCTCAGCCTCGTCCTCAGGGAAACCGAAGTTCCTCAGTCCAAACCGGATCTCTTCCTCAACCGTTTCTGCAAAAAACTGGTGGTCGGGGTTATGGCATACGAAGCCTATTTTCCTAGCTATCTTCGCAACCGAGAGGCTCCTCGTATCCACGCCTTCGATCCTAACGCTTCCCCGGGTTGGCTTGAGCAGGCCGTTAAGGTTTTTAGCAAGCGTTGTCTTGCCAGCGCCGTTTTCACCAAGTATCGCAATACTCTCACCTTCTTTAATGACGAGATTAACGCTTTTCAAAGCATAGTCCTCAGCTTCCGGATATTTGAAGAAAAGGTTCTCGACAACTATTTCAACCATTTCTCATCAACCCGCCTCCCTTAAATGAGAGAGGAGCTCTTTGAGGCTTCTCGGAGGCTTCTCTAAGCCGCACCTATCCTTAATCCTGAAGTATATTTGAAGAACCGGGGGGATGTTGATCGGAATCCTTCTTTTAAAGCTCTCGTTGAGAACCATCATAGGGTCTCCGTCGAGAACTATTCTACCGTCTGACACAACAATCATCCTTGAGATATGGTCAATAAGTAGACTAATCCTATGCTCTATAATTATCAGCGTTATCTCCTTCCCCATCCTTCTAAGACTCTCCTTAAGCCTGAAGATGCTTTGAATCAGACTAGCTGACGACGAGGGGTCCAGCATAGAAGTAGGCTCGTCAAAAATTATCAAGGACGGATGCATGGAGAGTATGGATGCGATAGCCGCCTTCTGCTGCTCCCCGCCTGAAATACTGTTTGGAGAAGCACGTCTGAGATGTTCTATTCCAACAAGCCTAAGAGATTCGTCGACTCTCCTACAAATCTCGTCAGGGGGGAGGGCGAGGTTTTCAGGTCCGAATGCGACATCATCCTCCACGCTGAAAGTGAACAGTTGGTTTTCGGGGTTTTGAAACACGATCCCGCAACTCGTCGCAATTCTGCTAACCGGGTTCTCCAAAACGTTCATGCCTAAGACATATGCTTCGCCACTGAAATCCCCGGGATAACTATGCGGTATCAAGCCCGTGATGACTCTAGCTATCGTAGACTTCCCGCAACCCGAGGGACCCGTTATGAGTACACTCTCTCCTTCCTCAATCTTAAGATTAAGATTTGATAAAACGTTTCTCTCGGAGCCCGCGTATCGGAAGCTCACGTTTCTCAGCTCTACTATGTTCATCCTCAGTTTTGTCTCAGAAACAGGGGGTGATTTAAAAAGTCTTTAGACAAGCAGCCTGCTTATTTCTTAAGCAGGTAGATTGCCCTTGCCAGTAGAAAGAGCTGCTTTCAACTCGTTTTCAAGCTCGCTAACCCTTTCCCTAACCTTGCTCTCCTGCCTTTCGATCGCGCTTATCCTGACTTTAATAAGCTCCCTCTGCTCATTCAACTCGTTTATCAAGTCTGCCTTGCTCTTCCTAATAAGAATCCTACCGGTTATCCTGTAAACCGGAGTGTTTTCATCGACAGAAGACAGTTCTTGAAGAGCAGATTCCAGCTCCCTGGCTTCAAGCTTAGCCTGCTCCTTCTGGATGTAGAGAGATTCTAGGGTTTGCTGAAGCTGTTGAAGCCTAGACAGCTTCTCTTGCAGTTGAAGAGGCAGTTCCTGAGACATTGCTCCTAATTCCCATAATCCAGGATGCTTAAAAACATATGCTTCCAGCGTAATGAGAGCTAGGTCTCCAGGAGGGCTATGGAACGCTCCATCAAGCTGATCAGGTGCAAGGTATTCCTCAGTCTTTCAGCCACCTTAGAAGGCTTGCTTCCTTTGAATAAAAGAAGCAGCTTATTGCCGACGACCTTCGCATTAACCCCGCTTTTAGGCTCCGAAACCACCTCTTGAAGGCAAGCCCTGTAGATTGCACTTGGAACCCATTCATCCCCGTACTTCAAAATCAGTTTAACTCTTATCATCTAAAGCACAGTCTTGACGCCCGCAGCCCTTGCAGCGGCCTCGCCTATTTTAGTAGAGGGCTCGTACGCTCCTCCTGCAAAAGTGTATTCGCATTTCCTGCAGCTCCAGACACCTACGCTAAGCCTCTTAAGAATCCCTGTTCCACACCTGGGGCAGTTGTAAACCGCCCTCCTCCTCTTTAAAACCTGCATGTATCTCTCTCTGAGGGAGAAGCCGTATTTCACTCCTAAGGCTCCGGATTCCTTCCTTCTCTTAGTCATTTTTAACGAGCTGGCTGTACGCTACTCTTCTTAACTCTTTCCCCAGCGTTATGGATTTCTCCAAGAGGTCTAGAAAGCTCTTGGGAGAAAGCATCCCCCCGCCGTTCTTCTGTATTGCGCAGAACCTGTCATCGGACTTAACCGTTATTGAGACGGTGAAGTCAGAGGCATACTCCTCGTTCAGACAGGGGTCAACAACATACTTGTCGCCGAGAAACGCGTACGTCAGTGAGACAGGGTAATCCTTAAGCTCAAGCTTAAAGCTTTCGTCAAGCTTTTTAATGTTCTGCCCTTCCACACTATACTTAGGAAGCATCGTAGTACCGAGAGCGTTTACGCTCGCTATTACTGAAGCATCTATCAGATTACCGTCGTAGTCAAGAATATAGAGGTCGATGTACAGTGAGTAAACAGACCTGCCTGGAACTATGCATAGTGAAGAAAGGTCAACAGTCTTAGATTCCCTGATGCTCCTGTCAACGTACCGCGCTAGAGAAATAGACTCCTCCGATGGGGGACCCGGTTCGAAAACGGGGGATGCTAGGGGAACGAGTTCAGCGTTCACGATCAAAATACCCTCGTTAGGAGTGTCTGCAAAAGGCAGTGCCACGCCAACTTTAACAGCAGCCAGAATCTTAGTGTTGCCAAGCTCCACAAGCGCCGAGCCCTCTGCCTTCTCAATGTACCCGAGTTGCACGCTTAGATTCCTGTGTTGGAAGAGGCTCCGACCGTCAACCCTCTTACCCTCAGCTAGGAGGCGGTAAAGCTCCTGTTTCTCGAGCTTAGAGATAATCGGCCTCTGCTCAGTCACCGACATTAAACCTCCCTCCGTGAAAGCGAAAACCTCTCTTTCAACGCGTCAACTTGCATCTTGTGAATTTTTTGAGTAGCAGTTATAGCTAAGGATAGCGCTTGCTCAATCTCCTCCTTCGACATTATACCGTCCATCTGAATCAATGTGATCCCGTCTAGGGTCGGATTGTAAGCTATGGGCATATCAGCCTCGCCATACTTGTCCTCGATATCGTTAAGGTCCACTATCACCTTGCCCTCAGCCTTTCCAACTGCACAGGCTGCAGTCAGCCCTCTCAAAGGTATGCCAGCGTCTGCGAGTGCTAGGACTGCTGCCGTCAACCCGGCGCAGCGAGTGCCCCCGTCAGCCTGCAGAACCTCTATGAAAATGTCTATCACAGTCCTGGGGAAGAGGGAAGTCATGACAAGCGGTTCAAGAGCATTTCTAATAACCATTGAAAGCTCTATTTCCCTCCTGCTGGGGGCAGGGCTCTTCCTCTCGGGTGTTGAGAAAGGAGCCATATGATACCTGCATCTTAGGATACACCTGTCTGGTAGTGAAATGTGCTTTGGAAGCGCTTCCTTAGGGCCGTAGACTGCTGCAAGTATCTTGTTCTTACCCTGCTCGATGTAGGCGGAGCCTTGAGCATTGGATAATACGCCTACCTTAATCTTAATCGGCCTAAGCTCATCCGGAGCCCTACCGTCCGTCCTCCTACCGTCTTCCTTAAACAGACTTATCTTTTCCCCCATGTTTCTACGACTTCCTTCCCACTAGCAATGCCTCAACCCTCTCCGTCAGCCCGTATATATGTGATTCCCTCTCAACCATTTCTATCACATTCCTGATCTTGGCGATAATATCGCTGTCTTCAGAATGCACTATTATACGACCGTTCTGGCCCACTGTAAGCCTAACTCCGGTTGCCCGCTCTATAACAGACAGCATAGAGCCCTTCTTACCTATTAGACGGGGTACTTTAGAAGCAGTTATGTTCAGCAGGGTGCCGCTTGAGACAACTCCAAGCCCCTTACCCTTCAACGTTATTACTGGAGAGGAGAATATTGACGCGTCCTTTATGACCCCTGTTATAACTGTCCCGGTCTCCAGAATCCTACTTATATTATCCCTTGACAAACGTATTCTCTTCTCAGGATACTCCGAGAGGGGTAGGAAGGCGAGGAAAGGAGAGTTTATATCAACGGTCCAGCCTGCTACATTAGGCTCCTTAACAATCCCGATTACAAGGTCCCCTATCCTAGGCTGGTAGAAAGATTTTAACGATATAACGTCTAAACGCTTCCCATCTACCCTGACTATTCCAACAGTGGTTGCGAAAAACCTGTCTGAGATTTTCAGCGTATTCATACCCGGGATATAGAACTTACTATCCCCTAAGGGCTCTCCCGGAACAACTATAGGCCTCTGCCTCTGTTGCTCATTACCCTGTGACAATTCTAATCCTCCTTAAACAGCATTCCTTAGCGTGTTAAGCCTGCCCTCACGCCCCTATATCAACTTTTACCCGGTCCCCGTATTTACTGTTCAGTTTTTCAAGGAAATACGACGTGAGGACAGCCGGTATTCTGGCCATTAGCTTCACACTCTTATCCTTCTGAGTCTTAGTCTGGTCCACTTCGCCGAAGGAGTTTACGAAGCCATATAAGTCAGTAGACTCCTCCTGTTGGCAGGTTAGTGTCAGAGAAACCTCGTTAACCTTAAACTGCAACATTTGCCTCAAAGCTTTAACAACGTTCTTAACCTGCTCCTCCGAGGGTTTGAGAGGGTCTATCGAGACACCAACCTGGTTGAGAGCCTGCTCAATCCTAAGCGAGGGAATCGGGTTCCCGAGAGAAGGGTCTATAAGAATCTTGGAGAGTATTGCTATTATCCGCTGCCTCTTGCTCTCAATCATCCTACGTCTCTGCTCGCTCGTGAGCTGGAGCTCGCCCTCGAGGAGGATTTTCTCAGCTATCTTGAAAACATCGGTTGTCCCGAAGAATTTCCTAAGTTTCTCCGAAGACACTCGGAGCCCCTTCTTAGAGTCTGAGTAGACCTCGTCCACCAAAAGGATCTTCCTTATGTCCCCCTTACCAGTAAGCTTGAAGTTTAACGCGGGGTCTGGAGCAACGATTATCTCAAACTTCTCGCCCTTCAGTGAAAGCCTGCTTATGGTTGAAGGCCTGCTCAATTCTCATCTACTTCGCTTTCTCGTAATATTTCCTCACTTCATCATAGCTCAGTACCCTGAACTTCTTGTCATCCGTCCTGATTATTCCAATCCTAAGCCTATCAGGAGCCACTTCCTCTTTCAAAACCTCGATACTGCCCTTAATACCCATTGTTATAGCCTCTTCCAGGCTTGCGTTTATCGAGTAGTTGTTCCTAAAGTATTTGAGTATGTCCTCTCTGCCAATGCCGATTGCCGACGCGAAATACTTGAAGTATATACCAGTGGGGTCTAACTGGTAGAGGCTGGCGCCAAGCATGTCGACACCGCCTATGAGCATCGAAATGCCGAATGGCCTCATTCCAGCGTGCTGAGTATACGCTTGAACAGTATTGCTCAGCTTCCTCACAAGATACTCCACGTCCATAGGCTCATCGTACAGGAGCCTGTTCACCTGCGCCTCGTTCCTAGCGTATTCCACGAGAAGCCTAGCATCGGAGTTAAAGCCTGCCACAACAGTTGCTATGTGCTCATCTATCTGAAAGAGCTTCTGGCTGAAAGTCCTGTCCTGAAGCATATCTATCCTCTTCTCTATGCCTGCGAGCACAATACCCTCCTCTACCTGAATACCCCATGCCGTAGGACTATTGTTAACCATAACCATAGCGTAGTCTACTTGGAGAATCCTTCCGTCGGGCGAGAAACCGTATATCCGCTCGTAACCGGGTATCATGACTCTTTCAAGTTATTATTCCCAAGCCTTATAATCTTTGCCCTGCGGAATCCTCGTAATACAGAATTTGTTGACAGCCTTCCTCAAGGTGCCCGAGACACCTATTATTCTCAAACTTGGAGTGAGCGGGGGTTTAACAAGGCTGTCCACTATTTCTCTGAGAATCGGAACAGCCTTGTGCGGGCACTTTACGACAACGAGCCCGTCGTACTCGCGGACTATTTTAAAACGGAAGCCCGGCTGGGTGTTTTGAGCGTTTTTAAGCGTCTTAATCAATTCCTCGCGGTTCTTAACCTCGAACACTACGTATCTTGTTTTATACTCTTTTACCGGCATAATCCTACAGTATTTGTTCCTAACCCAAGGAGATAAACCTATATAGCGAGAATGAGAATCAACGTCGAGTAAGAAAAGAGAAATGGAAGAAAGGAAGGGGCTGATACTAGTCTCCGCCTCCTACGATGGAGACAACAGAAGGGTTTTGCTTAAACTATACGATCCGGAGAAGCGGGAGATGGTGATTATCCCGTCTAACGAGGCTCATCAGCCGTATTTGCTAACCGATTTAAGCATAGAGGAATTGATGAGCAACCAGCAGTTGATTAATCATCACGGCTTTGATAGGATTGAGGAAGTTAAGAAGTATGATCTGCTGGAAGATAGGGAGAGGGTTTTCAGAAAAGTCGTTGCAAAGGACCCTTTGTCCATAGGAGGGTCCGCAACCTCGATAAGGGAGATATTGGGGAGAGCTTGGGAAGCGGATATTCACTACACCTGGTGCTACATATACGATACTGACAAGAAGCCGGGGTTCTATTACGACATAGTAGATGGGAAGCTTGTTGAAAGACGTTTGGAAACGACGCTTGAGGAAGCTGTCAAGCCGCCAGAATCCGAATACCCGGAGATGAGAGAACTCATCGAGATGCTGAACCAGCCGATACCTTTCATGAAGCTTTCCTCACTCGACATAGAAGTAAAGCCCCCCGGCCCCAATCATGTTCCTGATGCTAGTAAGGCGGAGGACCCGATAATTTCCGTCGCCTTCAAATCCAACGCGGGGGAAAACAAGGTTTATGTTCTTGACGATTTCGACGGGGAGGAGTACGACGGGGTTAAGAAAATAATCCATGTTTCAAGCGAAGAGAAACTTTTGAAAGAAGTGTTTAAGGAAATAAGGAAATACCCGTTCCTAGTGACCTTCAACGGCGATAAATTCGACCTTCTCTACCTGTACAATAGGGCTAGCAAGCTATCGCTAGACGAGGAAGCCCCATTGGAAAAAGGCAAGGACTATGTCGACCTCACCGAAGGGGTTCACATAGACCTTTACAGGGTTTTCTTCAACAAATCGATACAAAACTACGCTTACGGAGGTATTTACAAGGAGGTGACCTTAGACGCCATAGGCAGGGCTTTACTCGGCAAGGGGAAGATAGCTCTGACTGAAGATATTTGGATGCTGAAGCCGAGGGAGCTTGCTGAATACTGTTTCAGAGACGCTGAGATAACCTTCGACTTGATCGCCAATAGGGACTATCTTCTACTCAAGCTCCTCATACTCTTCATGAGGATAAGCAGGCTGCCCATGGAGGATGTTGTCAGGCACGGTGTCTCCACGTGGATTAAAAGCATGCTCTTAAGTTTACATAGGAGAAACAATTACCTGATACCGAGGCAGGAGGATATTTTACAGCTCAAGAGCGAGAAGAAGTCCGAAGCAATCATAAAGGGTAAGAAGTATAGAGGGGCGATAGTGCTTGAGCCAAAGCCGGGACTGTACTTTAACCTAGTGATACTTGACTTCGCATCCCTATATCCGAGCATAATAATGAATTTCAACATAAGTTACGAGACCGTCAGGTGTAGGCATGAAGAGTGTAAAAGCAATACTCCAATGAATTCTCCGCACTGGATATGCGTGAAGAGAAGAGGCATAGAGAGCTCCATAATAGGCGCCTTGAGAGAGCTCCGTGTAAAATACTACCAGCCCCTTTCCAAGAAGGCTGAAACCGTGGAGAAGCGTGCTTTCTACGACGTTGTACAGAGGGCGATAAAGGTTTTCATAAACGCTAGTTACGGAGTTATGGGAGCAGACACTTTTCATTTCTACGCTCCTTCAGCAGCCGAGACAGTAACCTGGATAGGTAGGGGGATCTTCACCGAGCTTGTTGAAACGGCGAACAACCTTGGCATAGAGGTCGTCTACGGAGATACTGATTCCATCTTCCTGAGAGACCCCAAGCCCGAGGAGGTTGAGAAGCTCATCGAATTCGTGAGGAAAAAATATAATATTGAGCTTAACATCGACAAGGTTTACAGGTATGGGGTTTTCAGCCAGCGTAAGAAGAACTATTTGGGAGTTACTGAGGACGGCAATGTAGATATAAAGGGTCTTGTCGGGAAGAAGAGCTCAACACCAAAGTTCGTGAAACAGGCTTTTCACGATATGATTAACGTGCTCAGCAAGGTTAGGAACGAGGAGGAGTTTAACACGGCTGTCGCCAGCATAAAGAACATGATAAACGAGTATGTTGAGAAGCTTGTCAACCGGCAGCTTAGCCTCGAGGAGCTTGCTTTCGACGTAATGCTAAGCAAGCCTTTAAACGACTATGAGAAGAGCACGCCGCAACACGTTAAAGCAGCGAAACAGCTTGAGAGGGAGTTGGGAGTCAAAGCTAGGGCTGGCGACATAATATCCTACGTTAAGGTTAAGAACGGCGTTAAGCCTGTTAAACTAGCTCGGATAGAAGAGATAGACTTGGATAAGTATCTGGAAGTCATGAAAGCTACTTTCGAACAGGTTCTCGACCCGCTGGGTATAGAGATAGAGCCTCCTAGGAAGAGCCTAAAGCTTAAAGACTTCATGTGAAAATAACGGGGAGTGTTAAGCATGGTGGGAAAGCCAAGCATCATAGTCGTTGGGGCAGGAGGCTTCGGGAAAAATCATGTAAGGGTTCTTGCAGAACTCGGGAGCCTCGGAGGCGTGTGCGACATAGATAGGGAGAGAGCTAGCGCCTACGGTAAGCTTTACAACGTCCCTTATTACGTAGATGTCTCCGAGATTCCTGAAAACATGTATGACGGAGCAGTTGTTTCCACGCCAACTTCCACGCACAAGGAGGTGGCGATGCAGCTAGCATTGAAAAACGTGAAGCACCTTCTCGTCGAGAAACCTTTCACACCAACCGTAAAGGACGCGCTTGAACTCATCAGCTTTCTGAAAAACAGAAAAGTTAAGATTATGGTCGGGTTTATTGAAAGGTTCAACCCTGCTGCGAGAATGGTCAAGAGATACATTGAGGAAGGGGCTCTGGGCGAGGTGATCATGGCTTCAGCAACAAGAGTCAGAAGGTGGCCTGAGAGAATCACTGATTCAGGAGTCCTCTTAGATACTGCAATACACGACATAGATTTGATGAGATACTTTTTCTCAGAGGACCCGGTTAAGGTATACGCCAAGACGGGGAGATCCATGCACAGGGTTCACGAGGACTATGCTACGATAGTCTTAACCTTCCCCAGTGGGAGAATGGCCATAATCAAGGCGAACTGGCTGACCCCGTACAAGATAAGGAGCATAGAAGTAATAGGGTCTGAAGGAATGGTTGAAGCCGACTTGGTTACGCAGCAAGTAACCCTAAGCTCTAAGGATGATAGGATAACCCCGTTCTCCGAGTGGAGCGAGCCTCTGCGTTACGAGTTGAAACATTTCATAGAATGCATAGTTAGTGACGCAAACCCCAGTCCCGGGGAGGAGGATGCTGTAGAAGCCCTTAAAATAATCGAAGCCAGTTTAAAATCCTCCGCAACCGGTAATTCCGTAGATATTGGCACGTAACCTTTTTAAAAAGCTGTTTGAAGGTGGGCGTAGTATTGAGCTCGGAAGAGAACGCTGGAGAAACGACTCCAAAAAAGAAACTTGTCTCAGGAGGCAAGCTGCTCAACCTACTGCCGGGGATGATTCTTGCAGTAGCATATTTTTCGACAAGCATTTTTACAGCAGGCGAGGCGTACAATTTGACCGTTGCAGGAGCGCTAATAGGCGCCTCCCTATGCGTAAGGTGTATTTCCGATACAGCATTTAAGCGGGCTGTGCGCTACATGTTTTTAACAGGAATAGTGATGGGGGTTGCCGGAGTTTCCCCGCCGTTGTATTTCGCTATTGCCCAAGGAATGGTTTCTTCGATGGAACTAATCTTAAGCATAATCTGCATCATCCTGACTGTAATAAGCCTCGTCATAATCAGGCGTCAAAACGTGCTCTGAAAAACAGTCCACCAGTCATCGCCGTGATTATAGAAAAAAGTTAATTACTACCTGATCCCGTTATCTATGGGAATTGAATAAATCGAACGTCTTAGCAGTAGGCGTGTTACTCATAGCACTTGGACTATATCTTCAAAGCACTCAGGGAATGATTAGGGAAACCATAATAAGTAATATTGGTGGTGAAAACACGTTCATATCGCTTACAACCATCCTTTTCTGGATCGGCTTCATAGTGGTGATAATTTCGATATTGATTAAACCGAAGAGGAAGAAAATACTAATTCCTGCAGAAGCTGTTGAAGAGGCTCCTCGGAAAAGAGTCGAAGAGGATTCCTACGGGGTCCAGGAGGAGGTGGAGGCGGGCGGAGTGGAGACTGAGCAAGCGTACGAGGAAACTGCGCCGGAGGAGGTTGTTGAAGAAGCGCCGGAGGAATCCTTCAGGGAGGAGGAAGAGGAGGAGAAGCCTAAGAAGCTGGGTGAAGTAGTCGGCTTCTGCCCAAGGTGCGGAGCCCCTGTCACGGAGGGGATAAGATACTGTAGGAAGTGCGGTTTAAAACTGAAGTGAATCGAGTTAATTTTATAAGGGTAAAACAATTCTCATATCAGGAATTGGGAAGAATAAAGGTAGCAATAGCTGGAGTGGGTAATTGCGCATCAGCCCTAGTCCAAGGGATCCAATACTATAAAGAGGCGGGGGAGCAAACAGGATTAGCACACCCCGATGTAGGAGGGTACCGACCGGAGGATATAGAGTTTGTAGCAGCATTCGACGTTGACCGTAGAAAGGTCGGTAAGGATTTGAGTGAAGCAATATTCGAGAAGCCGAATAACACGATCAGGTTTCAAGAAGTCCCTAAGCTTGGAGTAACCGTGAAGAAAGGCCCTGTTCTAGACGGGGTGGGCAGATACTTAAGGGAGGTTATAAGGTTCTCTGAAGATAGGGATGTTGACGTTGTTGAGGAGTTGAAGTCTTCTGGGGCAGAAGTCTTAATAAACTATCTCCCCGTGGGGAGCGAGAAGGGAAGCCGTTTCTATGCTCAATCAGCCTTGGAGGCGGGTGTAGCATTCATCAACGCTATGCCGACTTTCATAGCGTCTTCTGAGGATTGGCAGAAGAGGTTCGAGGAAAAAGGGTTGCCGATAGCCGGGGACGACGTGATGAGCCAGCTTGGCGCAACAGTCTTGCACAAGACTCTGATCAAACTGCTTGTAGACAGAGGGGTTAAAGTTGATGAGTCGTACCAGCTCAACATAGGTGGGGACACAGACTTCCTGAATATGCTGGAGCAGCAGAGGCTCGTCTCTAAAAGAGAAAGCAAGACCTCAGCAGTCAGAGCGATGTCTCCCTACGAGATGCCCCTTAGAATAGGCCCCAGCGACTATATTCCGTTCCTAGAAAACGAGAAGATATGCTACATATGGATTAAAGGAAGATACTTCGGGGGCGCGCCCCTAACTATAGACCTTAAGCTCTCGGTAATAGATTCTCCGAATAGTGCGGGAGTCATAATAGACGCTTTAAGAGGGGTTAAAGTAGCTTTGGACAGGGGTGTAAGCGGGCCTTTGATAAGCGTGTCCGCATACTGCTTCAAGCATCCTCCGGTCCAAATGCCTTACGAAGAGGCTAAGAGAAGGTTTGAAGAGTTTATAAGAGGAGAGCGCGAAAGATAGCTTAGCACTAGCATTTGTTGCAGAGCTGCTTCAATCACGGGTTGATCCTGAGCTTTACAACAGCCTCGCAACCGTTTCTCAACCTTTCAACTATTCTTCGGTCTATATCTATTGCGCTCTTATTGCTCCTGATTCCGACAGTCTTGTCGCAAACGTACGAGCTTTTCCTGAACACCATTGTACGATCATCTTTAAACGTAAGAGCAGGGTCGCCGTAGCAGTAGAACTCGTCCACAAGGTCTCCAACTATTATTTCAACGCTTATCTTAACGGGTTTTCTAGCAGCGTTTTTAAAATCCTCCGACAGGGTTCGCGGAGACTTGTCTGCGGAGACGATGAGAAAACAGTCTCCAGTCCTCCCCACTTCAACATCTCTAGTAACAGCCAGCGTAGTCGGGTGCGTAGCCCTTATGTTCCTATGCCCCCTTCCATGAACCGTCTCTATCACCGCATCCATAATCAATAAAAAACGGTTTTATCCCAGATTTAAGAAATATCGTTTAGGAGAAGGATGGAGAAGAGTTCAGATCCGTATTTTGAAAAGAGGAGAAGGCTTGTGGAGCAACTCGTTGAAGAGGGGGTGATAAAAACAGAAAAAGTGAAGAACGCTATGCTGAGGGTGCCTAGGCACGAGTTTGTGTGGCCAGACCAGTTGAAGCATGCTTACGACGATATCCCCCTGCCCCTAGGGGATACTAACCAGACCATATCGGCACCCCACATGGTTGCGATAATGAATGAGCTTCTGAATGTTCAAGTGGGTGAGAAAATCCTTGAAGTAGGTACCGGCGGGGGGTATCATGCAGCTACTCTAGCTGTTTTAACCTGTCCTAATCTGGATTCTTCAAAGCCCTTGGTCTTCACGATTGAAATAAACCATAGGCTGGTCGAGTTTGCAAGAAGAAACCTCTCCAGGCTCGGGTTTGACAAGGTTGTTAAAGTAATAGAGGGAGACGGGTCAAAGGGCTATTGGGAGGAAGCGCCATACGACTGTATTTCGGTAACTGCTGCAGCGCCAAGAATCCCTGAGCCGCTCATAGAGCAGTTGAAGCCGAATGGAAGAATGGTAATACCCGTCCAATCAGAGTTTTTTGAGCAGAACCTAATGCTCGTCAAGAAGGATGAGAAGGGGAGGGTGAGCACAATTAACATGGGGCCGGTGATATTTGTCCCGCTGAGAGGAGAATACGGCTTCTAGTTTAAAACCACTTTGATAAGGCTCCTTCCGCAGGCTTTTTCTTCTTAACCTCTTCAATGGCTTTTGCAACCCTGTCCAAGGAGAAGTCATGCTCGTCGTGCAGGAATCTTATAACACCATCCTCATCTATATCTCTCCACTCCAGCTCGCCCAAGTCCTTAACCTGCGGATGCAGGAAGAATTCCTTAGCCTCGTAATATCTCGAGATCTTAGACAAGTCTTCTCCGTACTTCTTGAAAACATCTTCCAGGCTCAACCCGCTTCTAACGAGCTCCAGCGCCCTCTTGGGTCCAATGCCCTTTATACCCTCAGTGTAATCAGTGCCTACGAGCAGAGCAATATCTATCAACTGCTCCCTAGTGATCGCAAGCGTCTTCAAAGTCTCTTCCAGAGAGATCTCCTCTGGATTAACCTCCACGTACGCTTTCTTACCTGGGAGCTTCCTTCTACCCGTTATCGCAAGGTTTCTCACGAGCATCTTCCCCCCGAATAGGAGGGAGTCGAAATCCTGGCTGCCAACATAGTCTGCCACGCCCGTAGAAACCATGTGCGCAGCCTGAGCCTCCCCCTCCGACGGCGCGTGTACGACAGGTATGCCCATTAGGCTGATTAGCTTCTCAGCCGATTGAATAAGATACTCGTCTAGGGTCGCGGACATCTGTGCGTACTTACGAGCCTCCTCAATCCTCCCGGTTGCTAAGGCCTCCTCGTATTTCCTAGAGGCTTCCTCACGCAGCATCCTTCTTCTCTCCGATTCCTCCCTCTTAATCTTCGGAGGCTCGCCGTCGAAGACGTAAATCGGCTTAAGCCCCGCAGAGAGAAAGTTGCACGTCCTATAGAATATTCCCGAAAGGTGGCTCGTGATCCTTCCCTTAGCATCCATTAGAGGCCTTCCGTCAGCCCCCCTTATTATAGTGAGAAACTGGTAGAGCGTGTTATACATGTCTATCGCAATCCTCTTGTTATAAAGGCTCTCCAGCCTTATCTCCCTCGCCGGAATTATGTCTCCCAGTTGAACACCCATTACAAGTATGTAGAGCTCGGGAAGCTATTAACGGTTTCGGGTTTGGAAGCCGGTTCAACCGCCGGGGCTCACGAGCTCCAGCCTTTGATCCTTCTTCCCCGAGGCGAAGACCCGGAGTATCCCTCTTATCTCCATCGCCATCAGCTCTCTCTCGACCTCGGAGATGCTTACTCTCCCCACGTCCTTCTCCAAACCTCTTAAAAGCTCCGAGAGAGTAATGCTCTTTTTCTTCTCAAGGATGTCGAAAATATAGTTTCTAAGCGGGATTATCCTCCTGTCCTCTTCGGATGTCCTAACCACCCTCTTTCCAAACCTCCACTTTCCTAGTTACGTTTAAAATTTCCATCTCAGAGACCCCGTTCGTATTCCTGATCTCCTCCTCAATCCTGTCAGAAACCCCGTCTACTTCAGGAGCCTCTACATTCACTAGGAGGATCTTCATGCCGAAGAAGTGTTCTGCCACTTGATGAGCAATTATCCTACCGCTCTTCAGATTCTCTTCTATCCTCTTAAGGAGCCCGTCTAAATCCGTAGTGTTCTCGTCGGGGAAAATCCTCAGAGTATAGATTATTTGCTTCATCACTCTTCTCCTCCAGCCCGTGGATTCGAAGCAACCAACTTGATGTTTCCACGCAACAACACGACCCACGATTCTTCAAAAACTATATAAAGCTTTTCTCAAGCGTTCAGTAAGCGATTACCTTGGGAACTATTTTAAGGAGCTAGGGCATCGTGTAACCGCATTTCGGGCACTTAACTTCTCTAGAGAACGTTCTACATTTCTCGCAACGCCATATGGTTACTTCGCCGCAGTTAAAGCATGTGAACTTCACGTATCTCTCGTAGGGGTCTATCGGCCTATTGCACGACATGCATACTACCATTTTGCGCACCGGTATGAACCAGCTGTATTAATAAGCTTAGCGGTAGAGGATTTGGGAAAAGCTTAAGCCTTTATCACGATTCTAAAGCCGGATGAGTAGCTTCAGGTTTAAGCAATGCATAGTGGTTAGAGAGGATTTGAAAATGTCATTGGGCAAGGCCTGCGCCCAAGTCGCACACGCAGCAGTCTCAGCAGCCGAGGAAACCCGAAGGCTTAAACCCGATTGGTTTGAAGAATGGTTTAAGGAGGGGCAGAGGAAAATCGTCCTGAGAGTCAAATCCCTAGAGGAGCTGTTCAAGATCAGGGATGAGGCTTTAAAAGAGGGGGTTGCGGCCTGCCTAATTTCCGACATGGGTCTTACTGAGCTGCCCCCCGGCACAGTGACCTGTCTGGGCTTGGGCCCGGCTCCAGAAGAGTTGATGAATAAGATTACTGGGGGATTACCCTTATTGTAAATATTCTGGCACTAAGGTTTATTAGGTTATGTTCGTTAGCGGAAACGTCTTGTCTGCAATGAAGCAGAAGAAAACGGATGTTCTCATAGAGTTGGCTAAGCGTCGCGGAATATTCTGGCCTTCTTACGAGATATATGGTGGAGTTAAGGGCCTATTAACCCTGGGGAACCTGGGTTTCGAGATAAAAAGGCGTTTAGAAAACCTTTGGATAAAATACTTTGTGTACTCTAGGAATTTTCAAATAATAGAGTCCCCGGTAATAGGTCCTAGACCAGTCTACGTGGCCTCAGGTCATGAAACCCAGTTTACAGATAAGGCTTTGAAGTGCGAGAAGTGCGGCTCAGTCTTCCGCGCCGACCATCTGTTAAGCGAGGCCGGCATTAACGTTCCTGAAGGAGCATCTTTAGAACATATAGATAAGCTGGTTGCACGCAACAAGGTTAAGTGCCCCAATTGCGGCGAGAGCTTTTCAAAGTCTTTCCAATGGCTTTTAATGTTTAAGACAGAGATAGGAGTGGGCGACCCCGGCTACCTACGTCCCGAGACTGCTCAAGGAATATTCACAGAGTTCAAGAGGCTCTATGTCCACGGCAGGTCAAGCCTGCCGCTGGGAATCGCTCAAGTGGGAAAGGTCTTCAGGAACGAGATCTCGCCGAGGCAGGGCCCTATTCGGCTCAGGGAATTCACCATAATGGAAGTCGAGTTCTTCTTCGACCCGGACACTAACACTGGGCCACTGGACGAGAAGTATTTGGAGGAAACAATACCCGTGTTGACCGCGGAGGAACAGGAGAAGGGGTTCTCAGGATTGCGAAGCATCAAGGTAAGAGATGCTGTTGAAAAAGGGTTTTTCAGCAACAACTGGATACCCTTCTTCCTGGTTCTGACGAAGAGCTTTCTCAAGGCCCTGGGGATACCGGATGGCTCCTACAGGTTTAGGGAGAAGCTTCCGAACGAGAGGGCTCATTACGCTAAGCAACTCTTCGACTGCGAGGTTCTTCTAGAGTCATGGGGGTGGACGGAGGTAGCGGGATTCGCTTACAGAACCGATTATGATCTTTCTGGACACATGAGGGTTAGCGGCGAGGACATGAGTGTTTTCATTTCTTCAACCAATAGGAAGATAGTTCCCCATGTGGTGGAGCCCAGCTTCGGCGCAGAGAGGCTCCTCTACGCTCTCCTAGAGTACAGCCTGAGAGTTGACGAAGACGGGCGGACATACCTCTCCATACCTCCCTATCTCTCGCCGTTCGATGTCTCTGTTTTCCCACTGCTTTCAAAGCCGGATTTCATAGCTAAGGCCAGGGAGGTAGCAGATTATCTGAGCGATTTCAAAGTGAACTTTGACGATTCTGGAAGCATCGGCCGCAGGTATGCTAGAGCCGACGAAATAGGAATACCGTTTGCAATAACCATAGACCACCAGACTTTTTCAGACGATACTGTAACGCTGAGGTTTAGAGACACCAGGGAGCAGAAGAGGATAAGCATAGCCAGCCTGCCTACTGAGCTTAACAGACTGCTTTCAACACCCAGGCCCTCGGTTTAAAATTAAACGGTTATAAAAACTCGAATAAGTCAGTACTCCTCGGAAAAAGCTTAAAACTCTGAACACCACTATCGATAATGAGGGAAAACAGGATAGTTGAGAAATGTATCCCACCGAGACAACACTACGGCTTAAACGACAGCTCCTGCAAACATGCCAGGAGCTTGCGAGGTACGCTGTAGACTCGGTTAGAGAAGTCCACAATCTTGTCCTAGCATGTTTCGACGACGACCTTTCTAAACTGGATGAGTCTTTAAACAATGTAGTTGCCCTTAAAAACAAGTCTATAGAGACTAAGAGAAGCCTTTCGAACGATCTTATTGAAGCGGGAGCCATAATGGTAAGCAGGGAGGATTTTCTCAGACTAGCATCACCGCTAACTGGAATACCAGATCTCTGCGAAGGAATAATATATAGGCTCAGAGAGTTCTTCCTCAGGAAGAAGACTGTGGAGAAGGGTTTGAAGGAGCATTTTAAAGAGTTGACGGTAAAGGCTCTGGATGCTGTCGTTAAGATGAGGGAGGCAATATTCACACTAGGCTTTGAAACTTCAAAAATACAGGAATTCGCAAGGAACGTTGAAACGTGCGAGAAGGAGGTTGACAGCCTCTTCAGATCCCTTGAGATAAAGATAATATTTTCAAAAACGGACACCCCCACGATCTTACTTCTAAAGGATGTTGCAAACCTCATAGAGGAGGTCGTAGACAGGGCTGCAGACGCGGCAGACGCGGCAAGAGTATTATCTCTAAGCGTTTTCTAAAAGAGTGTTTGAGAAATGAGCAGTACACCGGCTGAAATAATCGCTGAACTCGTAGGAGACCGCTTGATAATATGGGATATTGCACACTCGCAAGAAGTATACAAAATGGGTTTCTTCGGCAAGCCCGTCGGCATTCCGAAACCCAAGGATTTTAATTTCAACGCCCCCCTAACGCTAGACTTGTTCGAGGGACTATACCTCTTGGAAAAAAGGGTGATAAGAGTCGTTGACAGAGAGGGGAAGGAAGTTACTTCCGAACAATTACTGAGAATAGCCTCGAGAATCCACGAGGATTTTAAAAGCAAATTCATAGTTTACAGGGACCTTAGGAACAGAGGGTTCGTAGTCACACCGGGAATAAAATTCGGATGCGACTTTGCGATCTACGAACATGGCCCAGGGATAGACCATGCGCCAGCAATACTTGAAGTCAAGAAGGTTAGTGACAAGATAGACGCGCCGGACTTCGTCCGCGCGGGAAGGCTTGCAACATCTGTGAAAAAACTGTTTGTTTTTGCGATCGCCGATGTGAAGAATGATGATGTAAAGTATCTAGTATCTAAATGGTGGAAAGCATAGAAAATACTAATCGAGCGGCTGTCTCGCTGAAGTTTTTCCAGATTAATCCGAGCTTTAAACCATGCGCTCAAGCACGTGCTTTTTCAGACCCTCTATCAAGTTTGGATCGAGCGAGTTAATGACTTTGAATATCCTTGCGTCAGTAACCTTGTAAAGCCTCTTATTCCCAACTTTACTTTCCTCAACCACACCGCACTCCTTAAGTATCTTCAAGTGGCGTGAAACCGCTGGCTGAACAACACCGGTCTTCTTAACAATATCGCTGACATACTTTCCTCCTCCCTTAAGTAGCTCAATGATCTCCAGTCTAGCAGGATCGCTTAAAGCCTTAAACACTTTTGCCTTGAATACCTCTGGCTTCTTCCCCGCTTGCTTCATGGCTCCAGTATTATGAGAGTACATATATTTAAGTATTCACTGTTAATAAGAAAAAATAACAAAAATTAATTAGAGCCTTTAAATTAAAAAGCGGTTTCTAAAACAAGATAGATGGAAGATAGATGGGAAGGATAAGCAAGAGATTTATGTTAATAAATCTTCAAGACGAATTAAGACATATTGTTGCATATGAGACACAAACTTTTGAGCTTTCTAGAAGTCCCGCGGGCTGGATTTGAACCAGCGACACTCCAGGCGCGGCACGCGCGGCTCTCCGGTTTCTGTTCGCCCGGTAGGCTGAACGCCCCCACCCGCGGTGGAGGACTACAGCCGGAAGCTCTACCAGGCTGAGCTACCGCGGGACATTTCTCTTTTAAGCCCAATGTCCTTATTTAACTTTTCTCCCAAGGGTTTTAAGCCCCTGTTTGATTAATTCTTCATTCTTCAGGTGGCGTTGTTTCCAAAGCTCAATTAAGGTGTTAAAATGCCGGCGGGCGGGATATTGTGTAGAAGACGCTGGCTTCGACGAAGCGTCGTGCTGCGGACTTGAGGTTTAATCGGCTGCCCCCTGTGTTTCCGAGGTTGAAAACCAGCTTCCCGGCTTCTTTTAAAGGGGAAACGTTTATTACCACCTTTTCCCTACCCCACTCGACGCTGCTTGGTTAGTAAGAAAAACATTAGTAAAGTGAACATACTCGACCATGTTTTAGTGCCCCGTCACCGGATTTTATCTACTGAGGAGAAGGAAGCCCTTCTCAAGAAGTACGATATTAAGCCCTCCCAGTTGCCTAAGATGCTTAACAGCGATCCTGTTGCGATAGCAATAGGAGCTAAGCCGGGGGATATTGTCGAGGTAGTGAGGAAGAGCCCGGTTGCTGGGGAAACTCTGGCGTACCGCGTAGTGGTAGAGGGTTGAGCAACATGGCTGAGGAGCTTAGTGAAGCAGACCTGTGGGTGGTTGCCGAGCACCATATAAGGAGCATTGGGTTGGCGAGGCACCATATAGACTCGTTCAACGAGTTCGTAGACAAGGATATGCAGAAGATAGTGGACGAGGTTAAGAATATAGAGGTTACTGTAGAGGATAAGACTATCCGCGTAGAGTTTGGAGAAATACGTGTTCACGTTCCGAGGATCATAGAGCCGAGCGGTGCTGTGAGAAACGTATACCCCATGGAGGCGAGGATGAGGAACTTCACATACTCCGCCCCAGTTTACCTAGAGGTTAAGGAGCTGAGGGACGGTAGGGAGACGAGGCAGGAAGTCCTTATAGGGGAGATACCGATCATGGTTAACTCGAGGTATTGCGCACTCGCCGGCCTCAGTCCGGAGGCGAGGATTAGGCTTGGGGAAGACCCCTATGACCCCGGTGGCTACTTCATAATAAACGGCTCCGAGAGGATCATTGTCGGTGTTGAAGACCTTGCTCCGAACAGGATAATTCTCGAGGAGAAGAAGATAGGGCCCTACTCCTTCTACATTGCACGCGTGTTCTCCACCACAGTAGGCTATAGGACCAGGGTTGAGGTGAGGCTGAAGGGGCAGAGCAACGAGCTTAAGGTCTATCTCCCCGGTGTCGGGCAGGAGATCCCATTCGTAATAATGCTGAAGGCTTTGGGAATGACTTCGGACAAGGAGATAGCGGAACATGTTTCACCGTTCCCCGAGATCCAGGAATTGCTGGCACCGTCTTTCGACGCTGCGCAGAATATTATGAGCAAGGAGGACGCTATAATGTACATAGGTAACAGGGTTGCCTACGGCCAGTCTGATAGGGTTCGTTTAAACAAGACTCAGAACGTTCTAGACAAGATCCTACTGCCCCACATCGGTATGGATGAGTCTTCCAGATACAGTAAGGCGCTTTTCCTCTGCGAGATGGCTGAGAGGATCCTAGCAATGAAGCTCGGCTGGCGTCCCCCCGACGACAAGGACCATTATAAGAATAAGAGGATCAGGCTTGCCGGCGGGCTTCTCGCAGAGCTTTTCAGAACATCATTCAGGAGGATGGTTAGAGACTTCAGGTACCAGCTTGAAAAGTTCAGCCTCAGGCACAGAGCAATATACTCTTTCTCAAACCTGATCACTACCAGTCTTATCACAGACTCCATCAACCAAGCTATGGCTACTGGAAACTGGGGGAAGAGGCTTGTCGGCGTCACTCAACTACTGGACAGGACTAATTATCTCTCCGTCCTAAGCCACCTGCGGAGAATCCAATCGCCACTGAGCAGGAGCCAGTCTAACTTTGACGCCAGAGACCTGCATCCTACTCAATGGGGCAAGCTAGACCCGAACGAGACGCCTGAGGGCGTGAATTGTGGGCTCGTGAAGAATATGAGCATAGGCGCACAGGTCTCCGTATCGGCAGACAAGTCTATGCTCGACAAGATTCTTTCAAAATTCGGCTTAGTACCTGTGACCAAGGCTGATCCGGAGACGCGTTCCACGGCTGCGAAAATATTCATAGACGGTGTCCTAGTCGGCTATTCCCACTCTGGAGAGGCTCTGGTTAAGGAGATCAGGGGGCTGAGGAGGAGGGGAGTAATACCGCAGGAGATAAACGTAGCATATTACGAGTTTAACTACGGCGGCAGGATTGTTAAGGAGGTTTATTTCAACGCCGACCCCGGAAGGGTTAGGAGGCCCCTCATAGTCGTTGAAGAGGGGCAGGTTAAGCTCACCAAGGACCATGTTTCGAAGCTCGCCCTCGGCAAGATAAGTTTCGAAGACCTTGTTAATAATGGAGTGGTTGAATTTCTAGACGCCGATGAAGAGGAGAATGCTGTTATAGCAGTATCCTTGAAAGATGTTACGAGTGAAACAACGCATCTGGAGATAAGCCCGATACTCATGTTCGGCGTCGTCTCGTCAACCGTCCCCTTCGCAGAGCACAACCACTCGCCCAGGAACACTTACGAGGCGGCGATGGCTAAGCAGGCGCTTGGGCTCCCGTTCGCTAACATCAGCAATTCTTTCTACACTACTTTCCACGTTATGACATATCCTCAGACGCCACTAGTAGCCTCTAGAGTCGACCCGATCATAGGCTTGGATAAGAGGCCTATCGGTCAGAATTTCATGGTTGCGGTACTGTCCCACCCGTACAACATGGAGGACGCCATAGTTTTGAACGCAGCGTCGATTCAGCGCGGCCTAGCGAGATCAACCACCTACAAGTCTTACGAGGTTGAAGCCAGGAGGTACCCGATGGGCGAGGTTGATAGGATAGAGAAGCCTGATTCGCAGGTCAGAGGATACAGGGGGGACGAGGCCTATGCTAAGATAGAGGAGGACGGCATAGTCTCGGTTGAGGCAGAGGTCAAGGGCGGGGAGGTTATAGTCGGCAGGTCAAGCCCACCGAGGTTCTTCGAAGAATATAAGGAGCTTGTTTTCCAAGCACCTGCTCGGAGAGACTCTTCTGTCGCTCTTAAACCGTCTGAAAGCGGCTACGTGGATAGTGTGATGATAACAGAGGACTTGGAGAACAACCGGTTGATAAAAGTTAGGATTAGAGATCACAGGATTCCGGAGATAGGGGACAAGTTTGCCTCCAGGTCTGGTCAGAAGGGGGTTATCGGAATGCTCGTCCCCCAGACAGATATGCCTTTCACCGAGGACGGTTTGGTTCCGGACCTCTTGATAAACCCGCATGCAATCCCGTCTAGGATGACGATAAGCCACTTCCTCGAGTCGTTGTTTGGTATTGCCGCAGCACTTGAGGGAAGGCGGATGGATGGCACTACTTTCATACATGCTCCGGAGCAGGAGGTTCAAAAGATTCTTGAAGTACACGGCTTCTCGCCGTACGGCGAGTTTGATTTCATAGATGGGATCACTGGGAAACGCTTCAGAGCAAAGGTTTTCATGGGCATAATTTACTATCAGAGGCTCCACCACATGGTTAAGGACAAGATGCATGCAAGGGCTAGAGGGCAAGTCCAGATGCTTACGCACCAGCCTACTGAAGGAAGGTCCAGGGGCGGCGGCTTAAGGTTTGGAGAGATGGAGAGAGACTGTCTAGTAGGGCATGGCGCAGCCAGGCTTCTCCAAGACAGGCTTTTAGAAGAGTCGGACAGGACTATAGTGTATGTTTGCGAGAAGTGCGGTACCTTTGCTTACTACGATGCTAAGCAGAAGAAGCATGTCTGCCCGCTCTGCGAGAAGGGGAAGGACGTCAGCGGCGTAGAAATGTCTTACGCGTTCAAGCTCCTGCTCCAAGAGTTGATGAGCCTAGGAATATTTCCGAGGCTGAGGGTTAGGGAGAGGGTGTAGGGGAATGAGTCAGGAAGTTGAGATAAAGCAGCTGGATTCGATAAAGTTCGGAGTACTATCCCCAGCTGAGATCAGGAAGCTCTCCGTGATGGAAGTGACGACTGACGAGACGTATGACCAGGACGGTCTCTCCGTCCCAGGCGGGATAATGGATACGCGCCTAGGAACCATAGAGCCTAGGCAGAGGTGCAAGACTTGCGGCAACCTGCCCGACAAATGTCCGGGACACTTCGGACACATAGAGCTGCCCGTCCCAGTGATACATGTTTCGTTCGCGCGGGAGATCGAACGCGTTCTGCAATCAACCTGCAGGCAATGCGGCAGAATACTGCTGCCGAACGATAGGATAAGCCATTACAGGGAGAAGATGAGGGAGTACGAGGAGCTGTACGGCATCGTGCCCGAGCAGATTTTCGACCAGATAAAGGACGAGGTTAGGAGGGCAAACAGGTGCCCGCACTGCGGGGCTGAGAAATACCAGATCAGGCTTGAGAGACCTACGAAGTTCTACGAGAGGGATCCTGACGGAGCCCTTAGGCTTCTAAACTCCCGGATAATAAGGGAGCGTTTAAACTCGATCCCTAACGATGACCTTAGGCTTCTGAACATAGACCCTGAGGTTGCTCATCCAGCGTGGTACGTTATAGAAGTCCTGCCGGTTCCACCCATACAGGTTAGACCCTCGATAATACTTGAAACCGGCGAGAGGTCTGAAGACGATTTAACGCATAAGCTTGTCGACATAATAAGGACAGCGCGCAGAATAAGGGAGTACATAGAGTCCGGAGCCTCCCCCTTAATAATACAGGACCATGAGGATCTTCTACAGTATCACGTGACGACTTATTTCGACAACGAGGCCGTTGGGGTACTCCCGGCACAGCACAGGACGCGTAAGACGCTTAGGACGCTCGCGCAAAGGCTGAAGGGGAAGGAGGGCCGTTTCAGGAAGAACCTCTCAGGAAAGAGGGTCGACTTCTCCGCTAGGACAGTAATATCTCCCGACCCCTATCTCGATATTGATGAAGTCGGCGTCCCGGTGGAGGTTGCTAAAATACTCACAGTACCTGAGAGAGTCACGTACTGGAATAGGGACTGGTTGATGCAGCTCGTCAGAAACGGGCCTTTCACACACCCTGGTTCAGAGTACATAATTAGGCCCGGCGGCGCTAAGCATAAGCTCCAGTTTGTTGAGAACAGGGATACCCTCGCTGAAGCACTCGACATAGGTTTCGTTGTCGAAAGACACTTGCTGGACGGTGATTTCGTGATTTTCAACAGGCAGCCCTCGCTCCACCGTCTCTCAATGCTCGGGCACAGGGTGAAAGTGCTTCCGGGGAAGACTTTTAGACTCAACCCGAGCGTCTGCCCGCCTTACAACGCGGACTTCGACGGCGACGAAATGAACCTGCACGTGCCGCAGAGCCTAGAGGCCTCCGTAGAGACGAGCATGCTCCTAGGTGTTAAGAACCACTACCTTACTCCGAGGTATGGCGCACCCATCATGGGTGCGATAAGAGACTTCATAACAGGAGCCTACCTCCTCACTAGGAAAGACACTTATCTTACTAAGGAGGAGTTTGCGAGAATAGTGTATGCCGCGGGCTATGAGGGCGAGCTTCCTGAGCCGGAGGTTAAGACGCCGGAACCCCTGTGGTCAGGCCGGCAGGCAGTCAGCCTGTTGCTGAGGAAGGACTTTAACTACGTGAATAAGACTAGCGTGGGAGACGCTGCGAGCAAGGAGGAGGCGGAGATAGTCATAAAGAACGGGAAGATAATATCCGGGGTTATCGACAAGGCCTCCATAGGCGCTGAGAAGGCGGACACCATCCTACACAGGATAATAAAGAAGTACGGAGCCGAGGAAGGCCACAGGTTTATCTCAGCATTCGAGAAAATGGTTAGAGAATTCCTTCTTCTAAGAGGCTTCAGCTTCAGCTACAGGGATGTGGAGCTGCCTAAGAACGTTCAGGAAAGAGTCAGTAGAGAAGTGGACCAGGCTGATGCCGAGGTTGAGAAGCTGCTTGAGGAGTGGAAGAAGGGCAAGATAAAGAGGATCCCCGGGATGAGCGAGGAGGAGAGCCTAGAGGCCTACATAATGGACGCTCTTTCAAACGTTAGGAGCAGAGTTGGAAACCTAGTCTCGTCAACCCTAGGGCTGGACAACAGCATGGTCGTGATGACTAAGACTGGTGCGAGGGGCTCAGACCTTAACGTAGGACAGATATCCGGCTGCCTGGGGCAGCAGGCTCTGAGGGGTAAGAGAATATTCAAAGGGTACTTTGAGAGGCCTCTGCCGCATTTCCGAAGAGGAGACCTCGGTCCCCTTGCGAGAGGATTCATAAAAGCTAATTATTACATGGGGCTTTCACCCATAGAGCTCTTCTACCACTCTATGAGTGGGCGCGAATCCCTCGTGGACACCGCAGTTAGAACCCAGCAGAGCGGATACTTGCAGCGCAGACTAATACACGCGTTGGAATCTCTTAGAGTAGAGTACGATGGGACTGTGAGAGACTCCTACGGGAACATAGTTGACATAATATACGGCGAGGATGGTGTAGACCCATCTAAGAGCGACCATGGGAAGTCTGTCGATGCTTTCAGAATAGTTGAAGAATACTTGCTGTCCATACCTAAGAAGGGTAGTCCAGCAAGCAGGCAGACCGTTAAGAAGATGATCGAGGAGCACGGCAGGATACTCCCGCTCAACGTTAAGAAGGAGACTTTCCACGCGATAATCTCTAAGCGTCTCCCAGCTTCAGCCGCTAGGAAAGTTGTGGAGAGGGTGGTTGAAGAGTATAAGCGGGCGCTTGTAGAAGCTGGGGAAAGCGTGGGGATTGTTGCAGCGCAATCCATAGGGGAACCCGGTACCCAGATGACTCTGAGAACCTTCCACTACGCCGGCGTAAGGGAGGCGAACGTAACCCTAGGGCTGCCGAGGCTTATCGAACTGCTCGACGCGAGGAAGACGCCGAAGACGCCGATGATGACTGTCTATTTGAAGAAACCGTACAACGAGGACTATAGTAGAGCGCTCAGAGTCGCTAAGAAAATGGTTTACACGACGATAGAGGACGTGGCTAGAATAGGTTTGAAATCAACCACGGCATACGACTATCTCGTCATATATCCGGTTAAAGAATGGTTGGCTGAAAGAGGTCTTTCAGAAGAAGATGTGCAGAAGGTCTTTAAGACGCTCAACGTAAGGTTCAACGTTAAGAGCGACGGCACCATCGAAATACCCATTAAGAACGATGCTGAGAAGTTTGAATCAAAGATAAGGAAGACGCCTGTAAGCGGAATAACCGGAGTTAAGGGAGTCTTGTTAAAGGAGGAGAACAAGGAGTACTGCATAATAACGGAGGGAAGCAACCTCGCAGAGGTCTTCAACATTCCGGAGGTTGACTACACGAGGACAGTTACCAACGATATCCATGAGATAGCCGAGGTGCTTGGCATAGAGGCGGCTAGGGCTGCTTTAATAAACGAAATGTGGAAGACTTTGAACGAGCAGGGCTTGGACGTTGACTGGAGGCACCTATCGCTCGTCGCGAGCGCTATGACTCAAGACGGGACTGTGAAACAGATAGGCAGGCACGGGGTAAGCGGGAGCAAGCAGAGCGTCCTCGCCAAGGCAGCTTTCGAAAGAGCCGTCCAAGTCCTAGTGGAGGGGGCTGTAGCAGGCATGGAGGATAAGCTTCTCGGCATGACTGAGAGAGTGCTTGCAGGCTCAGAGATATATGCTGGAACAGGCATGGTCAAGGTATACGTTGATATAGAGGGCTTTACGAAGAGCAAGGTGGATTCGGGAGATGTCGGAGGAGAAAGCGTCTCTAAGCAGCAGGCTTGAGCTCCTTGCTAAGACAGGTAGCTTCGTAACTGGTTTCAACGAGGTCTATAGGCTTGTGCTACGGGGTAAGCTGGAGGGAGTAATATACGTCTCAAAGCTGCCGGAGCCGTATCTCGGGATGCTTAAAAACGCCCTGGACCTCTCAAAGACTCCGTCAATAGTCTATGAGGGTTCTCGCGTAGCGTTAGGGAAGGCGTTAAGCTTAAAATACCCAGTTGCTGTTATAGGAATAGTGGACCAAGGGGAATCCAACATACTGGAGGACCATAAGTGAACATGTCGAGCAAGAGCGATGTGAAAGTAAGCTGGTCAAACCAGGAGCTGAGCTACATCGGCTTCTTCGAGAACGCTACTGGGGCGAGAGTAGTCGACTGTTTGATAACCAATAATGATAAGACGGTCTTCTTCCTGCTTAAACCAGAGGATTTTGAAAGGATTAAAAACAGTTGCAAGATTCTACTCCAACACTTCTCTAAAAGAATAGGTAAGGAGGTGCATGTGATGGGTTTTAACGAAGACCTTGAAACCTTCCTCAGGCAAGCCCTCTATCCCGCGAGAGTGCTCAACGTACAGGTTGAAAACGGGGCCAAGGGTGGGAGAGTAGTCTACGTAACGGTTAGCGAAATGGATAAGGGCAAGGCAATAGGTAGGAACGGCTTCAGAATACAGGGAATAAGGGAGTTCGCAAAAAGGCATTTTGGAGTAAGCGACGTTAAAATACGTTAGGCAAGAAGCTTAATAAGGTGCTTCTCCAACAATCCCCCAGGATTGGGTAGAGGAGAATTCGCAGCCAGGAAACTGATACTTGTTCGCAAGAAGTTCAGGTGGAGCTCTAGATACTATACTAAGAGGGTTCTGAGGCTCAAGGAGCTTTACGACCCGCTTGAAGGAGCCCCCATGGCGAGGGGCATAGTTTTGGAGAAGGTCGGGATAGCTAGCAAGCAACCCAACAGTGCTGTGAGGAAATGCGTCAGAGTCCAGTTGATAAAGAACGGGAAGGAGGTTACCGCATTCGTGCCCAAGGACGGGGCTCTAAACTTCATAAACGAGAGGGACGAGGTAATTATCGCGGGCATAGGGGGCACGCTTGGAAGGTCTATGGGGGACATCCCCGGGGTAAGGTACAAGGTTATAAGCGTCAACGGCGTATCGCTGGATGCGCTTCTGAAGGGTAAGAAGCAGAAGCCCACGAGGTAAAAACTTTTATAAGCTTAGCAGCGCAGCACCACCCAGCTTGGCTAAGCCGAGCATAGAGTGTAAACTATTCGACAAGTGGAGCTTCGAAGGAATCGAGGTGAGGGACCCCGGGCTAGCCCAAGTGATAAGCCTTAAACCCGTCAGGATCCCTCATTCGGGCGGGAGGCATGAGAAAAGGAAATTCTGGAAGTACAATGTAAATATTGTTGAACGCTTAACGAACAGGGTTGCCCAGACAGCTAGAGCAGGAGGCAGGAAGGCTAAGGCGATAAACATAGTTAAGGATGCTTTCGAAATAATAGCCCTCCAAACGGGCAGGAACCCTGTAGAGGCCCTCGTAGAAGCACTCGTAAACTCTGCCCCGAGGGAGGACACCACCAGGGTAAGCTACGGCGGCATAGTCTACTATCAGTCTGTAGACATCTCGCCGGGTAGGAGGATAGACCTTGCAGTAAGAAACATCGTGGACGGGGCTAAGATGAAGAGCTTTAAAAACAGGAAGACGATAGCTGAGGCGCTTGCCGAAGAAATAATCAACGCTGCCAATAACGAGGACTCCAGCTACGCGGTCTCCAGAAAGAAGGAGCTGGAGAGACACGCAGAGGCCTCGCGTTAAGCCGTAGGGCGACCCTCCAGCATTCTAAGACTCCGGCATCCCGTGGTGAAAGACTTATAATCGGAGCCCTGGAATAATTGAATATGGGGGCGTTCCAGGAGAAATTTGAAAAGGCTGAGACGGCCTTCAATTTTGAAGACGTTATCCTGCTACCCGGCTTCTCCGAGATCGAGCCTAGGGATATAGATCTGAGAACAAGTTTTTCGAAAAACATCCCGATAAACATCCCCTTAGTATCTTCGCCGATGGATACCGTAACCGAGTCTGAAATGGCGATAGCGCTCGCGAGACACGGTGGAATAGGCGTCGTGCACAGGAACTGCTCCGCAGAGGAAGAGCTGGAGATGGTTAAAGCAGTGAAGAGAGCAGAGTCTTTCATAATCAGAGACGTGATAACGATAAACAAGGATGCTACTGTCGGAGAGGCTGCTGAAATAATGAGGAGACACAAGATATCGGGTCTCCCAGTTGTTGAAGACAACAGACTGATCGGGATAATAACTGGGAGGGACGTGAGGTTCGCAAACCCCTCGATAAGGGTTGAGGAAGCTATGACTAAGGACGTCGTAGTAGCAAGCCCAAGCATCACTCCCGAGGAAGCAGTGGAGCTCATGAAGAAGCACAGGGTTGAGAAGCTGCCGGTTGTAGACGATAACAAGAGGCTCGTCGGACTAATAACCTACAAGGATGTGGCGCTTAGAGGAGAGTATAAGGAGGCCACTAGAGACTCTGAGGGCAGGCTTAGGGTCGCCGCTGCAGTATCCCCATTCGACATCGAAAGAGCCAGGATGCTGGCGAAGCACGCGGACGCCCTAGTGATAGATGTCGCACACTTCCACAACAGGAACGTGATAGAAGCAACGCGGAGGCTTGTGAAAGAAGTAGACGTAGACATTGTAATCGGGAACCTGGGGACTAAGCAGGGGGTGCTTGACTCGGTTTCTAAAATAGAAGACGTCGCAGGGCTCAGAGTAGGGATAGGAAGCGGCTCAGTATGCATAACGACAGAGATCACTAGGGCGGGAGCGCCCACACTCTTCGCAGTAGCCCAGGCTGCAGACGCTCTTGAAGAACTAGGTTTGAAAATACCGGTGATAGCAGACGGCGGAGTCAGGAACCCGGGAGACGTCGCGTTAGCAATAGCATTGGGAGCATCATGCGCCATGCTCGGGTATGTTTTAGCAGGCTGCAAAGAGAGCCCGAGCCCCATGACCATAATAAACGGCAAATACTTCAAGCTACACAGGGGCATGGGCAGCCAGTCCGCGAGGCAGAAGAGAATGGCTCTAGACAGGTACGCAACGTTCGCGAAGGAAATACCTGAGGGAACCGAGATATGGGTGCCGTATCGCGGAGATGCATCATCAGTTATAGGCGAGTTCACTTCAGGCATAAGGGCTGCAATGGGCTACGCCGGAGCCTCCAGCGTTGAAGAGTTAAGAAAAAAGGGAAGGGTTGTGAAAATCATTTCACACAAGGAGAAAAGCACCGTAAGCCAGAGCACGCTCTTATAAATCTAAGTCTACACTAAGCGAAGCAACCTCATTCTTGAATCAATAATCATCCTTAAGATAACTTGATGAAAACTGGCTAGTATTGCTTTAAGCAAACCATAATCCTTAGTGTTTCTGGTTAACAGGTTAACCCAGTTAAAACACCTTGAAAACCAGAAGCCAATTAGCATTTAAATTCGTTAATCTTCCATCGGAGCCCGACCCCGCCGAGTGTATCATTCAGACCGCTCTAGGCGAGTAATCTTGGGGTTTTTACATCACTGGAACTCGCGTTCGGTAGCCGAAAAATTTAAGTATACAATGTTCATGTTGAAAGAAGGATGTATGGCCGGTAAAAACATTCATTGCGCCATAGATCCTTCAGGAGGACTAAAAGTCTGCAATCATTCTCCAACAGTGGTCAGAAACTGCGTGGAATCAGACCCCCAAGAACTCTACGAGAAATCTGAATACATAAGAGGATTCATAAATCTACGTTATACTCCTAAAATGTGCGAAGGCTACTCGATGCTGGAAAAATGTAAAGGAGGATGCAGGGAAGCTGCTCACGTCCTCTTAGGAGACATCAAGGTACCTGACCTCATTTTCTGTCTCTAAGTGGTGCACGCCAACTCGTCTATGATTTCATAGCAAAAACCTAACAAGCCTCAGGAAAACCGGCTTATTCAGCAATCATTCTCCACGCTGAAAGACTTTCTCTCTTGATGCTTCACCCTTAACCATTCCGACCGCGCTCTTCTTCACTTTGAAATAGTCTGCCAATATTTCAACCACCGCCTTATTCGCCTTACCGGTGGAGCGAATTAAGGAGAAAAGCTGTTGTTACGCTACTTCTTGCTGCAACAATCCTGTTTTTTAACCGCTTCCACAGTTATGTTTTCACCGCGGTTTAAGATAAAACTGTTAGACACCCATATACTGCTACGAAAAAATGCATAAAGAGTCGAAGAAGATTTTTCAATAAAAAACTAACCCGTATGTTTTCAGCCCCTCGTAATGCTTAATGTTTCTCGTTAACAGCTTGAGCCTCTTCACTACTGCCGTGCTCCCTATTATTAGGTTCCTGTCTTCAACAAGCCTGCCTGAGGCCTTGAGTCTCCTCCATATTTCCGAGGCTTTCTCCAGAATCTCGTTGTCGAGCCAAACAATGCTGAAAGATCTCTCCAGTATCCTCTTAGCTTCCTTCACATTCCTCGTCCCCCTGATGAACTCGTAGACAGTTATTTCCGAAACATGGTGTGAATCCTCCGGGTTTAACTCTAGTTCCCCCCTATAGTAATCGATTAGACAATCTGTATCCACTAGTATTCTCTCGCCCATTTTTTAACCCTGACTTCATCATACCCAATTTCCAGAAGTTTCTGCATTCTTTTCCTATTTTTAAGCCTGTTTTCACTTAGAGCTATGTTCGCAAGCTCGTTCAGAAACTCATCCCATGCTTTCTCCCCCTTAAGGCTCTCCAATCTTTTCTTCGTCTCCTTACTCACGGGTATGGTACTCATAATTATGAATTATGAATTATAATTTATAAACTTTTGCGACACTAGCAACCCAGCCATTTTTGAACTATGGTGAAAAGAAATGCTAGCCTGTTTTTTCAACCACTCAGATCCTCATCCTGCATAACCTCAATCGTTTCCAGCAATTCTTCGAAGAACCCTAGTTTGCGGAGGTACTCTATCGAGCTTATGAAGCGCTCCCTAACGCCCATCCACTAACAATAAGATGCGAATATTCTTTTAAGCATAACTGCCTCCGAGTCTTAGTCGGATTTACGATTTACATAAACGTTAGTATGAAAGAAAGCCAGCCTGAAGGCTTGCTTGAAGAGCCCCACTGTCCAAATTTTACTTATAGAGAATCTTGAAAAGAAAGCAACGCTAAACACATCGCCCAACCACCCTCAGGAAAAACAACTAAAAAAAGCACTCAGTAAAAAATCACTGCCATAATGAAACCTTAAACCTTAAATAGCCCCCCATCAGGCTAATGAAACAGCAAGGGAGGAAAGAAAAATGAGTTCGTCAAGCAAACCACACCTAAATCTCGTCGTTTGCGGACATGTGGACCACGGCAAGAGTACTACTACTGGTCACTTGCTTTACTTGACTGGTTACGTTGATGAGAGGAAGATGAGGGAGCTGGAGGCTGAGTCTGCTAAGACTGGTCTCGGGGATACTTTCAAGTTTGCGTGGGTGCTGGATAAGTTGAAGGAGGAGCGTGAGCGTGGTGTTACTATTGATGCTGCGTACGTGAAGTTTGAAACAAAGAAATATTACTATACGATCATTGATGCGCCTGGCCACCGTGATTTTGTGAAGAATATGATTACTGGTGCTAGTCAGGCTGATAGTGCTTTGCTGATTGTGTCTGCGAAGAAGGGTGAGTTCGAGGCTGGTGTGAGTCCTGAGGGCCAGACTACTGAGCATGCTTTTCTGCTTTTCACTTTGGGTGTTAGACAGATTGTTATTGGCGTTAACAAGATGGATGATCCTTCTGTTAATTGGGGCGAGGACAGGTTTAACGAGGTTAAGAAGAACATTGAGGATTTGCTGAGGCGTATCGGCTTTAACCTTGAGAAGAACCCGATTCCGATTATTCCTATCAGCGGCTGGACTGGTGATAATCTTGTTAAGCCTAGTGATAAGATGCCTTGGTATAAGGGTCCTACTTTGATTGAGGCTCTCGACGCGTTTCAGCCTCCGCCTAGGCCTGTTGACAAGCCTTTGAGGATTCCTCTTCAGCAGGTTTTCACTATTCCGGGTGTTGGCACTGTTCCCGCGGGCAGGGTTGAGACCGGTGTGTTGAAGCCTAACACTAGGGTTGTCATTAGGCCTCTGGATAAGATTGTTGAGCTGAAGACTATTGAGATGCATCATACGCAGCTTGAGAAGGCTGAGCCCGGTGACAATGTCGGCATGGCTGTCAAGGGTGTTTCCAAGCAGGAGTTGAGGAGAGGTATGGTTATGGGGTATCCTGAGAACCCGCCGACTGTCGCGAAGGCTTTCGTAGGCAGGATTATCGTTATCAGGCATCCTACTGCTATTGCTGCGGGCTATACTCCTGTGCTTCACGTGCATACTGAGCAGGTTGCCTGCACCTTCGAGGAGCTTCTGAAGAAGATTGACCCTCGTACTGGCGCGGTTATTCAGGAGAAGCCTGACTTCTTGAAGACTGGTGACGCTGCTATCGTCAAGTTCAGGCCCCTGAGGCCGATTGCCATCGAGGTTTACTCTGAGTTTCCGCAGCTCGGCAGGTTTGCGATCAGAGACATGGGTATGACGGTCGCCGCCGGCATCGTGACTGAGATTCCTGAGAAGGTTCCTTTCGAAGCCAAGTAGTTTCCCCGCAACTTGTTTTTTCAATGTTTTCTCTAAAGCGATAGACCCAAATATCTTTCGACGGTTTTTCACTGTAAGATAATGGTTTGATTTAATGGGATCGGGAGACAGTGGTGTTCTATGGTTGGTGCTTAAGGTATTGCAGGAGGCTTTTTTGCTCGCAGGGGTTTCGAACATGTTTTTCAGCAAGCTTGTAGAATCTTCTGGCTAGGGAGGCTCTTGTCCCCCTGTCCTCATCCCTGTCTAGGGCCAGCGTGTTGAGAAACTCGTTTAGAAGAGCATGGGGCTCCAGGTTCTCCCCTTTTCTTTTCTCCGCGTACTCTAGGAATGCTTTGAAGAGTATTAGGGAGTAATCGTTTATTTTCTTCACGCTGGCTATTACTTGGTGCCTCAGCTCACCGTAGTGTCTCGCGAGAATCTTTAATTCCTCGAGCCGCTCGCTCATCCTCTTGGGTTTTCTCCAATCGTCTTTTAAGCTCCGAGCTCGTTCAAGTCTTGGTATTGGTCGATGTTCCCGAGCAGAGGGTGGATGAAGACGAGGAAACCAGTTTGGATTATTCGTTTAAAAGGGGTTTAACCAGGGTAGTTCTCTTCCACAGTCCCAGCCCTATCTATTATCAGGAGGTCTATACCGTTCCCGCTTGCAGAATCCCTCTCCAGGGCTGTTCTTATTGCTTTCAGCGCAAGGTTCTTGGCTTCGCTCTTGTTCATGCCATCCCTGTACTCTGCCTCCAGTATTCCGAGCGCTATCTCGGTTCCGCTCCCCGCTGCAGCATACTTGTCCTCTATTACTGAGCCCAGCGCGTCCAGCACGTATATTCCGTGAGCGTCGAAAGTAAACCCTCCTATGAGCGTCTGAGTTATGAGTGGAAAAAGCCTGTTCGCGAAGAGGATATTTGACAATAGTTTTGAAAGGGCTTTAGCAGTTATCTCCCTAGAGGTATTGTACTTGAACATTCTAGCATGGTAATTGAGCTCCCTCACTATCGTCTGGACGTCCGAGATCAATCCGGCTGAGGCGAGACCTATCCGCGGTGTTATTTGAAAAATCTTCTTAACCGATTTCCCGATTACGAAAGTGCCGTACGCCGCCCTCCTATCAGCACCAAGTATGACACCGTTATCGTACACTATCCCGACGACGGTTGCACCCGGCACTATTTCACCCATACCCAGCAATTCACCTTTGCTCCACATACGGCCGGGGTCGGAAATAAGCTTTTATGACTGGGCGTGGGAAGCCTCAGCATGGTTGAAACGCTTGAAATAGACGGCTCCATGGGCGAGGGCGGCGGGCAGGTCTTAAGGACAGCCGTGGCTCTTTCAGCACTCTTGAAGAAACCGGTTAGAGTGTTCAACATCAGGGCTAAGCGTTCAAACCCTGGGTTAAGGCCTCAGCACCTCGCCGCCGTGAAGGCTGTGGCGAGTCTAACCGGGGCCAGGGTTGAAGGGCTGAGCGTTGGCTCCAGCCAGATACTCTTCTACCCCGGAGAAGTCAAGGCTTCAGACATCGAGCTTGACGTCGGCACCGCCGGAAGCATATCTCTTGTTCTTCAAGCAATGATGCCCGTCCTAGCTTTCTCCGGGAGAGAGGTTACGCTGGTTCTCAAAGGGGGTACTGACAACCCTAGGGCACCCCCCATAGACTATGTTAGAGAAGTCTTGGCGAGGAATCTTTCGAGAACGGGTTACGTAGTCGACTTAAGCGTTGAGCGGAGAGGTTTCTACCCGAGGGGCGGGGGGATAGTGCGGTTTAGGTCAAGGCCTGTCGAGCGCCTAAAGCCTTTTCAAATCACCGATTTCCCAGGCTTGAAGAGCGTTAGGGTTTTCGTCTACAGCTCCAAGCTGCCGAGGCACGTGGCCGAGAGGATCGCGGGCTCAGCCTCCTCCCAGATAAGGAGCAGGCTCGGGGTTGAGCCGACGGTAGAGTACGAGGTTCTGAGCGGGGAGGAGCCTAATGCCTCCCTAGACCCTGGCTGCGGAGTATTGATAATCGGGACGCTTGGGGACGGCACGGTTTTCGCATCAAGCGCGCTGGGGGAGAGGGGTAAGCCTTCTGAGAAGGTTGGCGGCGAGGCGGTTTCAGAGTTCATCAGACAGGTTGAGCAAAGGGCTCCTGCAGACAGGAACCTTGCCGACCAGCTTGTTGTCTACGCGGCTCTCGCAGACGGGGTTTCAGCCTTGAGGACGCATGAGGTTACGCTGCATACTCTGACGACAATAAGTCTCGTAGAGCTCTTCCTACCGGTAAGGTTCAAAGTATACGGTGAAGTAGGCTCGCCCGGGGGCTACAGGGTTAGTGGAGCAGGTTTTAAGCGTTAATCGGAGCAGGCTAATGTTTATCAATGCTCCAGCGAGCTAAAGGGTTCGGAATGGGGAGGAACCCTCTCTACATCGGCCGCTTCCAGCCTGTTCACAACGGTCACGTGCACGCTATAAAGCACATTCTTTCAAACCACGGCTGCGTCATCATAGCTGTGGGAAGCTCTCTGACGAGCCATGAGAAGGATAATCCATTCACGTTCGGGGAAAGGCTCCAGATGCTGCGTCTCGCCTTCGAAGAAACTGGCATAGATAGTGGGAGGTGCATCGTAACCGGTGTCCCCGATGTGCCGGCTATGCACTTCCTATGGGTAAAGATTGTTGAAGCCATGTCGCCGCCCTTCGAAATAGTGTATACCAACCAGCCTTTCACCAAGAGGCTTTTCACCGAGGCAGGCTACGAAGTTAGGCCTATACCGTACCTTGAGCGCGAGAAATACTCCGGCGTAGAGATAAGGAGGAGAATACTATCGGGCGAGGACTGGAGCCAACTGGTTCCTAAGAAGGTATTCGAGTACATAGGGAGCATACAGGGTGTTGAGAGGATAAGGGCTTTAACGTCTTCCGACGAGGCTTTTTAAGCCGGGAGAGTATTTATAAGCGGTTCCGCAGGCCAGTCCCCAAGGAATGGAAACAGGGTCTCTAATACTAGTGGATTACACGCTCACGGTGAAGGAGACAGGCAGCGTCATAGAGACGACGATAGAGGAGGAGGCGAAGAAAGCATCGATATACAAGGAGGGTGAAAAGTATTCTCCCAAGCTGGTTTACCTAGGGGGGAAATGGGTCCTAGAGAGTTGGGAGGAGGAATTGCTGAGGAGCGAAGTCGGCGTCGAGAGGACTGTTGAAATACCCCCGGAGAAAGCATACGGCTTCAGAGACCCTAACAAGGTTAAGACCTACGCTGCGAGAAGGTTTGCAAGACCCCAGGAGCTTTCCCCGGGTACGTTGGTTGAGGTGGATGGGAGAATAGGCATTGTGAGAAACATTAGCGGCGGGCGGGTTCAGGTTGATTTCAACCCGCCGCTAGCCGGTAAGACGCTCATCTACAGGTTTAAGATAGTGAGGGTTCTGGAGGACGATGTGGAGAAGGTAAAGTACCTGGTTAACAGGCGTCTCCCAGAGGCTTCCGTAGAAGAGGTGCAGGTGGATAAGGAGGGGGATATTGTTACTGTAAGGCTCCCAGACAAGGTTTTGTTTTCAGAAGGCATTCAGCAAATCAAGAAGGCTGTTTTCGAGGATGTTACGAGCATTATTAAGGGGGTTAAGACTGTAAGGTTCATGGATGTTTTCGCAACACCCGGGGAGCCGGCTGAGAAAACTCTAGAGGAGAGGACGGCTTCTTAAAACGCTCTAATCAAGGATTTCAGCCTTAATCAGGACTAGTTTCCTCTCCGGGCAGTCGAAGCCGCCGAGCCTCTCCAGAACCTTAACCCTACGGCCCGCGATGAGAACGTTGAACAGGATGGGGCACTCCCCTATTCTCTCGCAATCCGTCTTGCAGAACGCGTCGTCGAGCCTAAGCTCCATCACAGCCCCCTCTTTAACCCTCCCCGAGGGCGCTAGAAGAACCAGTGGTTCCAGGGAAGCCTCGTACGGGACTACTTCGTCACCCCTGAGAATGCAGTACACGCCCTCCCCCTCCGTTGTCCTCTCAACCCTGTATGCGAAGCCCATGCTTAATGCGCCGTGGCAACGCCCCCTGTTGCTGCACTGCATACACTCGTATGCTTCACCCACGTATGTGAAGACGCTCCCAGGCCTGATCCCCCGGCTTAAGTAGATGTACTTCGCCATTTTCAGGATCATATTACCATGGTGCTTCTGGCAAGCTCTTCAGCCGCCTTCCTCGTCAAACCCTTGTCGCCCAGGATAGTGTATCTCTCAGGCCTTATCGTGTGCGCTATGGTTAGTGCTTCGATTACCTTCTTCTCTTGAACGTTGATGTCCTTAGCTGAGACAGGAGCCTTGACTGTTAACAATGTTTCCCTCACTCTTTCCCAGTCGCAGTTGTGAAGCTTGCTCATCATTATCGTTCCAATACCCACTTGCTCACCGTGGAGAGCAGGGTATCCAGCGACGAGGTCCAGCGCGTGGCTGAAGAGATGCTCCGAGCCGCTGCAGGGCCTGCTGCTCCCAGCTATGCCTATTAGGACACCGCAGTGTATGAGCGCCTCTATCAGTATGCTCGCCCCCTCAAACTTGTCGCTCGCAATAATGTCTGCGCATTTCATAATCCTGTCCGCAATGTTTTCCGCGAGGCTTGCAGCGTACTCGCCGTAATACTCTCCTCTGAGCGAGTGGGAGAGACGCCAGTCTCTCACCGCAGTATACTTAGCCACGAGGTCGCCCACTCCCGAGCCGAAGTACCTGTCGGGTGCGGCAGCGAGAATAGACACGTCCCCTATTATCACAGAGGGCATGACTGTGTAGAAAGAATATCTTCTCTTCCCCCTGGGGGCCGAGGCCAGGGGGCTTGCAATCCCGTCGTGAGAAGGAACCGTTGGGACGCTTATGAATTCTAAGCCTCTCCTCCACGCGATGATCTTGCCTGCATCTATTACCCTACCTCCTCCGACGCTGACGATAACAGCCTTATCCCTCTTGCTACGGAGGAAAAGTTTTTCAATCCTCTTAGCCTCTGAGAAAGAGTCCCCGCCCCCTACGAGCACTATTTTAAACGGAAGGCCGTTTCCAGCAAGTATCTTCCTTATCCTGTCACCAAGTATCTTTAAAGGGGTTTTGCTCATCAGAACAATGATTTTCTTCACACCCGTCTCCCTTATGCTTGAGTCAAGGTCGTCTACAGCCCCGTCCCCAAGTATTATGCGCCGGGGAAGACTTATCACGTGCCTACTCTTGTCTTTCAACAGCCTGACAGGTTTTCAGGGAAAGGTTTATCTTTAAGCCTTTCCCTAAGGATTCGGTCTAAGGTTCTAGAGGTGTTAAGAGATTTGGAGAACATTACTAAAAGGTTTGGTAAAGCAGGAAGCGTTTCCCCCGTCTGGGGGACTACTACAGTCGGAATATCCTGTAGAGACGGCGTTATATTTGCCTCCGACACCAGGGTCGTGCAAGGCTACTATTTCATAGCTCATAAAAGGGGTAAGAAGATCCTTAAAATAGACGATTACATAGCTGCAACCATCTCCGGAGGAGTTGCTGACGCGCAGGCACTCATAGCGGCGCTTCAATGGGAGGCGAGGACTTACAAGCTTGAGAGAGGCATAAACATGCCTGTTAAGGCCGCTGCAAACATAGCTTCAATAATACTCTCCTCCACGCGGATGGCGCCGCTCTACATACAATTGATGATAGGCGGCTACGATAGGGATGGCGCCAGCCTCTACGTGCTCGACCCCCTCGGAGGGTTTTCGAAAGAAGTTTTCGCAGGCTCTGGGTCAGGCTCCCCGGTTGCCCTAGGCTACCTGGAGGCGGAGCTCAAGACTCCAATAGACACTTCGTCAGCCATACCCACAGCGATCAAAGCAATACTGGCGGCTATGCAGAGGGATACTGCAACCGGTAATGACTTCGAAGTCATGGTGGTTGACTCAAAGGGCTGCAGGGAGCTTAGTCCGGAGGAGAAGGCGAGGTACGTAAAGCCAGCATGAGCTCTGAAAACAGCATTAAGGAAGTCATCTTCGAGAAGATTCCTAGGGATGCGAAGATAGTCAGCATAGAGATGGAGGGGCCCACTATAGCTGTTTACATTGAGAATCTTGATTTCCTAGCTAGGGGGCAGCAAGTACTGGCGGAGGTTGCGAAACAGCTTAGGAAGAGGATAATCGTAAGGCCCGCCGCATCGGTCAGGCTGCCTAAGGAGGAGACTGAGAAGGCTATTAGGCAGATAGTTCCCCAGAAGGCGGGCCTAGAGGCAGTAGTGTTCAACGAAGTTTTTGGAGAAGTACTTATCTCAGTGAGAAATCCCGATGCTGTTGAAGAGCTTGGCGAGAAGATTCTTAACGAGATACTGGTTAAAACAGGATGGAAACCGGTTGTGATAAGGATCCCGCCCCTGAGCACAACGATTATCCCGCAGGTAATGTACGTGTTCAACCAGAGCGCTGAAGAAAGGTTCAAAATACTCCGGGAGGTTGGGGAAAGAATCTTCAGGAGAACGCTTTTCAAAACCGAGAGCATTACTCTAACCTTCCTCGGCGGCGCTGAACAAGTTGGGAGGTCGAGCATACTCGTCTCAACCGACGAGAGCAACGTGCTCATGGATTTCGGAATGAACCCTGCGGCAAACATTTTCTCAGACGCCTTCCCAAGGATCGATAGGGTTCCGATCTCCGTTGAAAACATAGATGCCGTAGTCATATCGCATGCTCACCTTGACCACATGGGAGGGCTCCCGCTGCTCTTCAAATACGGCTACCGGGGCCCGGTCTACATGACTGAGCCCACAGTATACTTAATGTTCCTCCTCCTAAATGATCTCTACGATGTTCTTCAGAAGAACGGTGTGACACCGTTCTTCGAATTGAAAGACCTTAGGACGATACTTCAACACACTATCCCCGTAAAATTCGGTGTAGTGGTGGATATCGCGCCCGACATAAAGCTTACTTTCAGAAACGCCGGCCACATACTTGGCTCAGCAATAATACACCTTCACATAGGGGAGGGGCTTCACAACATTGTTTTCACAGGAGACTTGAAGTACGACCGTTCAATACTTCTCGAACATGCCTCTACGACGTTTCCCAGGGTTGAGACGCTCATCACGGAATGCACCTACGGGGGGCAGAACGACGTAATGCCTCCGAGAGAAGAAGTGGAGAACCGGCTTATAAGCCTAGTCAACTCGACGCTCGACAAGAACGGGAATGTGCTCATCCCCACGCTCGCCGTCGGGAGAGCCCAGGAGATAATGCTAATACTCGACAACGCTATACGGAACAAGAAAATACCAGAGGTACCGATATACGTGGACGGCATGATTTCAGAAGTCACTGCAATACACGCTTCATTCCCCAACTATCTGTCGAAAGACCTTAGGAACCTCATGAACAATGGTTTAAACCCGTTCAAATCCGAGTATGTAATACCTGTTAAGAACTCTGTCTCGAAAGAGGAGATAACTGAGAGCAGAAGGAACATAATACTCTCGCCCTCCGGCATGCTGGAAGGCGGGCCGGTGCTCGAATACTTCAAACTGGTCGCACCTCAAGAAGAGTCTACAATAATATTCGTAAACTATCAGATAGAGGGGACGCTGGGCAACAGGGTTTTAAACGGGCTTAGAGAGCTTACCTTCCAGAATTCCAGCGGGAAGGTTGAGGCACTCACCATAAGGAGCACTGTTGAGAAAGTGGACGGGTTCTCAGGGCATTCCGACAGAAACCAGTTGTTAAACTACGTAAGGCGCGTATACACTAAGAGGGGGCCTCTGTTCCTAGTTCACGGGGAAGCTAAGAAAATACAGAATATGAAGAGAATACTCAGCAGGCTCTACGGCGACCCTGTGTATTCTCCGAGGCTTTTAGAGACTTATAGAGCCCTTTAAAACGAGAGCTGCTCGATATTACTCATACTTCCTCCATCACTGTGAGTGGAGAAAAAGATTTATTTAGGCGGTTTACAGAATCCTCGGGAATTGTCTACAGACACTACGATGGAGCTGCTTCAAGCATCGCTCGGGAAAAGCATAATAGTAAAACTGAAAGGCGGAGCGAAGATACGTGGCATACTGGACGGCTACGATCCTCATCTCAACATAGTCCTGTCCGATGCGGAGGAGCTGAAGGGTAATGAGACAACCAAGCTAGGCCTCATCGTGATAAGGGGAGACAATGTGATACTGATATCGCCACCCATCGAGTACAAATCTGAGGAGAAGAGGTAGTTGAGAATTGGGTAAGACCTCGGCTGGCACAACAGCCTTTGGAAGACTCCATAAGAAGGCGACTCACAAGATATGCAGGAGATGCGGGAGAAGGTCTTTCAACGTGAGGAAGAAGTATTGCGCTGCATGCGGTTTCGGAAGGACTTCTAAGATTAGGAAATACACGTGGCAGACTAAGCCTCTTCAAAGAACCGCTAGGATAGTGTAGGTCTTGCCGAGGGATTTTCAAACCAGGATAAACCTGCTAGTTAAAGACTCTTACGAGTTCCTTAGGAAACAGGAGGATGCGAAGTACGAGCTCCTCAAGGATATAAGCGTGGTCTTGAAGAAGTGTAGGCAATCGGTTAAAGCATCCTACGCTCAGGATTTTAAGGCTGCGAAGAAGCTGCTTGACGAAGTACAGCGTGAAATAGGTAGGATCGTGAAGACAGCTTCTAAGAAGGGGGTTTACAATACTTGGCCGCCGATAGTGCAGACATACCAAGAGCTTCTGGAAGCCGTATTCATATACTGGTTCGCCTCTGGAAAAGAATATAGGCTGAGGGTAAGACCTCCTCCGGCTTCGATACTGTACGCAGCATCGGATCTTATAGGGGAGCTGAAGAGGGTGATGATGGAGAAGCTCAGGAGGGGGCAGTTGGACGAGGCTGAGGAAACATACAGCATGATGACCCAGCTCTATGAAAACATCTCGACGATAGCGCTGGGAGACGCAGTATTACCCGGGTTCAAGAGGAAGATAGATGTTAACAGGGCCTCGGTGGAATCAGCCTTCACCATCCTGAACGAGGAGCTTAGAAGAAAAGCCTTCCTATCCTCGATGGAAAAACGTTTAGAAAAGCTCTAGAAATGTGTGCAGCCCGTAACCACGGGATAGACCAGTCTCTTTACCACAGGCTTTGCAGGATTCAGGAACTCCTCTCGAAGAAGGTTTCAGTCTCTGATGAATCATTGGAGAAAATCCAGAGGATTGGCGGAGTGGATGCTTCTTACAAAGGGGAATCTGCAGCAGTCGGGTTTTCAGTATTTGACGCTTCGAAGGAGAACATAGTGCTCTTAAGCGTTTCAAGGACGCTTGTTAAAATGCCCTATGTTTCAACCCTCCTCTCCTTCAGAGAGGGGCCTGTGGTTCTCAAAACGCTTAGGAAATTCATCGACGAGTATGATGTCCTCATAGTCAACGGTCATGGTCTAGCGCATCCGAGGAAGTGTGGTCTTGCAACCTATTTGGGGGTTATTCTTAAGAAGCCGACGATAGGTATCGCGAAGAAACCCTTAGGAGGGCTTGAGGCGGAGCATAACGTTAACAATTTAAGGATGTTTAAGGACAAGTTTTATTACAGTGTTGGCAACATGATTACTCTCGAAGGAGCGTATAGCGTTCTAAGAAGAATTACGCCGGAGGGTTTCAAACTGCCTATTCCACTGGAGGTGGCGCACAGGCTCTCCGTGAAGATGCTGGAGGCAATTACTGGAGATGTCGGAAAAGTATAAGATGAAAGAGTATAAGAAGACATATATGCTGCTTGCAATCGCCAAGCTGATACAAGAAGGCAAGACCTACATCTCCACTAGAGAATTGTCCAAGGCTATTGACGTTTCGCACCAATCAGCTTCTAGGTACCTGAAGGAGCTTGAAAAAGAGAAGCTGATTGAGACAATGATGTCCCCCAAAGGGAGAGTGGTAAGGCTCTCAGACAAGGGTATTAACCAGATTAAGCTCCACGTTGGGTCGATAATGTCGATAGTAAACAAGGTCTATGTGACTCATGTCTTCACCGGCAGGGTTTTCACGGGGCTGGGGGAGGGAGCATACTACGTTTCTAGGAAACCTTATCTCGACCAGTTTCACACGAGGCTGGGCTTCTACCCCTATCCGGGTACTCTAAACCTTAAGATAGAGAACTACATGGACCAGTTGATACTCGCCGAGAAAATGTCTAAGCCACCCATAGTTATACACGGCTTCTCAGACCAGGAGAGAACTTTTGGAGAGGTATATTGCTACCCGGTCGTTGTAAACGAGAAATACGATGGGGCAGTGATAAAAGCGTTGAGAACAATATACGATAGCTCCGTGGTTGAAATAATCTCACGCTACAACTTGAGGAAGGAACTGGGGTTGGAAGACGGGGACAAGGTAATGTTCTTTTTCAAAACAACAACCCGTGAATAAGCTCCCCCTCAAGATTTCTTAATCCTCCTTATTATCTTGCTACTGCTGATGTCGTAGAACTTTCTCATCTTTACAACTCTAATTCTAAGCCCAAGCTCACCCATAACTTTAAGAGTATTCTTCATAACTGACTCTTGGTCGTAGCCGAACACAAGAATATCAGGCCTAATCTTCTTAAGAAACCACGAGATGTTTTTCTCAAGCCTCCCCCGCCTGCCAACATACACAGCGTCAACAGGCTTAAGCCTAGAAATCATGAGAGCTCTATCTCTAGCTCTGAACATGGGGCTTCTCCCCTTACTCTTCCTAACAACGCTGTCGCAGGCGACGATAACTATAAGCCTACCATCCTTGCCGGCCAGCCTCTTAGCCTCTTCCAAGAACCTTATGTGACCAGGGTGAATGATGTCGAACACACCAGTGGTGAGAACAATCTTACCGCTCTTACCCATACCGGATTCTCACCAGAGCCATGAAGAACATCAGTTAAAAGTTTTTAAAATCCCTGGCGAAAAGGAAGCTTAGGGCCCGTAGCTCAGCATGGTAGAGCGGCAGGCTCTTAACCTGATGGCCGAGGGTTCAAATCCCTCCGGGCCCGCATTAATTCGGGATTAAGGAGGAGAAGGCCTATTCCCATCTTGGTCTACGTAGAGGCTGTTGCAGCTTCAACTTGTAGCTGACACTGGTATTAGCACCGTCCTAATCTTCTTCCCACCTGATGAGTATTGTTCCGATAGTGATGAAGACTACTGCTAACACCGGTAGTATTGCAAGGTTGTATAAGGCATTTAGTGGCTCCTTGTATATTATGGCACTCCGAAGCGCGTTGAAGAAGTATGTTAGAGGCATGATTTTTGCAAGCGACTGTAGTATGGGAGGCATTATTTCAACAGACCAGAAGGACCCTGAGAGAAACATCATGGGAAACGCAACGGCATTACCGAGAGCGGATGAGGCTTCAACGTTTTTGAAGACCCGCCGAATATCATGCCCAGCCCGGAGAACGCCGCCACCCCCTGCAAGTATTATAATTATGGCGGGTACATCAGGTATTGCAACTACTCCGAATACTGGGTAGCCGAATGTAATCATTACTAGTGTTATGAATATTTGCGTAAGAATATTCCCCGGACTTTCCCAAGCCATAAAGTCTTAAAAATATTGAGCTCTAATCTCCATGGACAGGTTGCAAACAGGCAGATTGAAAACTGCGGTAATCTTCGGAACAACAATGCTTATTTTAGCCTCCTTCATAATCTGGCAGGTGTTTAAAACGAAGGTGAAAAATAACGAGGATATGGCGAACCATGATTATTCCTTGTTTCAAAACCATACTTTGAGAGAGCTCGCTGAGTCTTGCGGCATAATGATTGGAACGGCCGTAAGCTATTTCCCCTTGAGCGAGGAAAAGTATGCAAGCATTCTCGCTCGTGAATTTAATGTTATTACTCCAGAGAACGAGATGAAGTTTTATATGATTCATCCCCATAGGATGGTTTATGATTTTTCGATGGCAGATTCAATAGTTTCATTCGCCGAGGAACATGGAATGAAGGTTCGTGGTCACACTCTTGTCTGGCACAATCAGCTACCGGATTGGGTGGTTAACGGGAATTTTACAAGGGAGGGGTGGATTAATATTCTTCGAGACCATATTTTCACGGTTGTCGGATACTATCGGGGCAAGATATATGCTTGGGATGTTGTTAACGAGGCTTTCAACGACGATGGTACTTTAAGAGATACTGTCTGGCTTAGAAACATAGGCCCAGAATACATTGAGCTCGCCTTCAGGTGGGCGCATGAAGCTGACCCTAATGCATTGCTCTTCTATAACGATTATGGTGCAGAAGGCATAAACAGGAAGTCCAACGCAATATACAACTTGATTAAGAACCTTCTGGAAAAAGGGGTTCCAATACATGGAATAGGATTGCAGATGCATATCAGAGTTGAATGGCACCCTGATCCTCAAAGCATTGCAGAGAATATAAGGAGGTTCAGAGAGCTCGGCCTAAAGGTGGAGATAACGGAGATGGATGTCGCTATTAGGCTCCCTGTTTCAGAAGAAGAACTTACTAAACAGGCAGAAATATATAAGAAGATCTTCAAAGCGTATTTGGACAGCGATAGCCCACAGGCCTTCATCATGTGGGGCTTCACAGACAAACATTCTTGGGTACCCCATGCTTTCCCAGGATATGGCGCAGCCCTAATTTTCGACGAGAACTACAATCCTAAGCCGGCGTACTACGCCTTAATCGAAGCCATGCTGGAAAAAATAGGTACAATCCGATGACCAAGAATCAGATAATTTTGGAAGGTATTGTTTTCAGCGGCAAAAGTAGGGGAAGTTTTTTCGTAAGCATCCCTTGGGCTATGGATCAATTCGTAGAAAAACTGGGGTTCAAACCGTATCCTGGAACTCTTAACATTCAACTGCCTCCAGAGTTTAGAGCCGTAAGGGAAATACTAGACAGTTACCACGGGATAGAAATAGTTCCTAGAGAAGGCTTCTACCCTGGAAAATGCTTCAAAGCAGTAGTAGCTGGCAAGGTCGAGGGTGCAATCGTAATCCCTCAAGTCCCATCTTATCCTAGAGACATCGTGGAAATAATAGCGCCAATAAATCTGCGCAAAAAACTCAATCTCAGTGATGGCGATGAAGTAGAGATTATAGTCTTACTGGGATAAGAACCATGTAAAAAGGATCGAGCACATACTTATAGTAGTGCAATCAATGCAACTCCAAGTATTACTCCTATTATTACAGCTATGATTACGAAGAGTATCGCTGCGAAAACAGCTATGACGAAAGCCTTCAACCAGCCGCAGTCGAAGAAATGCTTGATCAAAGCCAGCCAAACTATGAAACTGATAAGCGCGCGCGCTACTAAGCCGTGTAGGAAAGCACCTATAACCGCACCCAGAATAACACCTAGGACGACGATCCAAACAGCGTCTGTGAACTTAGCCTTCTTCTCCCCCACCATAATCCTCCCAGCAATCCACAGAACCGGAGCAACAACTATGGTTTCAACTATAATCTGTATTAATAATGATTCCAAGCTCATTTTCTATTCACCAGTAGTATAGGTGCTCTAAGCATAATTAAGCATTATGCCAACCCTTAAGCATCTGTAACGTATACGCTATATTTCAAACTCGTGTTTCCGCTAGTAGAGCAAGCAGTCACTCTCTTAACACTGCTTTCCCTCCTCCCACACGCTTAGGAAAATCTTTATTTAGCCACGAATCGTTCTCATCTAATGAGTCGGGGTAGCCAAACCTGGTTAAGGCGCTGGCCTGCTAAGCCAGTGGCGCCCACGCGCCGTGCGGGTTCAAATCCCGCCCCCGACGCTTTCTCATTTGGTAAACGAGTCTTCTATTCTTATTTCGCTTAATCCTTATAATACTTTGAATGTGTTTAGAGAACCAGTATGGATAAGAAGGTTGTGAAGAGGGACGGTAGGATTGTTGATTTCAATCCTGAGAGAATTAGGAATGCTGTTATGAAAGCCATGGTGAGCGTGAAACAGTATGATGAGAAGGTATTGGATAAGGTTGTCAACTATGTTCTTGAAGTTCTAAGCAAGAAGTATGAAGAAGGGAAGATTCCCCATGTTGAAGAGATACAGGATGTTGTTGAACTTGCTCTCGTGAAATTCGACCTTTACGAGGTTGCTAAAGCGTATATTCTCTACAGGAAGGAGAGGGAGCGTATAAGGGAGGAGAAGAAGGCGCTCCTCCAGAAGGATTTCATAGACGAGGTTGAGAAAGAGTTCTCAGTAAACGCTCTCAGGCTCATGGTCAACCGCTACCTGCTCAAGGATGAGAACGGGAGGCTGATAGAAACTCCTAAGCAGATGTTTCAGAGGGTTGCGATGACCATAGTAATACCGGATATACTCTATGATCCGAGGGTTTTCCACAAGGAGGGGGGTTTGCCCGTTTTCCCAAAGGAGGATTTCGACGCCAAGTCTTATGCTGGAAAGCTGGGTCTCGGGAAGAGTGGCGGGGGCTATTCCGTAACTTGGAACGAGCATCATTTGGAGCGTATGAAGACGCTTTACGACGAGCTTAACTCACAGGGTAGAATGAGGGTTTCTTGGAGCGATTTCCTGAAGATGCTGAGCTCAGGCGAGTTCGACAACTATTACGAGAATTTTCAAGCATATTATAGTCTCATGGTCTCTAAAAGGTTTATGCCTAACTCGCCCACGCTCTTCAATGCGGGGACAAGGCTGGGTCAGCTTTCAGCATGCTTCGTCCTAGATATAGATGATAATATTGAATCCATAATGAACGCAGCCACTCAGGCAGCTATAATCTTCAAATCAGGCGGTGGAGTGGGGATAAACTACTCTAAGCTAAGGCCAGCTGGGGACATTGTTTCAAGCACCTCCGGCGTTGCAAGCGGCCCAGTCTCCTTCATGAGGATAATAGACACTGTTACCGAAGTTGTGAAGCAGGGGGGAAAGAGAAGAGGAGCCAACATGGGGATCCTGGAAATAGACCATCCCGACATAGAGGCTTTCATAACGTCAAAGTCTGAGCGGGGAAGACTAGAGAACTTCAACATATCCGTTATGATTAAAGAAGAATTCTGGGATTATCTGAAGAAGGATGGCAAATACCCGTTGGTAAACCCTAGAAACGGCAGTGTTTGGAAAACCATGGATGCGCGCGATATCTTCTGGAAGATTGCTGAAATGGCTTGGAGAACCGGAGACCCTGGAGTCGTATTCCTCGACAATATTAACAGGAGAAACATTCTTGCAAAGCATAAGGGGCTAATAAAATCGACAAACCCCTGCGGAGAAGAGCCATTGTATCCTTATGAGTCATGCAACCTTGGTTCAGTAAACCTCTACGCTTTCATAAGAAACGAAGGAGGAAAGACGTATTTTGATTGGGATGAATATGATAGAACGATTAGAATTGCATTAAGGTTTCTTGACAACGTTATAGATGTTAACAAGTTTCCAATACCGGAGATAGAACGTGAGACAAAGCTGACGAGGAAAGTCGGCCTCGGAGTCATGGGTCTTGCAGACACGCTTTTCGCGCTCAGAATACCGTATAACAGTGAGGAAGGCTTCAGGATGATGAACAGGATCGCGGAACACTTGACTTTCCACGCTATGAAGGAATCATGTCAACTCTCTAAGGAGCGCGGCCCGTTTCCCCTGTACCCCAACTCTTCATACCCCGAAGGCGGGATGCCTATTGAGGGATTCTACCATGAGGATTGGCAGACCCTTCCGTGGCGCGAGCTACAGCACGAGATAATTAGGTTCGGGATTAGGAATGCTGAAGTCACAACCATAGCGCCAACAGGCTCCATATCCATGCTAGTAGACGTTTCTTCAGGAATAGAACCGCAGTTCGCACTCATATATGAGAAAAGGGTTACTGTAGGAACCTTCTACTATGTTGACGTCGAGTTTGAGAAAGCACTAAGAGAGAACGGTCTGTATGATGAGAGGGTTCTTAAAATGGTTTCAGACAACGGAGGTTCGCTCATAGGACTAGACCTACCCGGCGAGTTAACAAGAGTCTTCCTAGTAGCCTACGACATACCGTGGTGGGATCACGTTAGGGCGCAGGCAGAGTTCACTAAGTGGATATGTGCTGCAGTAAGCAAAACAATAAACATGCCTAGCTGGGTTACTGTGGAGGACGTTCAGAAAGCATTCATGCTGGCACATGCAATGGGTGTGAAAGGCGTTACGATATATAGGGAGGGGTCTCTCCCCTCGCAGGTGTTAGTAGCACCATCCTCTAAGTCGGGGGAATATGCTAGGATAGTCAGCAACTCTACGATAGAGCTTGCCAAATCGCTTGGAGTCGAAATTAAAGGGTTTGAAGAAACCTCGAGCAGCATGTCATCCAGGGCAGTGACTAGTATTGAGAAACCTGTTCTGATTCTCGACAGGAGTGAGAGCACTGACACATACACTCAGTGTCCCAACTGTGGCAGCAGGAGGCTTGTTAAGGAGGGGGGATGCCTCCACTGCCTAGACTGCGGATGGAGCATATGCCCCGTAGCTTAGGAGGTGAGAGCAGGTGGGTAAGGTATTTCTCTACACCGGTACCGGGGCGGGCAAGACCACCAATGCTATAGGCTTAGCGGTTAGAGCAGTAGGCCATGGGCTTAGGGTCGTGATAATACAGTTCATGAAAGGGTGGAAAACTGGTGAATACCTTGTGTCTGAGCGCTTAAAACCGGAGTACGAGATCCACCTAGCAGGCAGAGAAAGCTGGGTAGACCTCAGGAATCCTTCCGAAGAGGATAAGGAGGCGGCGAGAAAAGGCCTTTCATTGGCTAGGGAGAAGCTTAGAGAGAAACCTGCCCTCCTGGTTCTGGACGAGCTTGCTCTAGCAACTTACGTTGGCCTAGTGCCTGTTGAAGAAGTGTTGAAGCTGTTAGACGAAGCTCCAGAGGAGACTGACGTGGTTTTAACAGGCAGGTACGCACCTCCCGAGCTTTTTAATAGAGCCGATTTTGTAAATCTAGTAGTTGAAGCAAAAAGCCCGAGAGAAATATATACGAAAATAGGGATAACCCATTAGTAAAAACGTAATTCTGGATGGAGATTGTTAGCAACCCAAAGTTTAGCTATCTTTTTTGTAGTCTAGCGAAGAGCGTTCTTTTATGAAGTATTAGAGCACCTAGTGTAAATATGACTGTTAAGACAACTGTAGCTGAAAAATCTGCGAACATTGGGAAAAACGTGTTGCCTATGTAAAGCCCCCTCAAAAGGTCTGTGGGATAAGTTAAGGGAGAGACCACAGCTATTGCTAGAGCCCATTCCGGAAGCTGTGAAAGCGGTATTAACACTCCGCTAACGAATATTAAGGGCAGCTTAACGGTGCTAGCTAATAAGACGACGTCTGCAGGTGTATCGGTAGGTAACGCGGAGAAAAGCACTCCAAGAGATGAGAATCCTACGGCGGTAATCACAGTTAATAGTGCAGCCAGTAAAACGTTGCTTGGTATCGCTCCTAGGACTACGCCGCATAAAAATATTGGAATTATGAAGATTAACCCGAAGATCGTTGAAGCCAAGATATCACCAACCAGTATTGTAGTCACTGTTACTGGTCTGGACATAAGCATCTCCAATGTTCTCTGCCTAGTTTCCCATGGTGCTATTATTGGTGTGACTGAAGAAGAGGTGAAGAAGATTGATAACGTTACTAGTGATGCCAATCCTTCATTAAAATCTAGGCCTCTGCCCATGTAGAAGGCAGCCCAAAGAAAAAGAGGGAAAAGCACACCTGTAACAACTATTGGTCCCTTAGCATAGTAAAGTTTAATGTCCTTCCAGCATATTGTCCATACACCTATCGAGAAATGCCTAAAGGATACGGTTTTCATCCTTCTATCCTCCTGCAATGACTTTTACAAACACGTCCTCTAAGCTTGGCGGTGCTGTGCTTATGTTGACTATGTCGAGACCCTTCGCCTTAGCGTATTCAACTATTCTAACCATCAGTTTTGTCAGATCACTGCAAACAAAGAGAATCCTAGAACCCTGAATCCTGTAATCCCACTCATCAAAGAATCCCGCTGCATCCTTCTCGTCTACTGCTCTGTTAAGCGTCACAGACACATAAGTGTACAGCCCGGACTTAATTCTAAGGTCTTCTGGAGTCCCCATCTCAACCACTCGCCCACCATTTATTATGAGAATCCTGTCGCATAGAGTTCCAGCCTCCTCTACGTTATGCGTCGTCAGAAGAATGGTGACACCATTCTTCTTCAAGTCAAGGATTAGGCTACGTATCTTTCTAGTGCTCAACACATCAAGCCCGGATGTAGGTTCATCTAAGAAGAGTACCTTAGGCTCTCCGATTAAAGCCATAGCCACGAGAAGCTTCTGCCTCATCCCCTTAGAAAGGTTTCCAGCCCTCCGTTTCCTAGCATCGTATAGGTCTAAGAGTCTTAGCAGACTAGAGGCTCTGTCCCCCACTGCGTGTTTCGGAAGACCATATAAGCGTCCAACCAGCATCAGGTTATCCCAAGCTGACAGGTCAGGATACGGATTAGCCTCTTCAGGAACCACCCCGATCAACATTCTTGCTTTAACAGGATCCTTATGGATATTGTACCCCATTATTCTAGCCTCTCCTCTATCAGGCTTGAGTATGCCTGTTAACATGCGGATAGTCGTCGTCTTACCGGCACCGTTTGGACCTAGAAGACCGAATATCTCGCCTTCCTCCACCTGGAAGCTAACACTGTCTACAGCCACTATGCTACCGAACCTTTTGTAAAGGTCTAAAGCATCTATAGCTTTCACAGGATTCGCCGCCTTTAGGCTTTGCCAACATCCTCAGCGAGGAGAATGTCGATTACCCCCTTAACCTTCCTAAGGTTTTCCAGCGAGTCTTTAAGATAGTCTAATCCTTCCTCAGTAATCTTATACTTTCTTCTCGCAGGCCCTCCACCCTCCACATCCCATGTTGAAGCTAGGAAGCCAGCGTACTCCATTCTTCTCAGTAGACCGTAGATTATGGCTTTTGGAGCCTCAATGTTATACTTTTCTTTTAAAGCCCTATATATTTCAGCACCGTAAACAGGCCCGTTCTTAACCAAGTTCAGGATTGATAGGTGTAAAAGCCCTCTAACAGGGGTTTCCTTAAGATAGATGTGCCCCCCTTCACCGTGGCACCCTCCTTCACCGTGGTAGCATGATCCAGCAGGCAGTTTCCTTCCACCACACATCTTAATATCACCTATCTAAGTATATCACATACCTAGATATAAAGTTTTCCTGAACTTTGCACAGCCATAAACCTTCATTGATCCAACATCGTAGAATCAATAATCTAGGTTTTAAACCAAGTAGAAACACATTCTTCAGCCATAGTTGCCTGCATGCTTATTCGCAACCCTTCTTGTTTCAACATATATTCAGCTCTCCATTTGAGACGGTTCAACTGTGTTGAACAGGCGGGGAAACCCGCTTAGAATTAATTTCTATGGCAGGCAGGTTCGTCTAAGCCCAGAAATAGGTTTGCCAGCTACAATGTTCCACATGCTTACGGTTTTTTAGGAACCAGTTTGTCTCCTTGGTCTTGCATACTATAGCTTTCAGAAACACAGAGTATTTCAAACCATTTCTTTCTAGAGCCGGTTTATTTGAAGCATCTTCAATTTTCAATCTGTTTTCGAAAAAGGGTTAAAAAATGCTTTGGAAATGACAATGATGTTAGAAGTCTCTCTCGGAAATTAACTGTTTTAATGCAAACAGTTTTCGGAGAATTCTTCAATTATGGTTGGGAAACAGTTTTTCCCAGTGTTATTCAGAGAGTTGTTTTCCTGCAAGACGTGTTTTTTAAAGATAATCGGCTTAGGAAAAATCTTTCCAGTTTCTCCTAGCCTGTTTAAAACTGTTGAAGGATTAAAAGGATTTAGACCTCTGTTTAAAACACTGAAACCAGTTAAGAACACGAATCGTGATTCAAAACAGGAATCGTTGAAAAGCCTCGTTGAATAATGGGAAAGAACCATTATTCATTTAGTAAAATAGATTTAATTATAAGATAAATTTTATATTTCGCCTTAACGTTAGTAGCTTGCTGAAAACGAGAAGCACAAGTTGCATGCTGGTTGAGGAGAAGGAGCCTATCACGATAGGTGTTGAGATAGAGTGCTACACTATCTTGATTAGGGAGAAAAGAATATCGAGAAGCGTGCTGCTTCCCAGTGAAAAGTCTTCGGAAGGCGGGGAAAGGTTTACCATCGATAAGAGTATAGGTTCGGAATACGTTACTAAGCCTTTTGAAAACATAACTGAGGCGCTATATGCTATAGACCGAGGTCTCGGGAAATACGCTGATCCATCTAATAGCTGTAATGCTCTCCCACTTCCAATAGGAGGGTGGAACGACAGGTTTGCAGGGGCACACTTCCACATAGGTTTTAAAGAGAAGGGGTTGGGAAGAGAGGAGGCTCTGAGCCTAGCAAACTATATTCACGACCATATTCCTTTCCTCATAGCGGTTTCCTCCAACTCACCGGTCTGGAGGAGGAGGATAACGAGATACTCGTCTAACAGGATGCTGCGCGTTGGAGGAAGGTACTGCATACCCGTAACCAAAGGCGAGTTAAACCAGAACCACTACAGGGAGATGAATCTTAACCCAGCGAATAAGCATAAGCCTCCTACGCTTGAAATAAGGGTTTGCGACAGCAACATTCCCCCGTACATTTGCACCGTGATGACAATACTGAGGATTTTGACTTCAGCTTGGATGAATGGAAGTAAAGCCTGCAACAATTTAACGCATGAAGCCTATCTTCAGTCTAGGGTTGAGGCGGCTCGGAGAGGCGTTAATGCAACACTATGCTGGAATGGGAAACCAGTTACAGTAGGCGAATACCTGAGGCTCTTAACCCTAAGCTATGAAGACGAGATTAGCGCGTTAAAAATCCCCCGAGACGTTCTTGAGGTTCTCAACCTGCTAGAGAAGGGGTTAAACCATGCTGAAGCAATTAGACGTGTTGCAGCGGAGTCTAGGAAGAGGTTTGGGAGGAGATGGGAAGAGGAGATTGCTGTGAAACTAGCCTCCGCCATGAGGGTATTGCTGCACGGAGGGTCGCTAAAGGCTTATTACAGAGCCCTTGGGCTAGAGGAACTTCTGATTAGCTAATCCTTCAAAAATATGCTTAACAATACCGCCGCAACCAGTAGCTTCTAGGCAACTTTATTTCTCACCTTGCCTCCAATATATGCGTTCTTCGCAGCTCTCAACGTATGGTCTTACGTGTTCATAGTTTCTCTCAAACACTAGCCTTGGATTAAGCTTGTTCAATACGAATTTGCAGACCGGTTCGGAGACCTCTTTACATACATACTTAGTATCTAGATTAAGACGCTTAGCAAGCTCTAAAATAGGACATGGATTGCTACACCTAGTTATGAGCTCGTTCTCATCCAGCTTTACGACTTCGATATACTTCTCATCTATTTTGAGGAAATCTATATAGAAGAGTTTTAAAACGTCTTCCATCGAATACGCTCTCCTCCTCTTAAGAAGCCAGATAAACCCTTTAAAGTAGAAGATCGCCCTCGCCAATGCTAGTGATAGCTTCTCGACAGCCATTGGGCTCATGATGCAGAGGATTTACCTGCTTAAAAACACAATAGGTTTATCAGCTTTCCAAGCATTATTCCTCCGAAGAGCCGGAGGAAAATGGAAGGTCAGTATACGTTGTTCAGCAAGCTTGCGGAGCTCTGTGAAAAACTCTCCAGAACAACTAAGAGGTTGGAGAAAGTTAAGATGATAAGCGAGTTCTTGAAGAAGCTTAAGAGGGAAGAAATAGCGCCAGCAGTGCTCTTGATAGTGGGTGAAATATTTCCGGAGTCTTCTTCTAAAACTCTTGAAATAGGCTTTGCAACAATAAGCAGGATCTTAGAGTCTACACCTCAGAAAACTCTTTTCGAAAAGCCCCTCACTATTTTAAATGTTGCAGACTATTTCGATAGGATTGCAAAGGTTACAGGACCAAAGTCCAGGGAGAATAAGGAGCTTCTGTTAAGGTCGATGCTTGAAAGAGCTTCAGAGCTTGAAGCAAAGTATATTGTGAAAAACATTTTTGGAGAAATGCAGCATGGAGTTGGAGAGGGGGTAATGCTTGAAGCCATTTCTAAGGCATCCAACACTAGCCTAGACCTCGTCAGGAGGGCTTTAATGTTCTCGGGAAACCTTGGCAAGGTTGCTGAAGTCGCCCTCACCTCAGGCAAGGAGGGTTTAAAGTCCATTAGTCTAACGCTTTTCCATCCGGTTAAGCCGATGCTCGCGCAAATGGCCTACAGTTTTCAAGAGGTATTCAAGTATCATAAGGCTGTTGCTCTCGAATACAAGTTTGACGGGGCGAGGGTACAGATTCATAAGAAAGGGAGCGAGATTAAGATTTTCAGCAGGCGTTTAACGGAAGTGACTGTGAGCATTCCAGACGTGGTCGAAGAAGTTGTTAACGGAGTAGATGCTGAAGAAGCCATACTCGACGGTGAAGCCATAGCCGTAGGGGCTGACGGCAGGCCGTTGCCGTTCCAAGACTTGATGAGGAGGTTTACTAAGGTTAAGAATATCGAGGAGGAGATGAAGCGCATACCTCTAAAACTATATCTTTTCGACGTGATTTATCTGAACGGCAGGCAGTTAATAGACGAGCCGTATTCTAGGAGATGGGAAGAGCTTGAAAGAATCGTAAAGCCTTCAGAATTAACCCCTAGAATAATTACTTCAAACATCAGTGAGGCTGAGGAATTCATGAGAAAAGCTGTTGAGGAAGGGCATGAGGGAGTTGTAGCTAAGTCTCTCCAAAGCCCCTACATACCTGGAGCAAGAGGCAACCTCTGGTTTAAACTGAAAACAGCAGACTACTTGGACCTGGTTATTGTAGGTGCCCAATGGGGATACGGTAGGAGGACAGGATGGTTAAGCGATTACTTCTTAGCAGCATTAGACGAGGAGACTGGAAACTATGAGATAATAGGGAAAACATTCAAGGGTTTAACTGACGAGGAGTTTGAAGAAATGACGAGGAGACTATTAGAGCTGAAGATAGGTGAAGAAGATAATACTGTCTGGGTTAAGCCGGAGATAGTTGTTGAAGTAGCCTACAGCGAAATACAGAGGAGCCCGAAGTACAGGTCTGGCTTCGCCCTAAGGTTTGCGAGAATAACAAGGATACGAAGCGATAAACCACTATCCGAAGTAGATACTTTGAAGAGAGTCGGCGAATTATACAGGAGGCAGCAGGAGAAGAAGGGAGTTTTAAGAAACACTTTTGAGTCAGACTATTGAGTAAGCTGCAGTAGGATGGGTATTGTCATCAAGGAGAGCAGGGATGTGGATAAAATAGTTAAGCTGTTCGAACAGCATGAGGGCATCCCCTTCACGTATCTGATGAATATTCCCATAGTGAAAACGCTAAGCCAATTAGAAAGCTTCAAAATTTTTGTAGCGGAGATTAATGATGAAGTTATTGGATGCATTTATTCGCTGAACTATATTTACGATTCCGGTTATATTGGGGGCCTACTGGTCCATAAGGTTTTCAGGGGGAGAGGGATAGGGAGCAGTCTTTTAAAAATAGCCTTGAACAGTCTAAATTCCAAACATGTTTATCTTTTCGTCATGGAGGATAATGCTTTAGCAGTAAGCCTCTTTGAAAAAGTTGGATTCAGAAAGATCTACAGGAGGCTTTATTACACCATCTCGCAACCGTTTAATGATGTTTCTGGGGCTCGAAAAGTAACGTATGATGTTGAGTGGCACGATTTGAAGAATGCTATAGGCTTCTCGGAGAGAAATGGTGTTATCAACTTCGGCTATTACCCTGTCAAAATAACGGAAGAAGCCTTTGAGGATTTAAAAACAAAGGGCAAGGTCTTGAGATATGGGAGCACCATAGCAATTATCGAAGAACTCCATGGATTAATTCTTGAAGACAAGTTCTACACTTTCAACGACTACGTGTTCAGAAAACTACGTGGCGTCGAGGCATCGAAAAAGATAATTGAGGTAAACCCATTCTACACGACATTAAACCCTTCAGATTTGGCCAGCCTGTTAAACCACCTCCTACCCATTGGAGAAGTGCATGTCAGGACTTACTATGGAGATCCCGTAGCCAGTAAATTACCTCTAACAGGCAATATTGGAGCATTAACGATGGAGTATGAAAATAAGCGTTGAGAAAACTAATAGTGTTTTATTTGAGAGAAAATATCTGTCTATTTTTCCTGTCTCTTCGTAAACACCATGTAGGAGGCGAATAGGAAGACCATTGGGAAGACTATGAGTATCACGATGTCAGCTATGCGTGTTGAAAGCACTGTAGAAATGCTGGCGGTTGCTCTTCCCCTCTGCCCGAATTCAAGAGGCCCTGTGACAAAGCCGAAGAGCGAACTAGTTATTTGCGTGTAATGATAATTTATTGAAAAAGACTCTACTGTGCTCGAGATCTCTGCTACCCTCTTCCTGTAGTTTAAATATTCTTCCGACTCTCTTGGAAACGTGAAGTTTCCGAACTGCTGTCTCTGCGTCATATTGAAAACAGTAATAGCCCTAGCAGGAGGGGACCCTAAGACAATGAATGCAACTAGGCTACTTATTATGGGCAGTATAAATGCAAAGAAAATCCAGATGCCTATGCTAATTATGAGCGAGTGGCTTGATTTGCTTGAGAATGTCGAGATGAAAAGCGATAAGGCATAGTATGCGAAGGAGAGAATTATTGAAAAAGCTACGAAGACACAGATTCTTGCAGTATCGTCGAGCGTAACAGCAACATTGTGCAGTAGTATTGAGACTGATATTGATGCCAACGAGGATATTGCCATAGTTAAACTTATTACGGCGAGCGCTGATATTATCTTCCCGTTTATCACATCCTCCCTGTATATTGGTCTTGAAAGCAGGAGCCTAAGGGTTCCGCGCTCCCTTTCCCCAGACACGGCGTCGAAGGCTAATGCTATGCCTAGTAATGGAGCCATGTATGCTGTTGTCGAAGCTATTGCTGAAGCTATCTGAACCATCTGCCTTGTTGCTTGCTGAATCCCCATCATGAAGCCAAAGGATGTTGAATAAGTGCTGGCTATTGAAAACAATAGGAATATTCCTGCAACCAGCCATAGCCTCTTACCAGTTACTGCATCGACAAATTCCTTCCGTGCAATCGAGAAAGCGTCACTCATCATTTCTCATCCACCTCCCTGGTAGAAACGGTATATTTCTTCCCAAGAGGGTTCTATGGGAGTTAGAGATTCAACAAGTTCTTTGAACGGTGGTCTTGCAACAAGAGAAAGCAGTTCGTTACCTATTTCTTTCATAGATACTACTGTTACACGGTTTTCGCTCCGTATGATCTCCGTCACTCCGGATATTGACCTTATATCCTGCAAAGGTATTTCCCCGCCTGGTTTAATGCGAATCTCGTAACGATACCCCCTTGCTTCCCTGACAGACTTGTAGAGATCTTCTACACTTCCCTGTGCGAGAATGCTTCCCCCGCGTATCATTGCAGCATGAGTGCACACCATGCCCACTTCGTAAAGCAAGTGCGTGGACATGAGGATCGTCTTGCCCTCTTTATTCATCATTCTAACCAGGTTTCTGAATTCAGCAGCACCGTCTGGGTCTATTCCTACCGTGGGTTCGTCGAATATTAGTAATTCAGGATCTTTCAGCAGGGCCTGAGCTATGCCGAGCCTCTGTTTCATACCCCTAGAGAATGTTGAAACCTTGTCGTTAGCCCTATCTTTCAATCCAACTTTCTCAAGCGCTTCAAGCGCTCTGCTTTTCCTCTGATCCTTTGGTATGTGTTCTAAAGTCGCTAGGAAGATAAGGTTTTCAAGCGCAGTCATGTGATCGTAGAAGCCGAATCCTTCTGGAAGCAAGCCGACTCTCCTCCTTATCTCTATCGACTCCCTAACTGCGTCGAATCCAAGGACCTTGGCATCTCCGCTCGTCGGCAATAAGAGGCCAATGAGTATCGATATTAGCGTCGTCTTCCCCGAGCCGTTTGGACCGAAGAGGCCGAAAGTACTAGCCTTAGGGACATTCATACTTATTCCGTCGAGCGCCTTAATACTCGAACTACCTTTTCCGTATATTTTAACAAGGTTCTTTGTCTCTATTGCTAATTCCATTTTCATCACCTTCTCCCATACTTGCGGTATATCAGGAAGGTTGCCGCAGCCATAATTACGACAATCAGTACTCCGGACAATATTGTTTCGCCTTTCTGCTTAACGTAAACATGCAGGTTGCGGGCGGTCGTCTGGCTCTGGTCTGCTTTAAGAGTTAAAGTAATGTAGTAGTCTCCGGGGCTTACGTCTGCATCGCTAGTAATCGTCAATGAGAAAACTGCACTCTCCTGAGGCTTGAGCAAGGATACTATGTCAGGACTGATTTTCACACTGAAGCCGTCGGGTATGTCTGAGGCCGTGAGCATGAGGTTTGAAAGCGAACTATACCCAGTGTTTTTAGCTTCCACTCGAAAGACTATTGAATCGCCAGCCATCGTCTCGCAATAAAAGTTCTGCGTCACGTATGAGATACTATACTTGCCTATTATTCCTAAGCCAAGACTCAAAGTGTCAACAGACTCTTCTGAGCTAACTCCCAGGGTCATAGGAATAAAGCTTGGTTCAGCAACGGGAGGGATGCTTACAATTATGTTAAGCCTTTTCTTCTCGCCTGCTTTCAAATAGAATTTCGATATAACGTTTCCAGAATCGTCTTTAACCATCAAATTATAACCCGCGGGAAGCCCGGTTACCTCAATGCTTACAACACCATCCGCGTTCCCATTGTTCTCCACTTCTATAACGTAGCTGGCAGTACTTCCAGCGTAAGCATCAACGTAAGGCGTGCTCGTGAACAGTCTTAAACTGGGGGCTCCCTTAACAACGTTAACACTAAGAGAAAGCGTTGACTCAAACTCGTTTGTTTTAAAGCATAGCGTTACCCAGTAGTCTCCCTCAGCCACTTCCGTTGGGACGTTTATCCTTAGTTTAGCATTCACGTACTGACCTGGTTCTAACAAAACCCCGTAGAGGCTAGTGTCGTCGCTCTTCAATATACTTCCCGACCATCCCTTGGGAAGGCTTACAGTCAAAACTCCTGTAAGCCTCTCTGTTAAAACGTTTTTGACAACTATGTCAAAGCTTACTGTGGAGCCGGGCGTGGCTTGAAGGAAGGGATAGGTGGAACCTAACACTTGAATCTCATTTTTCTCCACGTATATTGAAACCGTTTTCTCAGGGGCTGTTGAACCCAGTGCCTTCACCACTACTTTATAGAGGCCTTGAGCATTGTAGGGAATATTCACTTTCAACTCTAAGTTTTGCGAAGCGCCTGGGCTCAGCGTCAAGTTAACCACTTCAGCTGAACCAGAATATACTCCCGCATCCCATCCGCTTGGAGCCTCCACTAGAATTGTTAAAGCCTCCTCCTCCGACCCCCTGTTTTCTACGGATACTGGTGTTGTTAATGTTGAAAAAGATTTTACTCTTAAATAGGTTTGGGGCAGTGAAATCTTGAGAGCATAGCCCAGAGTAATTTCACCCAAGTCAACGGGAGAATTACTAACGCTAACCATAACAGACTTGCTCTCATACCCTTTTTTCTCCATCTGAATCCTGTATGTTCCGGGACTGAGACTCACTATGAATCCTCCGCCGGAAAACGTGATAGTTCTGGTTACGAAGCCTCCTGAAGAATCATAAATAGCGAGTGTCACATAGCTCAGAGGATTACCATTGATATCTTTAACAACTCCGGAAACAGTATACGTCTGTTGAGACGTTTGAGATGCTTGAGACTTGCCGGAGGACTGGCAGTAAACTGGAATGACTGAACCAGCTAATAAACCTAAAACTATTATGCTTACAGTTATCGCAAATACATGGATTCCATTTACGGATCGTTGAGCGAAGCCTTTTTTATCTTCTTCTGCCCTATTCATGTTACTATCCGCAATAGTAGGTAACCTCCTTATAAACGTTACTACCGTTGATAGTAAAAAAGTTAAATAACCTTTTAAACAAAATTACTAGCAGATGCCCCGGAAGCCCGTGAAAATATCGCGTTACAATATTGGAGAAAGAGAGCTTAAAGCATTTTTAGGACCATTGGAAGTGGATGTGATAGAAGCCGTGTGGAGTTCTGAGAAACCGCTCACCGTTAGGGAGGTATATGAGAAACTTAAGAAGAGGAAGAAAGTAGCATATACTACGATCATGACTACGATGGATAGGCTTTATGATAAAGGTTTACTGGAAAGGAGCGTGGAAAGGGGGAGAGGTGGTATTGTTTACGTTTACTGGCCTAGGCTTGAGAAAAACGGCTTTAAGAAGTCGGCAGTACAAGAGGTGTTAAACAGTCTCTTGGAAAACTTTGGAGAGATAGTTGCAAGCTACCTTGTTGAAAGAATCTCGTCGAGCGAACAGGAGTTTAAGGATTTGAAGCAGAAGCTTGAGAAGGCTTTAAAGGGAGGGTGATGAATAATGCTTGACCTAAACAATATTTTAATGCAGGTTTTCCAACCTTATTTCTATTACTCCACAATCCTTCTAATAGTCTCGTTCATCTGCGTTAAGCTCCTTACGAAATATAATCTTCTTCTGACAACGAGGGTTAAAAGCGTGTGCTACTTGATCCCTCTTGCATTCCCAGTATTGCTTGCAATGGTTAATATCCTTTGGCCAATAGGAAGATTCTTGTTCGAAGAGAGGATTCTCATCTATAACCAGTTGAATACAGCCTTAATCGAGCCTCGGATCCCTGTTGCTATCCTACATATTCCTATGATTATTCGTATAAATAAGTTGCTTCCAGTCTTACCCGTAACCAGCTTGCTGTATGCGGTTGGATTTGCAATCGCCTTAGCCTACCTGATTATGACGGTTGCTCTCGGCGACAGGATTGTGAGAAGAGTTTTCCACGTTGTTGAGCTTGGCCAAGGGGAGTATGAATCGCTGCAGGAAGAGGTTAGGAATTTGTCTACTAGGATGGGAATATGCCCGCCTAAAATCGGGCTTGTGGAAGATTTGAGGCCAAACGCTTTCGTGACTGGATATGGGCGTAGAACAATACTAGTGTTTTCCCTAGGCCTCTTGAAGACTTTAACGAAGAAGGAGCTGGTTGTAGTTGCAGCCCATGAGCTGTCCCATGTGAAAAACCGCGATTTTCTTTTTAAAACATTGTCCACAGCCCTCTCTCTAGTATCTTTCTTCAATCCGTTTGCACATTTCTCCTCAGCATCAGCCCAACGAGAGAGGGAAAACCTGGCGGATGAGGACGGTGTTAAAATCATAGGAAAACCCGGTTTGTTTAAAAAAGCAATAATTAAGATAAACAGGGCGTCTCTCAAGTTTCCTAGAGAAGGCTTCGCGGCTCGTTTAACTTCAAGTCTATTCTTGACCTCACCGCTTTCAGTAAGAACATTGTTTTCAACACACCCGAGGCTAGAGTATAGAGTTAGGAATATTGAAAAAATAAGCGAGGGAAAAAATGTTGAGGAAAACCATCCGTTATATTCAATAGCGATATCAGTAGCGATTGTTGTAATAGGAGTTTTAAGCATATGCTTTCTCGCTTCGATTCAAATCTCCTTCGTAAGGCAGCATTTACCCGTAGCGTTTTTCAAAACGCCTTGGGAGAGAATATTTCTCGCAAAACTTAGCTCTGATATGGAGGAAATACATATACCGAGATGTTTTAAACAAGGAGAAGAGGATAATTACGGTCTCCGCATAATAGGAGATACGGTGACAATTCTCAGAAACAGGAGAATCATCAATCCTTTAGAAAAGCATCCTATTGAATTAAAAACGATTTTTATTTTGACTAACGATACTTAGGTTAGCGGCGGCCTTGCTTCAAGCGTAACAGGAACATCTATTGTCTGACGGTTTCTAACTATTGTTAACGTAATAGTTTGACCTGGAGAAGTATATTCTTCGAGATAGGTGAAGAGGCTATCCCCGTTAGAAACCTTAACACCGTTTATTCCTATGATGACGTCCCCGCCTACTAGAATTCTTGTCCCCTTGATCATAACATATCTGTTTCCGCCCTGTAAGCCTGCTTTAGCAGCGGGTCCGTTCGGCGTAACGCTGGTTATTAGCCAGCCGTATGTTATGTCAATATCCATTGCTTGAGCCAAGTCGTAAGTCATGTCCGTACCTGCCACCCCAAGCCAAGGATGCCGATCGTAAGAGCCATTTTTAACAAGAGATTCGATTTCTCGCAGAATCGTGTTTGAAGGGATCGCAAATCCAAGTCCTTGAGAATCACTTACTATTGCTGTAGTTATTCCAACAACTTGGCCGCGGAGGTTTAAAAGCGGTCCTCCAGAATTTCCCGGGTTTATTGGAGCAGTTGTCTGAATACAGTTGGCTATTGGATACCCTCCTGTAAGGTCCTCAGTTATCGTTCTACCAAGCGCACTAACTATTCCAGAGCTCATTGAGCCAGCTAGACCATAGGGGTTTCCGATCGCTACAACTGGATCGCCCACTTTAAGTGTTGACGAGCTAACTATCTCAAGGGGTTTAAACTCTTCAAGCGGAGCGTTAACTATTAAGACGGCGAGGTCAGAATACGGGTCGGAACCCTTCACGTCAGCCGGGTAAGCATTACCATTGCTAAACCTCACAATAATGTCGCGCGCATTGTGAACAACATGGTAGTTAGTGATTACTACAAACTGGTCTTCAAACCTGTATACGAAGCCTGATCCTTGGGTAGTGCTGTAGTACGTCCTGTAGAAGATATCGTATTGCACGACAGTCCCGGTTATCAAAACGACAGAATCCCTAGCTTTTTCATAGAGCTGGGACAGGGAAACACCTTCTTCTGAAGTGTAGATTGTTACTACGCTGGAGTTCTGCATCAACTGGAGACTTGAAACACGGTTCTCAAGAGTTGAGACTCTGTTTTGAAGACTATCAATCCTGCTTAGAATTGTTAGAACACTAAGGAAGTAACCCGCAAGCAACCCTATTAAAACCCCGAGTAGAACAAGTGTTATTGCAGAAAGTTTGACAGGCTTTTTCTCAGGAACCTCGTACAGCGGGATGCTTCTAAAGGTTTCCATTTTAAGCTACTATCAACAATAGTAACATGTTAATAAGCGTTTCCAACTTTTATGCAAAGAAAAAACTATTGAGAAACATGCGGCGTCCGGGATTTGAACCCGGGTTACCAGCGTGGCAGGCTGATGTCCTAACCAGACTAGACGAACGCCGCTATTGTTTTGAAGAACAATGGTTGGATAAAAGTTTTATTCTCCAATCCGAGTAGCAAAAACAGGCAGTTTTAACTCTCCCTATTATTTCATTAATTCAGATTTAAATACCCCGTTTTTAACTTGGGGCTTAATGGATCTAACTCCGCTGTTCGCATCCCTCCTGCTAATCATTCTCGCTGAACTAGGGGATAAGACCCAGCTGGCTATTATAAGCCTGTCATCCTGCTCTAATACTCTTGTAGTCTTCATTGGTGCGATGCTGGCTTTCATCTTTGTTTCTGCAATAGGCGTTTTTATAGGAGATGCTTTAAGCATAATAGTGCCACCGCAGGCGGTAAACCTCGTATCCGCAGGCTTATTCTTAGTCTTCGGCATCTATATGATTCTAACAAGGGAAAAAGAAGAGTGTTTTAGAGAAAGAAGTTCCAAATACGCTCTCCTATCTACCTTCTCAATGATCACGCTGATGGAAATGGGCGACAAGACTCAGGTGGCTGTAATAGCTCTTACAGCGAAGTACGGTGTTCCAGTAATTATTTATGCAGGAACCATCGCGGCGTTCATCATTCTAACTGGAATAGGTGTGTTGCTAGGAAGAGTATTTTCAAGATGGGTGGCATTAAAATATGTTAAGCTCGGAAGCGGAATAGTCTTCCTGCTATTTGGAACATCTTTCCTATTAGAATTTTTGAGGACTATTTTGATTTATTGCTAAGCTTACTATCTACATCTAAACATGGTAATTACCAAGATTATCGCGAGCAGGATTTACATGATAGTGTTAAGGCTGAATAGGAAGTTGATAATCAGAACGAGAACAAGTTTATTAAAAGGAATTTTTTATCGTAAGCATGACTACTTTAAAAAATGGTAGATGCGGCATCCTCGGTTGCGGTGTTGTTGCACTCAGATATATCCCTTACGTAAAGAAGTATGGCGAGCTCGTCGCGGTCTGCGACAAGGTTCCTGAGAGAGCAGCGAAGTTTAAGGATTTTTACGGAGCCAAGGAGTATTATACAGATTTTAACGATATGCTTACAGAGCCGGATATAGATATTGTTTTCATCCTCACAGGCATGAGTATTCATGCTAAACAGGTTGCTCAAGCAGCAAGAGCCAGGAAACACATTCTGGTCCAAAAGCCTCTTGCCACCAACATGGAGGATTTGAAAACGGCTGTGGAGGAAGTTAAGAGGAACCGGGTTAAAGTCTTGGTGGAGCCGAATGTTCAACAATCGCCGCTCTACCTTAAGGCTAAGGAAGTATTGGAGGAGGGGGCTCTCGGAGAAGTATTATGGTTTAGAGCTGGTTTGGGGCGTGGACCACCGGCATGGGGCTCTGAAACTTTTTTCAGCAGGGAGGCTGGAGGACCTCTCTTCGACCTAGGTGTTTACGAGATATCTGCAATAACTTTTTTACTCGGTCCTGCAAAGAGAGTGGTCGGCATGGCTAAGACATCTATTTCGGAGACTAACATCGTGCCGGATGAAGTAGTGACGGAGATTCTCTCAAACTCACCGATCTCATATATGGAGTTCTTCAACCTGTTGAGCAAGCATCCAAAATCTAAGAAGATACGTGTAGCTGCAGAAGACAATACTTTCACCTGCTTGGAAATGGTGAATGGGAGCCTCGGATGCATAATATCCAACTTCGTAACACCCTACGAGATAAGGTTTGGCGAGGGGGATGCTCCGAGGATAGAAATCTACGGAACAATGGGAGCCCTATTTATATGGCAAGACCGCTTAGCGGTTAAAACCGAGAAGAAGACAAGCAGATATTATAGGGACTCTTGGTACGTAATTCAGATGAAGGACGTGTGGTGGGATTACATGGAGGCTTCTACGAAACACGTCATAGAATGCGTGGCTGAAGACAAGGACCCGTTGCCAAACATATCTTGGGGAGCGCATGTAAGCGAGATAATGATTAAATCGCTAGAATCAGCACGAATAGGAAAGGCCATGGATTTAACAACAGTTTTCTAGTTGAATTTTTCGGACAAATATAAAAGTATTTTCATTATTACAACAACACTCGCCACCCTAATACTCAGAGTAGGAGTATTAAGGTTTCCAAGAGATAACAGCATGTCATTTGAAAACAAAGGGTTATTTTGGGACTCGGAAGCGGAAAAACCAGTCACAGGATCCTCGTACCTCGATCTCCTCATCGTCCAAGAATCATTAAACAATTGCTCTTATTTATTTTTCCGATTTATTCAGCAAGCATAATGATTTAACGCATAAAATTTCGTTAAATACTTGTCGAAAAAGTAGCTTATGCTTTTTGTTTAACATATACCTTCCCGCTCAACACAGTATTATTCGGTATTAGGACCCTCGTTCCATCGCCTTTTACAATGATCGTGAACAGTGTGGCCACATCTTCTACAACACCTTCTTCACCGGCTATAATCACCGAGTCTCCTATTTTGAACGGCCTTACGATAAGCACGAAAAGGCCCGAAACTGCTTGGCCCAGTACCTGCTGTGTTGCAAAGCCTATAACCATACCTAAGAAGCCTCCTAGAGCTACACCAGCCGCGCCACCGGCGACACCGCCAGCAATAGCCGCGGCAAGTCCGCCTATCCCAATAATTTTTATAACATTCCTAACTGCAGCAGCAGTAGGATGAGCATACTTCACCCTAAGAGTCCAGTATATGAAGTTGGATATGCTGCTCATAATAAGATAGCCGAATGCTAACGCAATAAGAATGTTAGCATAAACAGCATAATCCTGAATAGGTATACCATATGCGGGTAATAAACTTGAGAAAAGATACTGCATGACTATTGAAACAGCAACATAGAGAACAATATAGACGACCATTAGCATTGCCTTCGAAGATTCCTTAGCTACCGATTTCCTTTCCTCCTCATGCGAAGCCATTTTATTACTATCTTTTCTCAATTATCGAATATTAAATTAAGTTTTTCGTTGTCAATACTATTTTAGATCTCATTTATGCAGAATCAAGTGTGCTGATGACTTTTATGGTTCAGATC